>NZ_VLNU01000001.1:2335000-2610236 GCF_009765165.1 Lysobacter panacisoli
GCACTCGACGCGCGCAGCTGGCTGGTGAGCGGACTCTTGAGCCTAGCGCTGCTGGTCGGCTTCGCGTTCGCGGTCGCGCTGGAAGGCACGGCGTATGCATCGTGGGTGCCGTACGTGGACTCGGCCGTGCTGCTCGCGATCGCGGTGACGATGCTGCCGGTGCCGCTGCTGGCGACGTGGTCGGCGATGCGAGAGGTGTTGCAGGTCGCGCCGGACGAACTCGACCGTCTGGTGCAGTCGGTGATGGACGCGGTCGTCGCAGAGCGCGGTTTCCTCGACTACACCAGCCACGTCGCCAAGATGGGGCGCGCGCGCTTCGTCGAGATCCACATCCTCGTGCCGCCGGATTACGTGATCGGCTCCATCGCCAATGCCGATGCGATCCGTCGGGAGATCGCCGAACGCATGGGCGCGCACGGCCCGCAGTTCTGGCTCACGGTGGATTTCACCGCGGACCGCGCGTGGACGTGAGTCCCGACGGCCTCACGCCTTCCGCCAGGGCGGGCCCAGCTTGAGGATGCGCTTGTACACCGGGCACGTTTCGCGGTGCGCACCGGGCAGGTAGCCCAGGCTCATCAGGAACTCGTTGGTGATCTCGCCGCCTGTGAAGCGGAAGGTCTTCTTGAACAGCTTGACCCACGCCGCCTTGTCGCGGCGCTTGCCGCTCTCGTCGTGCACGTTGGCGTCGAGCCATTCCGCGAAACTTCCATGCTCGCGGCGCAGCTGCTGGATGACCTTGGCGTTGTGGATCGCCGCATCGACCTTGAGCCGGTTGCGGATGATCCCCGCGTCGTTGAGCAGGCGCTCGCGGTCGCGTTCGCCGTACTTCGCCACCTTGTCGACGTCGAAGCCGTGGTAGGCGCTGCGGAATCCATCGCGCTTGCGCAGCATGGTTTCCCAGCTCAGGCCGGCCTGGTTGATTTCCAGCACGAGGCGTTCGAACAGCGACGCCTCGTCCCGCGAAGGAAAACCGTACTCGCCGTCGTGATACGGACCGTGCAGAGGATGCCCGGGCGCGTAGTCGCAGTAACCGGACACGGGCCTACTTCACCGGGCTCGCGTACGACTGCAGGCCCAGCGTCTCCAGTCCCTGCTCGAAGCGGATGTCGATCGGGATCTTCGCGTCCTTCAGCTTCGCCAGGTCGGCGGCGAGCTCCGGCTTGATCGTGCCCATCGTCTCGGTCATGCGCTTGGCCTCGGCGTAGTCGCCGTCGCCCTGCACGGTGAGCAGCTTCGCGCTGAGCGCGTTCATCGCCTCGCGCATCTTCTCGAAGTCCACGCGATAGCGGCCATCGGCATCGCGCGAGAATGCGCCGCGTTCGGCGAAGAAGTTGAAGCGCACCATGTTGGCCTTTCCGTGCGCGTCGCTCGCGCCGAAGCGCACCGAGCGCAGGATGCCGGCGAGGAACGTGACATAGCCGTCCATCAGCTTGCTTTCCTCCAGCTCGCCCTGCCGGCTCAACGCGTCGATCATGTACAGGCCGAGGATGTCGGCCTTGCCCTCCTCGAAACTGGACGCGTACTCCTTCAGCGCTTCGTCGACCGTGCCCTTGCCATCGAGCGTCTTCTTGATGCCCAGGCCGTGCGCGACTTCATGGAACATCACGTCCTCGAAGAACGCATCGAAGGTGACGTGCTTGAGCTGGTCCTTCGCGATCAGCTGGTTCGCGATCGGCACGAGGATGGCGTCGAACTTCGCCTTCATCACGTTCTCCAGCTGCAGGCGGCGCGTGCCCTTCTTCAGCTGGACTTCCTCGTCGTTGGGCAGGTTGATGGCGATGGTCTTGCCGCCGACATTGGCGTTGCCGCCGTAATAGACGACCTGGTACGCGTTGAGGTCGGCATCGCCACCGGGCGTCTCGGCCTTGTACTTCGCATCGACCGGCAGGCCCTTCTGCAGCGCCGGAAGGAAGCTGGCGAAGCGCGCGAGCTTGCGGCTCCATTCGATGTCCTTGATCAGCACCAGCCCCTCGTACGCGGCCTTGTAACCGAACAACTGGTCCTCGTAGGTTTCGATCGGACCGATGACGATGTCGACCGGATTGGTCTTCATGTCCATCCACGCCATGTCGCTCGGACGGAAGTCGTCGTTCAGCAGCGCGTCGGCGCGCATCGTCAGGTAGGACGCGAACGATTTGTCGCCGCTCAGCGTAGCGGCTTCGCGCAGCAGCGCGGCGGTGCGTTCGAGTTCGGGCTTGTACGCGACGTGATAGGGCACCGTCGCGAGCTTGCCGTCCACGCGTCGCAGCACCGTGTAGTTGGAGGTCTTGTCCGGCAGCGACGCGGCCTCGAACTCCTCCTTCGTCATGTCGGCCGGATAGAACGGACCGCCCGGCGGACGCGGACCGATGCCGTCGATGAATGGCGTGTCCTCGTTGAGGCGATCCCACGGGCCGAAATTGATCTGCGCCAGCTCACGCGTGGCCGCGTCAGGCGCGCGGGCGAGCAGTGCGGCGCGATCGCCGTCCCAGGACTGTTTCCAGAACAGGTCGTTGGTCACCATGCTGGCTTCCACCAGTCGCGCGATCATGCGCTTGCCGTTCTCGTCGAAGCGCGAGAGATCGGCCTTGAGCGGCACCACCGCGTAATCGCCCGCGTGCGCGGCGGCGTAGCCGGTCGCGGCGGAGGTCGCAGGCGCGGCATCCGTGGTCGGTGCGGCGGTTTCCTGCGGCGCGGGGCGCTGGCAGGCGGCGAGGGCGAGGGCGGCCAGGCAGGCCAGGCCGAGCGGGCGCGGAATGATCATCGACATGGCGGCGTCATGGCTGGGGAAAGCCGCCATCGTACGCCCGCGAGGATGCGGCACGCATCACGCCGGCCGGGCTAGAATGCCCCCATGTCCCTCACGCCCACGCCACTTGCCAACCAGCTGTTGATCGCGCTGCCCGCGCTGTCGGATTCCAACTTCGCGCGCAGCGTGGCGTTGATCTGCCAGCACGATTCCGACGGTGCGATGGGCATCGTGGTCAATCGCGCGTCGGAGTACACGCTGGGCGAGGTGTTCGGCCAGATGGGCCTGGAAGGCGGCGACGAAACGCTGCTTGCGCAGCCGGTGCTGGCCGGCGGTCCCGTGCATCCGGAGCGCGGCTTCGTGCTGCACGACGGCGGCATGCAGTGGGATTCGACGCTGGCCATCACCGAACGACTGTTCCTGACCACCTCGCGCGACATCCTCGAAGCGATGGCGCGCGGCGAAGGCCCCGACAACGCCATCGTCGCGCTGGGCTGCGCGGGCTGGGGTTCCGGCCAGCTCGAACACGAGCTGACCGAGAACGACTGGCTGACTGCGCCGGCCGATGCCGAACTGCTGTTCGAATTGCCGCTCGACGCACGCTGGCAGGCCGCGGCCGGCCGGATCGGCGTCGATTTCGCACACTTGGCCGATTACGCCGGGCACGCGTGATGGAGTCGGCGGCGGACAAGCCTGCCCGCATCCGCCGCGACGGCACGGTGCTGGGCTTCGACGTCGGTGCGCGCCGGATAGGCGTAGCGGTCGGCAGCGCGTTCGGCCACGGCGCGCGCGCGCTCGCGGTGATCGACGTGCACGGCCACGGTCCCGACTGGGCTTCGATAGATCGACTGCGCAATGAATGGCGGCCCGACGGCCTGATCGTCGGCGACCCGATGGCCCTCGACGGTGGCGACCAGCCGATCCGACTGCGCGCGCATGCGTTCGCGCGCGAACTCAAGCTGCGTTACGGCCTGCCGGTGGTGATGGTCGACGAGCGCATGAGTTCGATCGAGGCCGCGCAGCGTTTCGCGTCCGATCGTGCCGAAGGGCGCAAGCGCCGGCGCGACGCCGAGGCGCTGGACGCGGTGGCCGCGGCGGTGATCATCGAACGCTGGCTCGCGTCACCGGACGACGCACCCGACATTTCAGAAATCGAACGGCCGACGCGGCCGAGCGGATCCCCGACTGCATGAACTCGCCGCATACGCACCTCCCGCGCCACCTGCTCACGCTCGATGGCCTGTCCCGCGATGCGCTCAACGCGCTGCTCGTCCGCGCGCAGGCGTTCGCTGAAGGACACTACGACCGTCGCGCGCTCGACGGCATCGCGGTGTGCACGCTGTTCTTCGAACCGTCCACGCGCACGCGCATGAGCTTCACCCTCGCCGCACAACGGCTGGGCGCGGACACGCTCAACTTCGACGCGTCGACCTCGTCCACGCGCAAGGGCGAGACCGCGCTGGACACGGTGAAGAACCTGGAAGCGATGGGCGTGCGCGGCTTCGTCGTGCGCCATCACGAGGACGGCGCGGTGGCCGCGCTGTCGCAGCACGTCGAAGACGGCACGGTGCTGGTGAATGCCGGCGACGGCCGCAGTTCGCATCCGACCCAGGGCCTGCTCGACATGCTCACGCTGCGCCAGGCGAAGGGCAACGATTTCTCGAAGCTGAAGGTGCTGATCGTCGGCGACGTGAAGCATTCGCGCGTCGCGCGCTCCGACCTGCAGGCATTGCGTACGCTTGGCACGGGCGAGATCCGCGTGTGCGGTCCGGCCTCGCTGTTGCCCGACGCGAGCACGCTGGAAGGCTGCACGGTGTCGCACGACCTCGACGCCGCGCTGGAAGGTGCCGATGCACTGATGATGCTGCGCCTGCAGCGCGAGCGCATGGAGGAAGGGCTGATCGCCTCGCTCGACGATTACCACCGCGACTTCGGCCTGACCGCCGCGCGCGTGAAGCGCGCCGCGCCGGGTGCGGTGGTGATGCATCCGGGACCGATCAACCGCGGCGTGGAAATCACCGACGAGGTGGCCGATGGGCCGCAGTCGCTGATCCTGCGTCAGGTCAGCAATGGCGTGGCGGTGCGGATGGCGGTGCTTGAGGCGTTGCTCAGGGGCTGACGCGCTTTCGTCTTACCCCTCTCCCTGGCTCGCTTCGCGAGCCTGTCCCTCTCCCGCAAGGGGAGAGGGGAATCAAGTCCTAATGGTTTTTCCCTTCTCCCCTTGTGGGAGAAGGTGCCCGAAGGGCGGAAGAGGGGTAGCGCGCGAAGCGCGCGCTCAACCTCAGCGCTTCTGCAAAAACGCCCACACCCAGAGTTCCGGCGTCGCATACGCGCTGTCCCACGCGTTGTGCCCGGCCTCGGCGAACTCCGTGTAGCGCACGTTGCCGCCGACGCGGCGCAGGGCTTCGACCATGTGGCGCGACTGGTCGGGTGTGATCACATCGTCCTTGCCGCCGTGGAAGGCCCACACCGGCAGTCGCTCCAGGCGCTGCGCGGCGGCAGCGAACGGATCCGGTGCCATCGCCACGCTTTCGACCTGCAGGTGTTCCTTCAGCGCGGGCGACTGGGTGATGCCGCCGCACACCGGCGCGAGCGCGGCGAAACGGCGCGGCTCCATCAGCGCAAGCTCGTACACGCCATAGCCGCCGCGCGAAAGGCCGGTGAGCAGGATGCGGTCGTCATCGCCGCCGAATTTGTCGACCGCATCGTCCAGTGCGGCCATCGCCGCGCGCGCCTGCGCACCGGTCCACGACGTGCCCTCCGCCGCCTGCGGGAATACCGCGATCGCGGGGAAATCCAGCGCATGAGCGCGCAGGTACGGGCCCAGTCCGACTTCGGTCTGGCGCCGGTTGTCGTTGCCGCGTTCGCCCGAACCGTGCAGGAACAGCACGACGGCCGGTCGGCGCTGGCGGATGTCGGGCGAGGGCACGAACACCTGGTAGCGGTGGATGGCGCCATCGACGATGACTTCGCGCGGCACGAAGCTGCCGGGCACCGGCGCGCGCGGTGTGGTCGCGCAGGCGCCGAGCAGGAGCGTGAGCGCCAGCGCCGCCAGGCGCAGCGCGTGGGACGGGGAGAATCGGGTGGACGGCATGCGACGTACTTTCCGGGAGTGCGGCCCGCATGATTGGCGTTCGTCGCGCGGGCCGCAATGCGCTGCGTCGCAATTCCGAATCGTCGCGCGCCGCGGCGCGCCGGTCAGTGCACGAGGACGAGCGTCGCCAGCCCGAGGAAGGTGAAAAAGCCCATCACGTCGGTCACGGTGGTCAGGAAGATGCCCGATGCCAGCGCCGGATCGTAGCCGGCGCGCTTGATCGCCACCGGTACCAGCACGCCCGCCACGGCGGCGAACAGCAGGTTCGCGGTGAGCGCGATGCCGATCACCAGCGACAGGCCGACGTTGTGGAACCAGATCAGTACGATCAGCGCCAGCAGGCTGCCCAGCACGACGCCGTTGAGCAGGGCGACGCGCGCTTCTTTCCACAGCAGCGTGCGCACGTTGGCCGCACCGACCTGGCCGAGCGCGAGGCCGCGCACCATCAGCGCCAGTACCTGCGTGCCGGCGTTGCCGCCCATGCCGGCGACGATCGGCATCAGCACCGCCAGGGCGACCAGCTTGTCGATGGTGCCCTCGAACTCGCCGACCACGCTCGCCGCGAGGAACGCGGTGCCGAGGTTGATCGACAGCCAGATCAGGCGGCGGCGCATCGCGCGCCAGACCGGGCTGAACAGGTCTTCGTCCTCGTCCAGGCCGGCCGCGCTCAGGGCCTGGTGTTCGGCCTGGCTGCGGATGATGTCGACCACGTCGTCGATGGTGATGCGGCCGAGCAGGATGTTGTTCTCGTCCACCACCGGTGCACTGAGCCAGTCGTGGTCGGAGAACTTGCGCGCGACTTCGTTGGCCGATTCCTCCACGTCGATCGCCGGCTGCTCGTCGTCGATCAGCTTGTTGATCGGCGTGCCGGGTTCGTGGGTGAGCAGCGCGGCCAGCGCGATGCGGCCCAGATACTGGTGGCGGCGGCTGACCACGTACAGGTGGTCGGTGTGCTCGGGCAGTTCGCCGCGCAGGCGCAGGTAGCGCAGGACCACGTCGATGGTGGTGTCGGTGCGCACCGTCACCACGTCGGGGTTCATCAGTCGCCCGGCGGTGTCTTCCGGGTACGACAGCACCTGCTCGAGCCGCTCGCGGTTCTCGCGGTCCATCGACTTGAGCACTTCGTCGATGACGGTGTCGGGCAGGTCCTCGACGAGGTCGGCGAGGTCGTCGATGTCGAGGTCCTCGACCGCGGCGACGATTTCGTCCGGATCCATTTCCGCCAGCAGGCTCTCGCGCACTTCGTCGCCGACGTGCACCAGCACCTCGCCATCGTCCTCGGCGTCGACCAGTCCCCACACGATGGTGCGCTTGCCCGGCGGCAGCGATTCGAGGAGGTTGCCGATCTCGGCGGGCGAGAGCGTGTTGACCAGGCGACGCACGGGCCCGAGACGGCCGCTATCGAGCGCGTCGGATAGCAGGCGCAGTTGGCGCGCGGTCTTGTCGTGGCGGACGGCTTCGGCCATGCGGGGCATCCGGTGGCGCGTCGAGCCGCTTGGGCACGACAGGGTTAGGCGTTCATGGCGCGCATTATCGCCCCTGACGCCGGGGATGCCCACCCCTTATCGCGATAAAGCGGCAGCCGGATCGACTTTCCACGGTTGCGGCGCGTTGTCGTGCAGCCATGTTTCGATGGCCTTGCGATCCCGCGCACGCAGCAGCGCGGGCGCATTGGCCTGCAGGCGGGACAGGTCGCAGTGGCGGATCGTGCGCCGCACTTCCAGCAAGGTCGCCGGATGCAGGCTGAATTCCGTGAGTCCCAACGCGAGCAGCATCGGCGCGAAATGCGGATCGCCGGCGATCTCCCCGCACACCGCCACCGGCTTGCCGCGCTTGACGCCCTGCCGGATCACGTCGCGGATCAGCCGCAAGACCGCCGGGTGCAATGGCGTGTACAGACTGGTCAGCGCTTCGTTGTTGCGGTCCGCGGCGAGCAGGTACTGGACGAGGTCGTTGGTGCCGATCGAGAGGAAATCGACGCTGCCGATGAATGCGGGCAGGGCGATGGCCGCGGCGGGCACTTCGATCATCGCGCCCAGCGGCACGTTGTCGGCGATCTCGCAGCCCTGCGCGCGCAGCTCTTCGGTCACGCGTTTGAGCATGGTGCGCACCGCGCGCACTTCCTCGCGCGTGCTGACCATCGGCAGCAGGATGCGCAGCGGACCGTAGCCCGACGCGCGCACCAGCGCACGCAGCTGCGCTTCCATCAGGCCCTGCCGCGCGAGCGACAGGCGCACGCCGCGCAGGCCGAGCGCGGGATTGGGTTCATCGCGCAGCGCAAGGCCGGTGCGATCGGCCTTGTCGGCGCCGAGATCAAGCGTACGGATCGTCACCGTGCGCCCGGTCATGCCGAGCACGACGTCGCGGTAGACGCGGAACTGCTCTTCCTCGTCCGGTAGTTCGTTGCGCTGCAGGAACAGGAATTCGGTGCGGTACAGCCCCACGCCGGCGGCGCCGAGCGCGTGCGCCTCGGCCACGTCCTCGCGCGATTCGGCGTTGGCGAACAACTTGATGTCGGCACCGTCGAGCGTGCGCGTGGGTTCGCGCCGCAGCCGATGCAACTGCTTGCGTTCGCGTGCCAGCTCGCGAACGCGGGCGCGGTGGGCGCGCAGGTCGGCCGCATCGGGTTCGAGGATGATGCGCCCGCTGGCGCCGTCGACGGCGAGCACGTCGCCGTCGTTGATCTTCTGCATCGCCTGCGCGGCGCCGACCACCAGCGGCAGGTGCAGGCTGCGCGCGAGGATCGCACTGTGCGATAGCACACTGCCGGCGGTGGTGATGATCGCCATCACGCCCTGCGCCTGCAGCTGCGCGATCTCGGCGGGCGCGACGTTGTCGGTGACGAGGATCTCGCCGGCGACGCCGGGCATCGCGGCATCGCGCCGGTGCAATGCGGCGTGCAGTCGGCCGATGACCTGGTCGATGTCGTCGACGCGGCTGCGGAAGTACGCATCGTCCATCGTCTGGAAGACCGAGGCGATGCGGTCGCGCTGCAGGCGCAGCGCGTAGTCGGCGGAATAGCGGCCGGTACGGATCAGCTCGTCCAGGCCCTGCAACAGTTCGGGATCGTCGAGCAGCAGGCTGTGCAGGTCGAGGAATTCGCCGACTTCGTGCGCGAGCGCGCCGTGCAGGCGTTCGCGCAGGGCGAACATCTCGTTGCGCACGGTGGCGATGGCGGCATGCAGGCGCGCGAGTTCGGCTTCGACCGCGCGCGCGGGAATGTGTTCCTCGGCGACCTCGAGCACGTGCGGCAGGCGGACGCGGGCGCGTCCGAGTGCGCTTCCGCGCGATGCGCCGTGTCCGAGAAACTCCTGCCTCATCCGTCGCCTCAGCTGTCCTCGTCGAAACGGCGTTCGAACAACGAGACCACCGCTTCAGCGGCGCGGTCCTCGTCCTCGCCTTCCACGCGCAGGCGCACCTGCGTTCCCTGGCCCGCGGCCAGCAACATCACGCCCATGATGCTCTTGGCGTTGACCTCGCGACCCTTGGCGGTGAGCGTGGCGCTGCTGCGGAATCCGGACAGCGTTTGCACGAGCTTGGCCGTGGCCCGCGCATGCAGGCCCAGCCGATTGCTGACGGTGAGTTCTTGTTCGATCATCGCCGCGTCTCCGTGCTCATGCCTCGTCCACTCACGCCTCGTCCAGTCATGCTTCGTCGAGAATCACGCCGTTGCGGGCGCCTGCGGCGGCCACCGTCGGGAGTTCGTCCAGGCCCAGGTCGGCGTAATTCATCACCCGCAGCAACATCGGCAGACTGACCGCCGACACGCGCCGCACCGGCGTGCCGAGCCGCGCGACCTTGGCCGCGAGGTTGCTCGGCGTGGCGCCGTAAAGGTCGGTCAGCACCAGCACGCCGTCGCCGCCGTCGACGCGCCGCAAGGCGGCGCTGGCCTGCGGCAGCAGCGCGTCGGGATCGCCCTCGAACGGAACCTCCAGTGCCTCGGTGCGCAGTGGCAGCTGGCGCAGCAGTCGCTGGGCCACCGCGACCAGCGCGTTGCCGATGCCTTCGTGGGTGATGAGGAGGATACCGACGGCCATGCCGCCAAGTTAACAGAGCCAGGTGACGGCCCGGAAGCATTGTTTTCAGGACGCCGGGTTCTTCGACGCGGCCTGCAAATGCTCCGTCGCGTGCGTCACGGAACGACCCTCGAAAAGACGGCCCGCATCGCTGCGGGCCGTCGCGGCTGTCTCTCGTCCGCTCGTCAGTTGGACGGCGGCGGACTGGTCTTCTGTTCCTCCGGCGGGGTCTGGGTGCCCTCGGTCGGCGGAGGCGTGGTCGGCGGTGTCGTGGTGTCCGCCGGCGGCATGGTGGTGTCGGTCGGAGGCGGGGTCTCCGGCGGGGCCGTCTCCGGCGGCGGGACCTCGGCCGGCGGCGGTGCCACCGTTTCCGTCTCGGTGCGCTGGCAGCCGGCCATCGCGAGCATCGCAGTACTCAGGGCCAGCGCGAGCAGGGCGTTGGATTTCATCATGGGTCCTCCTTTGGGCTGGAATCGTCGGCGCGATCAGCGCGGCTTGCCCGCGTGATCGTGGCCCGCGGCGAACTCGGTCTGCGAAAGCTGTCCGTCGCCGTCGCGATCGACCTGCGCGAAGTGACTGGTGAGTCGCGCATCCGCTGCGGCTTCGTCCTTGCTGACCTTGCCGTCGGCATTGACGTCCAGGTCGGCGAAGCTGAAGGACTTCGGCGTGGTGTCGGTGGTGCCGTACGTCGGCGGTGGCGGCGTGGTCGGCGGCTCGGTGCGCTGGGCGAATGCCGGCGCCACGGCCATGCCGGCCAGTGCGATCGCCAGGATCGTCGAGGTATTTCGCATTGCACTCTCCTGCGAGGCGGACGGATGCGCATGGGCGCAACTCCACCGTAACCGTCGCCACGCAAGACGAACGCAAGCGAGATGCAAAATTTTCGTGATACGGCGCGATGCGTGCGCGGAAGTCAGGACGGATTCACCCCGCGGGGCGGGATCGCGTGTGGAAGCCGTGAAGACGCGCTGCGTGAAGGCGCGCGCGGACGCTCAGTCGAGTTCGCGATGGTGCACGGCCACTTCGTCCCAGCCCTTGCTGCGCGCGTGCTCGGCGAAGCGTTCGGCCAGGTACACCGAACGATGGCGCCCGCCGGTGCAACCGATGGCGATGGTGGCGTAGCTGCGCGTGCTGTCCACGTGCAGTCGCGGAAGCCAGGTGTCGAGGAACTGATTGACCTGTTCGGCGAACAGGTTCACGTCGGGCTGCGCTTCGAGATACTCGCGAATCGCCGCATCGCGTCCGGACAGCGGGCGCAGGACCGGATCCCAGTGCGGGTTGGGCAGCGCGCGCGCGTCGAAGACGAAGTCCGCATCGGCCGGCACGCCGCGACGATAGGCGAAGGATTCGAACAGCAGCGACATGCCCGCGTCGCCGCCGATGCCGAACTCGGTGATCACCTGCCGGCGCAGCTGGTGGACGTTGAGCGTACTGGTATCGACCACCGCATCGGCGATCGAACGCAGCGGCTTGAGCACCTGGCGTTCGAGCGAGATCGCATCGGCCAGGCCCAGCCCGAGGTGGCTCAGCGGATGGCGGCGGCGCGTGTCGGCGTAGCGCTTGAGCAGCGCTTCGTCGCATGCGTCGAAGAACACCAGTCGCGGGTCGAGTCCAAGTGCACCCACCGCGGACAGCCATTCCGGGATGTTGCTGAGGTCGTTGTTGCGGTTGCGTACGTCGATGCTGACCGCGAGCTTGGCCGGCGCGCCCTCGGCGCTGCGCGTGACGCCCGCGACGAACTGCGGCAGCAGGTCCGCCGGCAGGTTGTCGACGCAGAAGAAGCCGAGATCCTCGAAGGTCTTCATCGCCACGGACTTGCCCGAGCCGGACATGCCGCTGACGATGACGAGGGTGGAGGCGGGCGTTTCGCTCATCGGGCGTATGCCGTAGGGAGTGGGTTCACGCGTCGCCGCGTTCGAGGAAGTTGCTGTGCCGCGCGATGAACGCCGCCGCCGGATCCAGCCCCTTCATGCGCAGGCTGTGCAGGCGTGTGGCGGCTTCGGTCAGCACCGCGAGGTTGCGGCCGGGCATGACGGGCAGGGTGATCATCGGCACGTCGAGGTCGAGCACGCGTCGCGTGCCGCTGTCTCCGGTCAACCGCTCCAGGCCCATCGGCTTGGGCTCGGTCATCGGCTTGGCCAGGTGCACGATCAGGCGCAGGTATTTGTTGTTCTTGACCGCGGTGTCGCCGAACATCTGACGGATGTTTAGCACGCCCAGGCCGCGCACTTCGAGCAGATCCTGGAGCATTTCCGGGCAGGTGCCGTCGAGCACGTCGGGCGCGATCTGGGTGAATTCCGGCGCGTCGTCGGCGACAAGGCGATGGCCACGCGTGACCAGTTCCAGCGCGAGCTCGCTCTTGCCCGAACCCGATTCGCCGGTGATCAGCACACCGATGGAGTAGATCTCCATGAACACACCGTGCAGCGTCACGCGCGGCGCGAGCGTGCGCGCGAGGTGGTACTGCAGGTGGTTGAGCAGTTCGTGACCGCGACGCGGCGATGCCCACAGCGGCGTGTGGCTTTCCTCCGCCGCGATGCGCAGGTCCTCCGGACAGGTCTGGTCCTTGCTGATCACCAGCGCCAGCGGACGGAACTGGATGATCTTCTCGATCGTCTCCCAGCGCAGGCGCGAATCGAGCGCGTCGAGCCAGGCCAGTTCCTCGGTGCCGAGGATCTGCACCTTGTTCGGATAGATCGCGTTGAGGTAGCCGGCCAGCGACGGTCGGCGTGCGACCGTGTTGACCGCTTCCAGCACGCGGCGGTCGCCCTTCTGCCCGGCGAGCCAGCGCAGGCCGAGGCGATCGCGTTGCTGTTCGAACAGTTCTCCCGCGCTGATGCTGGTGCTCATCCGGATCCTCAGGCCGCGCGGGGAAGTGGCGCGGGGTGCTGTCCCGCGAGCAGATGATGCCTGAGTTCGTCGATGTCGCGCGCCTGGCGCAGGTCCCGGCGGAAGTCGGGGTCGGCAAAAAGCTCGGCCAGCTCGGCCAGGCGCAGCAGTTGCGGCTGGATGTCGTGCTCGGGCACGAGCAGCGCCAGCACCAGGTCGACCGGCTGGCCGTCGACCGCGTTGAAGTCCACGGGGCGTGACAGGCGCAGGAACGCACCGTGACAGCGCTCGATGGTGGAGCAGCGCGCATGCGGGATCGCCACGCCTTCGCCGAGCGCCGTGCTGGCGAGACGTTCGCGGTCGCGCAGGGCGGTTGCGATGTCGCTGGCTCGTTCGGGACCGGACAACAACCGCGCGGCCGCGTCGAGGACGCGGTCGCGCGGGCTGTTCGCTTGCCCGCCCGCGACGCGTTCGTCCGAGGCGGGCATGTCCATGATCGCAACCCGAGGTGCGGTCAGCAGGTCATGCAGGGGCATGTTGTTTGCGTGGGTTCGGGCGACCCGTCAGCCGAAGGTGTCGCTGCGCGCGGCGCTCTCGCCGCGGTGGTGGTCGACGACCTTGCTGCGATGTTCGCGCAGCAGGCGATCGAGCTTGTCGGAGAGCAGGTCGATGGCCGCATACATGTCGATCGCGGCGGCATCGGCGACGAGGGTCTTGCCCGAGATGGTGATGGTGGCCTTCGCGCGATGGTTGGGCTTGTCCAGGCTGAGCTGGGTCCGCACATCGAAGGGTTGTTCGCAATGTCGTTCCAGTCGCGCCAGCTTGTTTTCCACGTAGTCCCGCAAGGCGGGGGTGACTTCAATCTGCTGGCCGTAGGTTTCGATACGCATCGGAGACCTCCTTTACGCCGCGACGGGATGACAGGATCGCACGCTTGCCGTCGTGTGCAAGAGCGTGCATTGGCAGTTTCGCCAATTCGATTCGGAACACATTGATCCACAGCAGGTTTCGCACGCAACCTTCACGCAGCGTTTGCACTGCGTCACGCGATGCGCACGCGATCCTGCGATGAGGGAATGCTCATGGCCTCCCGGTACTTGGCAACCGTACGCCGGGCCACGGGTACACCTGTGGCCTTGAGGGTTTCCGCCAGGCGCGCGTCGGACAGCGGCTTGCGCGGGTTTTCGGCTTCGATCAGGCGACGGATCATCGCCTGGATCGCCGTGCTGGATGCTTCGCCGCCGGCACCGGTTTCGATGCCCGAGGCGAAGAACGCGCGCAGCGGCACCGTGCCGCGTGGCGTGCGCGCGTATTTGCGCGCGATCGCGCGCGAAACGGTGGATTCGTGCAGGCCGACTTCGGCCGCGACTTCGCGCAGCGTGAGCGGACGCAGTGCGCTGTCGCCGAATTCGAGGAACGCGGCCTGCTGTTTGATCAGGCAGCGCGCCACCTTGATCAGCGTTTCGCCGCGCGCTTCCAGGCTCTTGAGCAGCCAGCGCGCTTCCTGCAGGTGGCCGCGCAGATAGCTGGCGTCGGAACCGCTGGCGTGGCGCACCATGCTTTCGTAACCACGATGGATCGCGATGCGCGGACGCATGCCGTCGGCGAGCGCGACGCGCCACAGGCCGTGTTGGCGCCAGATCACCAGATCGGGCGCGATATAGGTGTCGCTGGCGATCGCGCCGATCTGCGCACCCGGGCGCGGATCGAGCGAGCGCAACAGCTGCACGGCGGTTTCGGCTTCGGCGAGGTCGAGCTTGAGTTCGGCCGCCAGGCCGGCCACACCGATGCGCGGCAGGCGTTCGAGTGGGCCGTTGGCGAGCTGGTGCGCGAGCGTGCGGCCCGGCGTTTCGGCCGGGAACTGCGCGAGCTGCAGCCGCAGGCATTCGCCCAGCGTGCGCGCGCCGACGCCGACCGGATCGAACTGCTGCACCTGGTGCAGCACGGTGGTGATCTCGTCCTCGTCGCATTCCAGCGTGGGCGCGAGCGAGGCGCGCACCGCATCGAGCGGTTCGCGCAGGTAGCCATCGTCGTCGATGGACTCGATCAGGGACACGCCGATCGCGCGATCGCGCGACGACAGCGGGCTCAGGTGCAGCTGCCAGAGCAGGTGGTCGTGCAGCGTGTCGGATTCGGCGACCTGCTCGGCGACAGGCGTGTCGTCGTCGTTGTCGGCGGGGCCGAGGCGCTCGTACCAGGGTTCGCCGTCGTTGGCCCATTCGGCTTCGGGCGGAAGGTGCTCGGCTTCGCCGTTGGTCGCGGGGGGCTCGCCTGTGCCGTCGCCGTTGGACACGCTGATCGCGGTCTCGGTCCAGTCCAGCAGCGGATTGCTCTCCACCGCTGCGGCCAATTCAGCCTCGAGCTCGACTGCGGACAGCTGCAGCAGGCGGATCGCCTGACGCAACTGCGGCGTCATCACCAGCTGTTGTCCGAGTGAGGCTTGAAGGCGGGGTTTCATTGTCGAAGGCCAACGCGACCAGGGGGAACCGACGGCCGTGACGCGCATCCGGTGTGCGGCAAACGCCGCACCTTCGACTCAATCGCTACAGCCTGAAGGTTTCACCGAGATAAACACGACGGACATCGGGGTTCGCCAGCAGCGCGTCCGGAGCACCCTGCGCGAGCACGCCGCCTTCGTTGAGAATATACGCCCGATCGCAAATACCCAAGGTTTCACGGACGTTATGGTCCGTGATCAGCACGCCGATTCCCCGATTCTTGAGGTGGCGCACGATTCGCTGGATCTCGCCCACCGAAATGGGATCCACGCCCGCGAAGGGCTCGTCGAGCAGCATCAGGCGCGGTTGCGCGGCCAGCGCGCGGGCGATTTCCACGCGTCGGCGCTCGCCGCCGGAGAGACTGGCGCCGATCTGGTCGGACACATGGCCGATCTGCAGCTCGTCCAGCAGGTTCTCCAGCTCGCGCTCACGGCCTTGCCGGTCAAGGTCGTCGCGCAGCTCGAGCACCAGGCGGATGTTGTCGGCCACGGTGAGCTTGCGGAACACCGAGGGTTCCTGCGGCAGGTAGCCCACGCCGTACTTGGCGCGCGCGTACATCGGCTCGGAGGTGATGTCCTTGCCGTCGAGCACGATCTGCCCGGCATCGGCGGGCACCAGGCCGACGATCATGTAGAAGCAGGTGGTCTTGCCGGCGCCGTTGGGGCCGAGCAGGCCGACGACTTCGCCTGCATCCAGGGTCAAGCCGAAATCCTTCACCACCTCGCGCGAACGGTATGCCTTGCGCAGGCCCTGGGCGACCAGCATCAGCCGCCCCCCTGCGTGTTCTTGGGCATGATCTGGATCTTCACGCGACCGGCGCCTTCGCCGCCGCCCTGCACCTGGCCGGTCTTCATGTTGTAGACCACGCGTTCGCCAGCGATGGAACCGCTGGGCTGGCGGATGTTCACGCCGCCGGTGAAGACCACGATCTCGCTCTTGAGGTCGTAATCGACCTTGTTGGCGACCGCGTCCATCGCCTTGCCGTCGTCGAGTTCCTGCTTGAGCTTCACCGGACCGCCGGTCAGCACCGCACGCACCGGCTCGCCGTCGCGCGAGGTGATGACGGCCTGGCTGGAGCGGATGTCGAGCGTGCCCTGCGTGATCACGACACCGCCGCTGAGCGTGGTCGGGCGGCTGTCGTCCAGCGAGTAGTCGGTGCGGCCCGCCTCGATGTCCATCGGCTTGGTGCGGTCGGACGTGCGCGCCAGCGCCGACGCCGGCGCCAGGGCCACCGCAAGCAGCGCCAGGCTAAGGAGCGGTGCGTTCATATCGGGCCTTGACGTCGTTCTGGAGGGTGACGCGCTGGGCATTGAGGTCGGCTTCCAACCCACGGCCGTTCAGTATAAGGCCGGGGTGGGTGACCGTTACCTGGGTGGCCGACGTGGCGCGCTTGGTATCCGGGAATACGTTCAGCTGCTCGGTGGCGATCCGGATCGGTTTGCCGCTGGCGTTGGTGCTGTCGGCATGGACGTCCCCGCGCAGGCGCAGCTCCTCGCCCTTGGCGTCGATCCAGCCGGTGCGCGAGCGGACTTCCCAGGGCGTGGCCTTGCTGCCGGCCTTAGGCGGGATCTCGAACAGCGGCGTGACGATGTCGATCGTCTCGGTGTCCGGATCGCGGTTCAGGCGCGGCGCGCTCACGGTGAACGCCTTGCGGCCCTCGTCGTTGAGCACCACCAGGCGGAAATCGTGCAGGACGTAGTCCGGGCGCTTGGGCGCGGTGCGGTTGTCCTTGTCGCGATCGCGCTGCGACCACAACGCCCAGCCGCTCAGGAAGGCACCCAGCGCCAGCACCGCGATCAGGATCGGACGCCAGTTCATTGCCCGCCCTCCACGCGCTCACCTTCGACGCGGGTGATTTCGGCGAGGAGGCGCTCGGCATGGCCCTGCGCGGCCAGCAGCAGGTCGCAGAACTCGCGCACCGCGCCGTGGCCGGCACGCGCGCCGGTGCGCCAGTGCACCCGCTCGGCGACCCAGCGGTGCGCATCGGCGGGCGCCACCGCGAAGCCGGCCTGCAGCATCACGCGCAGATCGGCGAGATCGTCGCCGACAAAGGCGACCTGTTCCATCTCCACGCCCACTCGTGCGGCGATGTCGCGCACGCAGGCGAGTTTGTCGCGCACGCTGGTGTGGACTTCCTCGATGCCCAGATCTTCGCCACGCCGCTTGGCGATGTCGCCACCGCGCGCGGTGACGAAGGCGACCGTGATGCCGACCTTGCGCAGCAACGACAGGCCTTGTCCGTCATGGACGTGGAAGGCCTTGAGTTCATTGCCCTGGCCGTCGAAGTACAGCCGGCCGTCGGTCAACGTGCCATCCACGTCGAAGCACGCCAGGCGGATGCGCGAGGCGCGCTCGCGGACGTCGGCGGGATAGTCGTTGAGATGGCTGTAGGGCATCGAGGGCGGTAGGCGGTTCGGCGACGGTGAAAGGAAAAACGGGCGACGCGATTCTTAAACCACCCGCGCGCGCAACAGGTCATGAATGTTGAGCGCACCGACCACGCGACCGGTGGTATCGATCACCAGCAGACCGCTGATCTTGTGCGCTTCCATCAACTGCGCGGCCTCCACGGCCATCGCATCGGAGCCGATGGTCTTCGGCGAACGCGTCATCACTTCGACGATGCGCGTGTTACGCAGATCGAAACGATCGTCGTCGAGCGTGCGGCGCAGGTCGCCGTCGGTGTAGAGACCGAGCAGACGGTTGTCGTCGTCGACCACCGCGGTCATGCCCAGTCGCTTGCGACTCATCTCGACCAGCGCTTCGCTGATGCTGGCGTCGGCGTGCACGCGCGGCACGTCGTCGCCGGAATGCATGATGTCGGCGATGTGCAGCAGCAGGCGGCGACCGAGCGCGCCGGCCGGGTGCGAACGCGCGAAATCGTCGGCGGTGAAGCCGCGCGCGTCGAGCAGCGCGACCGCCAATGCATCGCCCATCGCCAGCGATGCGGTGGTGCTGGACGTCGGCGCGAGCGCGAGCGGGCAGGCCTCGGCCGGGACGCTCACGTCCAGATGCACGTCGGCTTCGCGCGCGAGGGAGGAATTGACGCGTCCGGTCATCGCGATGAGGCGGTTGCCCTGGCGCTTGAGCACCGGCAGCAGCATCAGCACCTCGTCGCTCTCGCCCGAGTACGACAGCGCCAGGACGATGTCGACGTCGGTGATCATGCCCAGGTCGCCGTGGCCGGCCTCACCGGGGTGCACGTAGAACGCAGGGGTGCCGGTCGAGGCCAGGGTCGCGGCGATCTTGCGCGCGACGTGGCCGGACTTGCCCATGCCGGTGCAGACCACCCGCCCGTTCGAGGCGAGGATGAGCCGGCAGGCGGCGCTGAAGTCGCCGTCGATGCGGGCGGCGACCGCGGACAGCGCCTGCGCTTCGATCTCGAAGACGCGGCGTCCGCTGGCGGCCAGGGCGGCCGTGTCGTCTGCATGGGCGGGAGCGGGGACGGGGATGGTTGCCATTGGGCGTGCCATTTCGGACCGGGGGCCTTTCCGTTAGGCTAATCCACGAATTCTATGCGGTTCGTCCGCCAAACGCCCGTCAACGCCCCGGGCAACGGTCCTCCGCGACATGCGCGGCCGCTGCCGCCGGCTCATGCTCCCGAGGTCCCCACCGTGAATCCCGACATCATCCGCCAGCTCATCGAACAGGGCCTACCGGGCTCCAGCGCCGACGTGCGCGGCGACGATGGCGTGCATTTCGAGGCGACGGTGGTGGCCGAAGCGTTCCGCGGCAAGCTCCCGCTGGCGCGCCACCGCCTGGTCTACGCCACTCTGGGCGAGCGCATGGGCGGCGAGATCCACGCGCTGGCGCTGAAGACCCTGACGCCTGAAGAGGCCGGGAACCGGCAGTAAGGGCAGGGCGTCGCGGCGTCGCCGCGCGCTTGCCGTTCCGGTCGACTCCCATTTCCCATTCCAAGATTCCCGAATCCATCCATGCAAAAGATCGTTGTAGAAGGCGGCGCCACGCTCAATGGCGAGGTGCAGATCTCCGGCGCGAAGAACGCGGTGCTGCCGATCCTGTGCGCGACGCTGCTGGCCGACGGCCCGGTGTCGATCACCAACGTGCCGCACCTGCACGACGTGGTCACTACGGCCAAGCTGCTGGGTGAGCTCGGCGCGGGCATCACGGTGGACGAAGGCACGCTCGGCCGCGGCCGCGGCATGGTCGTCGATCCCACCACGGTGCACAGCCACGTCGCGCCGTACGAACTGGTCAAGACGATGCGCGCTTCGGTGCTGGTGCTCGGTCCGCTGCTGGCCAAGTACGGCGCGGCTGAAGTCTCGCTGCCGGGCGGCTGCGCGATCGGTTCGCGTCCGGTCGACCAGCACATCAAGGGCCTGCAGGCGCTCGGTGCGGAGATCACCGTCGAGAACGGCTTCATCAAGGCGCATCGCAACGGCCGCCTGAAAGGCGCGCGCTTCGTGTTCGACATGGTCACCGTGACCGGCACCGAGAACGTGCTGATGGCCGCGGCGCTCGCCGAAGGCACCAGCGTGCTCGAGAACGCGGCGATGGAGCCGGAGATCGTCGATCTGGCCGACTGCCTCAACGCGCTGGGCGCGAACATCGAGCACGCCGGCAGCGGCCGCATCATCGTGCACGGCGTTGAGCGCCTGCACGGCGGCAGCCACGACGTGCTGCCCGATCGCATCGAGACCGGCACCTTCCTCGTCGCCGCCGCGATGACCGGCGGCCGCGTGACGGTGCGTCGCGCGCGTCCGGATTCGATGGACGCGGTGATCGACAAGCTCAAGCAGGCCGGTGCGGAGATCACCATCGACGGTGATCGCATCACCCTCGACATGCAGGGACGTCGTCCGCGCGCGGTCGACATCACCACCGCCCCGCACCCGGCGTTCCCGACCGACATGCAGGCGCAGTTCATGGCGATGAACTGCATCGCCGACGGCGTGGCGGTGATGAACGAAACCATCTTCGAGAACCGCTTCATGCACGTATCGGAACTGCAGCGCCTGGGCGCCGACATCCGCGTGGAAGGCCACACCGCGATCGTGCGCGGCGTGCAGCGCCTGAGCGGCGCGCCGGTGATGGCGACCGACCTGCGCGCATCGGCCTCGCTGGTGCTGGCAGGCCTCGTCGCCGAAGGCACGACGACCATCGATCGCATCTACCACCTCGACCGCGGCTACGAGAACATCGAAGAGAAGCTGTCGGGTCTGGGCGCGAAGATCCGCCGCATCGCGGGCTGACGCATGGCTCCGGTCAAGCGCGCACCGTTCACGCCCCGGCGCAAGGCCGCGCTGGGATTCTTTCTGGTCCTGTTGGCCGTTCTGAGCTGGCTGCACTTCACCGGCGCCGCGGCGACGCGCGGGCTGGAGCGCAAGGACATGGACTGGAACGGCGACGGCACGACGACGATGCATGAAATGCTGCAGTCGCTCTACGCCGTGACCGTGACCACGACGACCGAAGGCGCGCGCGAGTGCCGCGCCTTCCATTGGCGCGGCAGCGCGGAGACGCTGCGCGTCGACTGCCGCACCGTGATGCAGCCGGCCACACCGAAGCCCTGAAGCCGGCCGCCGCGGGGGCGGCCTAATCG
Organism: Lysobacter panacisoli; assembly: GCF_009765165.1. Lineage (NCBI taxonomy): Bacteria > Pseudomonadati > Pseudomonadota > Gammaproteobacteria > Lysobacterales > Lysobacteraceae > Lysobacter > Lysobacter panacisoli. The sequence goes on from NZ_VLNU01000001.1 coordinate 2,355,729, forward strand.
CACATGCATTCCCTGGTGGATGTGCTAAGAATCCCGGCCACATCGCCAGGGAGATCCGCATGACCACCAGCCGTCGTGACCTGCTCAAGCTGGGCGCGCTCGCCGCTGCGTCCGCCGTGTTGCCGTCATTCGCTTTCGCCGCGTCGAATCGGCCCATCGAGCGTGCGGCCAAGCCGTTGAACATCCTGATCCTCGGCGGCACCGGTTTCACCGGTCCGTTCCAGGTGAACTACGCGCTGGCACGCGGCCACAAGGTGACGCTGTTCAACCGTGGCAAGCGTCCGTCGCCGGAATGGCCGGGCGAGGTCGAGCAGCTGTTTGGCGATCGCAACACCGGCGATCTGCGTTCGCTGCAGGGTCGCAAGTGGGACGTGTGCATCGACAATCCGACCAGCCTGCCGTTCTGGGTGCGCGATGCCGGCAACGTGCTCAAGGGCAGCGTCGGCCACTACCTCTTCATCTCCACCATTTCCGTTTACGCCGACGGCAGCCATCCGGGCATCAGCGAGGACGCGCCGCTGGCGGCTTACGAAGGCAAGGACGCGATGGCCGAAACGCAGGAGTCGCTGCGCGCCGACATCGAGCACCTGTATGGACCGCTCAAGGCGCTGAGCGAGGCCGAAGCGCGCAAGCAGTTCGGCGAGCGCGTCACCATCGTCCGGCCCGGCTACATCGTCGGACCGCGCGACGAGACCGACCGCTTCACCTACTGGCCGCACCGCGTGGCGCAGGGCGGCGAGATGCTCGTGCCTGGCGACGGTTCCGATCCCGTGCAGATCATCGATGGTCGCGACCTGGGCGAATGGATGATCCGGCTCGCGGAAGCCGGCACGCTGGGCACGTTCAACGCGGTCGGTCCTGCGAAGCCGCTGACCACTACGGCGATGCTGAAGGGCTGCGAGCGCGTCACCGGCAAGAAGCCGAAGTACACGCACGTGTCGCCGGAATTCCTCGACGAGAACAAGGTCGAGTTGCCGATCTGGGTGTCGTCGAAGAGCGGGCCGTACGCCGGTTACGGTGCGGTCTCCAATGCGCGCGCGATCGCCGCCGGACTCACCTATCGCCCGCTCGACACCACGGTGTCGGATCTGTTGGCCTGGTTCCGCAGCCAGCCGGCCGAACGCCAGGCGACACTGCGTGCGGGCATCACGCGCGAGCAGGAAACCGCACTGCTGAAGGCGTGGCACGCCAAGACGTGAGTTCGACCATCAAGCGCGGGCGCACGTCGCCCGCGCTGTGGAATTCCCAACATCGCTGAGGCTTCAGCGCACTGCCTGCACGCGCAGGTCGATCGCGTCCTGGCCCTTGTCGCGCTGCAGGATGCGCGCCGGCACCGGCATGCCATCGACGATCCACGCAATGGTTTCCTTCTTGCCCTGCGAGCTGACGATCTTCGTCGCCTGCTTCGTCTGCCCGCCGATGCTGATCGGCTCCTTGCCGGCGACGGTGTAGTCGAGCTGCTTGACGCGTCCGTCCTCGACCATGCGATAGCTCAGCGGCTTGCCCGCCTGCAGGTCGCGCACGACGGCGAGGTTGATCAGCAACGCATCCAGATCGCCGGCCTGCAGCTTGATCGGGCCTGCACGTTCGGGTTTCACGTCGCCGGTCCAGCTGGCGACGCCGCGCGACCAGTCGTAGGTCGCGTTCTTGTTCTGCCGCTTGGTCAGCACGCGCGAGGTGTCGACGCCGGACAGCGGGCGCCACTGGCCGCCCTTGTCCTCGAACACCGTCGTCTGCTGCAGCTCGGCCAGCGGACTGGTGACCGACAGGCTGTACTTCCAGCGGTTGCTGCCTTCGGAGGCGAGGGTCATGCGACCGCTGCCCTGCATGCCCATGTAGCTGGCCTGGTAGTCGGCCGTGAACGGCTTGACCGCCCACGCCGGCGCGCTGGCCGCGGCGAGCATCGCGAATGCGAACGCGGCGCGCAGCATCGGGCGGATCGTGGTGTTGGCCATGTCAGGCTCCCTTGTAATCGATCAGGCGAAGGTCGTACGTGTCCTCGCCGTTGTCGCGTTGCAGGATGCGCACGGGCGTGGGCACGCCATCGACCACCCACACTACGGTTTCGTCCGTGCCTGCGCCCTGAACGCGGCTGACGCGCATGGCGTTGAAGCCCATGCCGTCCACGCTCACACCTTCCAGTTCCTGCGCGACGGCGTAGTGATGGTCGCGCGCGCGGCCGTTGTCGACGAAGCGGTACGCCAGTTCGCGGCCCGGTTGCGCATCACGGATGATCGCCAGGTTGATCAGCAGCCCGCTCATGTCGCCATCGCGCAGCGGCACCGGAGCCTGACGATTTTTCTTAACGTCGCCGGTCCAGCGCGCCGTGTGCGTGGACCAGTCGTAGGTGCCGGTGATCTCGCGCCCCATGAACACGGCCTTGCGCACGGTGCTCTGGCTCAGCGGCCGATAGGTGTCGCCGATCAGGTCGAAGACGGTGCTCTGCTGCGCGTTGGCACCAGCCAGTCCCATCAGGCCGCGAGTGCCGCGCATGTTCAGATCGATCCGCCAGCGGCCGGGCGCATCGCCGGGCACGACCTGCATCGTCGCTTCGCCCAGCGGCTTGCCACCGTTGAAGATCTGGTAGTTCGCGACGAAGGGCTCCAGCGCCAGTGCGGGCGCGGCGAACGAAGCGGAGGCGGCGAGGGTCAGGGCAAGGATCAGGCGTTTCATCGAACAGGTTCGTTGGAACGCGCGCCGGTTCAGGCAGGAAGGCCGGTTCCGGGCGCGCGCAGGGCTCCGGCGGAATCTAGAAGCAGCGGTGTAAACAACCCATGACCGTCGAGGGCGGCGGTTGTTCCCTGTTCAGTCAGCCGGCCCGTCGCGGCGAGCCGCAGGACGGCCAGCAGGAGCGGATGCTCGACCTGGAGCACCCGCGCGGCGAGATCGTCCGGGCCGTCGCCCGGCTCCACCGGCACGCGCGCCTGTGCGATCACCGAACCGGCGTCGAGTTCAGGGATGACGAAATGCACGCTCGCCCCGTGCACGGTCTCGCCGTCGGCGAGCGCGCGCGCATGGGTACGCAGGCCCGGGTACTTGGGCAGCAGCGACGGATGGATGTTGAGCAAGCGGCCGCGGAAGCGGGTCACGAACGCATCGCCGAGGATGCGCAGGTAACCCGCACAGACGACCCAGTCGGGATCCGTCGCGGCGACGGCATCGGCGAGATCCGCATCGAAGGCCTCGCGCGACGCGAACGCCTTCGGGTCCGCGCTCCAGCGCAGCGCGGGTGCGACGCGCTGCAGCGCCGTCGCGCCCGGCTTGTCGGAGAACACGCCGACGATTCGCGCGGGCAGGGAACCCGCATCGATCGAATCGAGGATCGCCTGCAGGTTGCTGCCCCGGCCCGAGACCAGCACCGCGATGCGGCACGGTGCGGACGTGGGGTGCGATGCGGTGTTCAAGCGCGGGTCGCGATCAGCCGATGCGCACGCGTTCGCCGGAACCGGCTTTGACCACCTGTCCGATCGGTCGGTGCTGCAGGCCGAGGCGATCGAGGTCGGTGTTCACCGCCGCGACGTCGGACGGCGCGACCACCAGCACGAAGCCGACGCCGCAATTGAAGGTGCGCCACATGTCGTCGTTCGGCACCGCGCCTTCGCGCTGCAGCCAGTCGAACACCGGCGGCAGCACGATCGCCGACGCTTCGATATCCAGGCCCAGGCCCTCGGGGATCACGCGGATGATGTTCTCGGTGAGGCCACCGCCGGTGATGTGCGCCATCGCGTGCAGGTCGTGCTTGCCGAGCAGTTCCAGCACCGGCTTCACGTACAGCGCGGTCGGCGCCATGAGCGCGTCGATCAGCTTCACGCCGCCGACGTCGAGGTCGGCCGGGCGGCCGGCGCGATCGTAGATCTTGCGAACCAGCGAATAGCCGTTGGAGTGCGGGCCGCTGGAGGCGATGCCGATCAGCACGTCGCCTTCGCGCACCTTCGCGCCGTCGAGCAGCTGAGACTTTTCCACCGCGGCGACGCAGAAGCCGGCGAGGTCGTACTCGCCCGGCGGGTACATGTCGGGCATTTCGGCGGTCTCGCCGCCGATCAGCGCGCAGCCGGACATCTCGCAGCCCCTGGCGATGCCGCCGACCACGGCGACCGTGGTGTCGACATCGAGCTTGCCGGTTGCGAAATAATCCAGGAAGAACAGCGGCTCGGCGCCCTGCACCAGCACGTCGTTCACGCACATGGCGACGAGATCGATGCCGATGGTGTCGTGGCGGTTCAGCTGCTGCGCCAGCTTGAGCTTGGTGCCCACGCCGTCGGTGCCGGAGACCAGCACCGGCTCCTTGTACTTGCCAGACAGGTCGAACAGGGCGCCGAATCCACCCAGGCCTCCCATCACTTCCGGGCGGAAGCTGCGCTTGACCAGCGGCTTGATGCGTTCGACGACCTCGTTGCCCGCGTCGATGTCGACGCCAGCGTCACGGTAGGTGATCGGAGTGGGGGAAGATGGGGGCGTCGGGGACACGGCGGCCTCGTCGGTCGCGAAAGTGAAGCGGCGATTTTAACAGTCGTGACGGGCGTGAATGGACGGGCCGGCACGGCTGCGGCACCATTTCCTCATTACGCACCTCAGGGACAGCGATGGTTCGGGCAATCCGCACGGCAACTCCGCGCACCGCCGGTCGCACGGCGATCCACAGGCAGCTCCATGCGTGGACCGCCGCGGCACTCCTGCTGCTGGCGAGCTTCACCGCCGCGGCGCAGCGCGTGGAGGGCGATCGGGCCCGCGCGGAAGGCATCTACGCCACCGAAGTCCAGGTGAACGGGCAGGGCGAGACCGAGCGCAACACTGCCTTCGCCCGCGCGCTGGCGCAGGTGCTGGGCAAGCTCTCCGGCGACCGTGGCGCGGCCTCGCGCCCCGGCGTGGGCCAGGAACTGCGCCAGGCCAAGACCTACGTCGAGAGCTACGACTACCGCCAGGACGAGGGCGTTGGCCCGACCGGCGCACCGAGCTTCCGCACGACATTGGTCGTCAACTTCGACGAACAGGCCGTCAACGACCTCGCCGCGACGCTCGGCATCCCGGTCTGGCCACAGCCGCGGCCCAAGCCCGTGCTGTGGCTCGCCATCGACGACGGCAGCGGTCCGCGCCTGGTCGGCCTGCCGCAGGTGAATGCGGCCCGCCCCGCGCTCAACCGTGCGACCGAACGCGGCTACAAGCTCGGCCTGCCGACCGGCAATGCCGCCGAACAGGCCGCCGTCGGTGCGATCTGGCGCGGCGACAGCGCCGCCGTCGCCCGCGCATCGGCCCGCTACAGCCCACCGATGCAGCTGATCGGCAAGCTCTACCGCGACGCTTCCGCCGGCTGGAAGGCCGACTGGACCTTCGTCGACGCCGGCAAGGTGCTGTCGAGCTGGTCCCAGACCGGCGCCGACGCCCGCCAGCTCATGGCCAACGGCGCCGACGGCGCGGCCGACGCGCTGATGAAGCGCTACGCCAAGCGCGTCGAGTCCGGCGCAGCCGGCGCGTATCGCGTGACCTTCACCGGCGTGGACAGCAGCGAGGACTTCATCCGCCTTGCCGGCTACCTGCAGAAGCTCTCGGTGGTGCGCCGCCTGACGCCGCTGCGCGCGACGCCGCTGGGTCTGGAATACGAACTCGAGCTGGTCAGCGGCACGCCGGGCTTCCATCGCCTGCTGGCACGCGACGGCGTGGTCGAAGTACTCGAAGGTCTGGAAGGCCAGCCGCCGGTCTACCGGCTGCGTTGACGAGGAAACCAATGCAATCACCGGCACTGGACGACATCGCGCGATTCCTGCGTCGCCTGCAGTGGACGGCGCTCGCCCTGGGCGTGCTCTGGGTCGTCAGCCTGCTCGCGCCGATCCTTTCACCGTTCGTGTTCGCGCTGATCCTGGCGTGGCTCGGCGATCCACTCGTCGATCGCCTGCAGCGCGCCGGACGCTCGCGCAACACCGCGGTGGCGCTGGTGTTCACCGCGATGGCGCTGATCGTGCTGGCAGGCCTGCTGATCCTGGTTCCGCTGATCGAGCGGCAGATCGCCACGCTGGTCGAATCGTGGCCGCACTACCGCGACTGGTTCATGCTGACCGCGCTGCCGTGGATCGAGCAGCGCATCGGCGTGGAGATCACCGACTGGCTGGATTTCGGCCACATGTCGCAGCTGATCCGCGACAACTGGGATCGCGCCGGTGGCATCGCGACCTCATTGCTGGGGTATGTCTCGCGCTCGGGCTTCGCGGTGATCGGACTGGTCGCGAACGTCGCGCTGCTGCCGGTGATCGCCTTCTTCTTCCTGCGCGACTGGGACCTCATCGTGGAGCGCGTGGCTTCGCTGATCCCGCGCGACCACCTGCCGACCGTGAGCCGCCTGGCGCGCGAGTCCAGCGACGTGCTCGGCGCGTTCCTGCGCGGCCAGTTCCTGGTGATGCTGGTGCTGGGCGTGATGTACGGCCTCGGCCTGTGGGCGGTGGGGCTGGACCTGGGCATCCTGATCGGCCTGATCGCCGGCCTGCTGACTTTCGTGCCGTACCTCGGCCCGGCCAGCGGCATCATCCTCGGCGTGATCGCCGCGCTGGTGCAGTACGGCGACTGGCAGCACGTCGCCGGCGTGCTGGTGGTGTTCGGCATCGGCCAGGTCATCGAGAGCTACGTGCTGACGCCGAAGCTGGTCGGCGATCGCATCGGTCTGCATCCGGTCGCGGTGATCTTCGCCGTCCTCGCCGGCGGACAGCTGTTCGGCTTCCTCGGCATGCTGCTCGCGTTGCCGGTCGCCGCGGTGGTGAACGTGCTGCTGCGCTACGCGCAGGAGCGTTACCGCCACAGCAAGCTCTACGTCGGCGAGACGCCCGTGTCCGACGAGCCCGCGGTCGTGACCGACGTGACGCCGCCGGTAGAGCGCAAGCCCGAGTGAGTTCCGGCGTGAGTGTTCCGCAGCTCCCGCTGGCCCTGCGTTATCCGCCCGACCAGCGGCTGGATACGTTCGTGCATGCGCCCGCGGGCGCGATCGAACAACTGCGCGCGCTGGCGCAGGGCGAGGCGCGCGACAGCGTGTACCTGGCCGGCGGCACCGGCGTGGGCAAGACGCACCTGCTGCTCGCGACCTGCGCCGCCACCGATGCGGCGGGTCGTCGCGCGGCCTACCTCCCGCTGGTCGCCGCGGCCGGTCGTCTGCGCGACGCGCTCGAAGCGCTGGAAGGCAACGACGTGATCGCGCTCGACGGTCTGGAAACCATCGCCGGTCAACGCGAGGACGAAGTCGCGCTGTTCGACGTGCACAACCGCGCGCGCGCGGCGGGTGTCGTGCTGCTGTATGCGGCGCGCGACATTCCCGACGCGATCGGCCTGGGTCTGCCCGACCTGCGTTCGCGACTCGGCCAGTGCACGCGCATCACCCTCGCGGCCCTGGACGAGGAAGGTCGTCGCGAAGTGTTGCGCCAGCGTGCGCAACGACGCGGGCTGGTGCTGGAAGAAGCCGCGCTGGACTGGCTGCTCAAGCGCGTCGGACGCGACCTGGGTGGACTGACCGCGTTGCTGGATCGACTCGATCGCGCCTCGCTCGCGGCGCAGCGCAGGATCACGGTGCCGTTCCTGCGGCAGACACTCGGAAGCGGCTGAGGCGGCGAGTCGTCGCTGTCCGCGGGAAATCGCTCGACGGTCAGCCCGTCAGTTCCTGATCCAGTTTCGCCAACCGCTCCGGCGTACCCACGTCGGTCCAGCGGCCGCGATGGTGTTCGCCGGTGATGAGATCCTTGCCCATGTGCGCACGCAGGATCGGCGCGAGGCGGAAACGCGGCGGCGTTTCGTTGGCGCCGGCATCGGTGTTGTGCGTGCGCCAGCCGTCGAGCAGTTGCGGACGGAACACGCCGAGCCCGGCGTAAGTGAGGCGGTGCTCGCCGTCGCTGCGCACGAGTCCGTCGGCGTCGAGCGCGAAGTCGCCCTGTGTCGCCTGCGGTGGACGATCCACCATCACCAGGTGCGCGAGTCCCTGCGGATCACGCGGCAGGCGTGCGAAGTCGTGGTCGGTCCAGATGTCGCCGTTGACCAGCAGAAACGGCGCATCGCCGAGCAGCGGCAACGCATGCAGCATGCCGCCGCCGGTTTCCAGCGGAGTCGTGCCTTCATACGACCACTGCAGTGAAAGGCCCCAGCGCGAGCCGTCACCCAACGTCTGCGGGAATTGATCTGCAAGCCAGCTGGTGTTGATCACCACCTCGCGCACGCCGATCGCGGCGAGCTTATCCAGGTGCCATTCGATGAGCGGCTTGCCCGCGACCGGAAGCAGCGGCTTGGGCGTGTGGTCGGTCAGCGGCCGCATGCGTTCGCCGAGGCCGGCGGCAAAGATCAGGGCTTTCAATTCGAGCTCCGCAGGATCGACGGGTTCACGACGCACTCGACGCGATGCGCGCCATAGCCGGACGGATCCGCGCGTCGAGCACTTCGCGCAGCGCATCGAGTTCACGGTAACGCGGCAGCACTTCGTCGAGGTAGGCGATGAAGCGCGGTGCATCCGGCAGGTATTTGGTCTTGCCGTCGCGGTAGTGCAGGCGCGAGAAGATGCCGAGGATCTTCAGGTGGCGCTGCACGCCGAGCCAGTCCGCATCGCGCTGGAACACGTGCAGCGGCGGCACCGGGATGCGAGCGGCGAGCGCGCGCTCGTGGTAGCGCGCCAGCCATCCGTCCACGCGCTCCAGCGGCCAGCTGAGGAACGCGTCCTTGAACAGGCTGACCGGATCGTACGCGACGGCACCGGTCACGCAGTCCTGGAAATCGAGCACTGCAGGCCCGCCCGCCACCGGCATCAGGTTGCGTGGCATGAAGTCGCGATGGGTCAGCACCTGCGCCTGCTGCAACGCGTTGTCCATCAGGCGACGCTGCACCAGTTCGATGCGGTCCGTGTCGTCGCAATCCAGCTCAAGCCCGAGGTGGCGGCGCAGGAACCATTCCTCGAACAGCCCCGCGTCGCGTTGCAGCAGCGCTTCGCCGAACGCACCGGTACCCAGCGGCGGCTGGATCGCCTGCAGGCGCAGCAGCTGTTCGAGCGCCGCGTCGAAATGCGCGTCGGCATTGTCGTCGTCGAGCACCTGCGCGAGGGTCGGGCCGCCGAGATCCTCCAGCAGCAGGAATCCCGCGGCCGCGTCCTCGACGATCACCTCCGGCACGCGCACGCCGCCGCTGGCGAGCAGGGCGCGCATGCGCAGCCACGGTCGCACGTCCTCGAGCTGCGGCGGAGAGTCCATCACGATGCGGCTGCCGTTCGCGGTCTGCACGCGCCAGTAACTGCGGAATCCGGCGTCGACCGACGCGCGTTGCGGCTGCAGGTCGTTCTCGCCCGTGGCGGCGCGCACCCAGGCCACGCGTGCGGCTTCGCGCTCGGCCGCGTTCGGATCGGTGGAAACGGAATTCGGGCCCGCCGTAACGCTCATGCATTCTCCGTGCGGCGATGGCCGCAGGAGCACAGGGTAGCGGGCCCCCGCGCCCCGGGGAATGCACGGCGATCACGGCCCGGGCGGGCCGTGGTTCAGGCGGCGACGGCGTCGCGTTCCAGCGAGGCCAGCCATTCGTCGTCGGAGCCTTCCGCAACGCCCTCGAACAGGAACGTGGACAGGTAACGCTCGCCGGTGTCGGGCAGCACGGCCAGCAGCACCGAGCCTTCCGGCGCCTGTTCGGCGACCTTCAGCGCGGCGGCGACCGTGGCGCCGGCGGAGAGGCCGACGAACACGCCTTCCTCCGCGGCGAGGCGCCGCGCGGTGTCGCGCGCGAGCACGTCGTCGACCGGGAGGATCTCGTCCGCGATCGTGCGGCTCAGCACCGCCGGAAGGAAGTCGGGCGTCCAGCCCTGGATCTTGTGCGGCTGCCATTCCTTGCCCGACAGCAGCGCCGCGCCGGCCGGCTCGCTGGCGATGATCTTCAGGTCCGGACGCGCGAGCTTGAGCACCTCGCCCGCGCCGGTGATCGTGCCGCCGGTGCCCCAGCCGCTGACGAAGTAGTCCAGGCGCTTGCCGGCGAAATCGCGCAGGATTTCCGGGCCGGTAGTGCTGCGGTGATAGGCGGGATTGGCTTCGTTCTCGAACTGGCGCGCGAGGAACCAGCCGTGCTTGTCCGCCAGTTCCTTAGCCTTGCGCACCATGCCGCTGCCGCGCTCGGCGGCGGGCGTGAGGATCACCTTTGCGCCGTACGCGCGCATCAGTTTGCGGCGTTCGACCGAGAATGTCTCGGTCATCACCGCCACGAACGGATAACCGCGTGCGGCCGCGACCAGCGCCAGCGCGATGCCGGTGTTGCCTGACGTCGCTTCCACGATCGTCTGCCCCGGCTTGAGCAGGCCCTTGCGTTCGGCGTCGAGCACGATCGCGAGCGCCAGGCGATCCTTCACCGATCCGCCGGGATTGAATGCTTCGACCTTGGCGTACAGCGTCACGTGCTTCGGCGCGATGCGGTGCAGTTTTACGATCGGCGTGGAACCGATGGTGTCGAGGATGCTGTCGTAGAGGGCCATGTCGATTTCCCGTGCGTGATCGTGGGGGAAGGTGCGGTCAAGCCGCTTCGGCGACGCGCGCATCGGCCGTGCCGAGCGGCGGATCGCCGAACCAGTGCAACGTGTTCGCGAGCGCGGCGACTTCGCCGACGATGAGCAGCGCCGGCGACTGCACGTCATGGGTGCGCGCGCGTTCGCCAAGGTCGGATAACGTGCCGGTGACGACGCGTTGCTGCGCTCGCGATCCGTTCTCGATCAGCGCGAACGGCGTCGATGCGGCGCGACCATGCGCGATGAGCTGTGCGGCGAAGTGATCGAGTCCCGCCACGCCCATGTACACCGCCAGCGTCTGTCGATCCTGTGCCAGCACGGCCCAGTCGAGCGACGTGTGCGAATCCTTGAAGTGCGCGGTGACGAAGCGCACCGACTGCGCATGGTCGCGATGGGTCAGCGGCACGCCGGCATAGGCGGCGCAGGCCAGCGCGGCGGTGATGCCGGGCACGACTTCGTAGTCGATACCGTGCGCGCGCAGCACTTCGAGTTCCTCGCCGCCGCGGCCGAACACGAACGGGTCGCCGCCCTTGAGGCGCACCACGCGCTTGCCGGCGAGTGCGTGTTCGAGCATCAGGGCGTGGATCTGTTCCTGCGTCGCGTGGTGGTTGCCGGCCTGCTTGCCGACTTCGATCCGCTCCGCATCGCGACGCGCGAGTTGCAGCACATCGTCGCTGACGAGACGGTCGTGCAGGATCACGTCGGCTTCGTTGAGCACGCGCAAGGCGCGCAGCGTGAGCAGACCGGGATCGCCCGGGCCCGCGCCAACCAGCACGACCGAGCCGCGCGCGGGCGCGGCGGCTTCGTGCAATGCGGCGCTGAACTCGCGTTCGGCAGCCAGGCGTTGGCGCTGGCGCAGCAAGCGCGGCACCGGGCCCGATAGCAGACGTTCGAAGAAGCGCCGACGCGCGCCGATCTGCGGATGTCGCGCACGAATGCGCGTGCGCTCGCGGCCGAGCAGTTCGGCCAGGTCGCCCAGCGACGCGTCGAGCCGGGTTTCGAGTTCTTCGCGCACATGGCGCGCGAGCATCGGCGCGGTGCCGTTGCTGGAGATCGCCACCTGCACCGGACCGCGGTCGACGCGCGCGGGGATCTGCACGCTGGACGCCCGCGCGTCGTCGACCACGTTGACCCAGATGCGTTGCGCTTCGCCGGCCTCGGCGACGGCGCGGTTCACTTCGTCGTCGTCGGTCGCGGCGATAGCCAGCCATGCGCCATCGAGCCAGCGCGGCGCGAACGTGCCGTGCAGGTGCTCGATGCGGCCCTCACTCACGAGCGCCGTCAGCGCCGCGTTCAGCGCCGGCGCGCCGACCCGGACGATCGCACCCGCGTCGAGCAGGGCGGTCGCCTTGCGCTGCGCCACGGTACCGCCGCCGACCACCAGCACGGCGCGGCCGCGCAGGTCGGCGAAAACGGGAAACAGCGGGCTGCTCATGGCGTCGATGCGGGCAGGGAAGGGGCGATACCGTGACGCTACCCATGCACCCGGACGTGCGGAAATGACGCCGCCGTCTGGGTACATGCCCTTTCGGAATGTCGGAAGACCCCGCGCTGGACATGGCGATCCGGGCGGGGTAGCTTTCTTCCATCCCTCTATTCGTATCGAGCGATAAATGAAAGCGACGCGCTGTCGAACGCCGGAAATCACGCCGTTCCGCACCGACCGCTTCGCCTCATCCCCACCGTCCGCTCCGACATGACCCTCACCCAGCTCCGCTACCTCGTCGCCATCGCCGACTCCGGCCTCAACATCACGCTGGCCGCCGAGCGCGTGCACGCGACCCAGCCGGGCCTGTCCAAACAGCTCAAGCAGCTGGAGGACGAGCTCGGTTTCCAGCTGTTCACGCGCAAGGGGCGGAGCCTGGAATCCATCGCGCCGGCGGGCGAGCGCGTGCTGATGCACGCGCGCCGCATCCTCGAAGAGGCCGGCAACATCCGCGCCTACGCGGCCAACGAACGCGGCCAGCACAGCGGCCAGCTGGTGCTCGCGACCACGCACACGCAGGCGCGTTTCGTGCTGCCGACGGTGATCGCCGCGGTGAAGCGCGAGTTCCCGCAGGTCAGCATCCACCTGCAGGCGGTGGCCGGCGACGAAGTGCTCGAGCAACTCGCGCGCGGCGAAGCCGACCTGGCGGTGATCAGCACCGCCGGTGCCGAACCCGAAGGCGGCGTCGCCGTGCCGCTGTATCGCTGGCGTCGCGTCGTGCTGGTGCCGCGCACGCATCCGCTGGCTTCGCTGCAACGCGCACCGACGCTGGCCGAACTCGCCGCCCATCCGCTGGTGAGCTACGAGTCCTCGACGCGCCCGGAATCCTCGCTGCGCCGCACGTTCGCCGAAGCCGGCCTGGAGCCGCAGCTGGCGATGACGGCGCGCGACGCGGACCTGATCAAGACCTACGTGCGCGCCGGCCTCGGCGTGGGCCTGCTGGCCGAGATGGCGATCGGCGCGCGCGACGAAGACCTGAAGGCACTGCCGGCACCGGACGCGCTGCCGGAGTGCATCACCTGGGCGGTGATCCCGCGTGCGCGCGTGCTGCGCGAGTACGCGCTCGCGCTGCTGCACGGCGTGGCGCCGCAACTCGACCGCCGCGACCTGCGCCGCGTGCTGGAAGGCAACCTGGAACCGCAGTGGCCGAAGGCGCCGGGCTGGCGCGAGTTGAGCCAACCGATCACGACCTGAGCGCGCGCGAGGCACGCGTGCTCCTTCACGCCGGAGAGCCGACATGCCGCTGGTGACGTTGACCGTCCGCAAACCCACCGCCGTCGAGCGCAAGTCAGCCGTGCTCGATGCCGTGCACGCCGCGCTCGTGGCCTCCGGCGTGCCGGACACCGACCGCTTCCAGCGCGTGTTCGAGCTGGACGCCGCCGATTTCCGCTACGACCCGGGCTATCCCGACGCCGCTTCACCGCGCGGCGACGACTTCGTGCTGATCGAGATCCTGTGGTCGATCGGACGCAGCGTGAAGGTGAAGAAGAAGTTCCTCGCCGACCTGATGGAGCGCCTGGCGCACGCAGGGCTGGAGCCGGAACACGTGATGGTGGTGTTCAAGGAAACGACCTGGGAGAACTGGTCGTTCGCGGGTGGAAGGTTGATTCATACCTGACGCGCTTCGCGCGTTCCCCCTCTTCCGCCCTTCGGGCACCTTCTCCCGCAAGCGGAGAAGGAAGAACCATCAGCGCTCGCCAGCTCCTGGCCCCCCTTGCGGGAGAGGGACAGGCCGCGGAGCGGCCAGGGAGAGGGGTGTGGACGCCAACCACTCCCCCCCTCACGCCGCGTTGGGCTCGCTGTCGAAGTGCAGCCCGCACTCACGCTTCAGGCCGAAAAAACGCGTGTCTTCCTCGTTCATGCCGGCCTCCAGCGGACGCGTGGTGTGCACGTCGCCGATGGACACGTAGCCCTGATGCCAGAGCGGGTGGTAGGGCAGATCGTGGCGTTGCAGGTACTGCCACACGTCGCGGTCGCTCCAGTCGGCGATCGGGTGCAGCTTCCAGCGGCCGTCGCGCAGTTGCAGGAAATCGATCTGCGCGCGCGTGCGCGACTGACTGCGACGCAGGCCGGCGATCCACGTGCGAACGCCGAGTTCGTCCAGCGCACGCTGCATCGGTTCGACCTTGCGCATGCGGTTGTAGCGCTCGATGCCGTCGAGCCCACCTTCCCACAGCTTGCCAAGGCGCGCTTCCATCCATGCGATGCCGATCTGCGGGCGATAGACCTTGAGGTTCAGGCCGAGGCGGTCGGTGAGCGAATCGATGAAGCGGTAGGTTTCCGGGAACAGGTAGCCCGTGTCGATCAGGATCACCGGAACGTCCGGCAACTGGCGCGTCACCAGGTGCAGCGACACGGCGGCCTGAGCGCCGAAGCTGGACGACAGCGCGTGCTCGCCGGCGGTGTGTTCCAGGGCCCAGGCGATGCGTTCTTCGGCACTGCGTTCGCCGAGCCACTGGTTGAGCTCGGCGAGTGCGCGCGGGGATTCGGCGGCGGTGACGGGATCGGGGGGCGTGCTCATGCTGCGTTCTCGGTGCGCAGTTGCAGTGGAATCGCCGGGCGGCTCGGGACGATGCCGACGCGGACGAGGAAATCACCGAAGCCTTCGTCATCGACGCGTTCGGCGGAGTAGCGGGCAAACACCGGATCGAGCGCTTCGAGGATGCGCGCTTCGTCGATGTTCTCGCGGTACAGCGTGTTCAGGCGCTGGCCGCGATGGTCCGCGCCCAGCATCAGGTTGTAGCGGCCGGGCGCCTTGCCGACCAGCGCGATCTCGCCCAGGTACGGGCGCGAGCAACCGTTCGGGCAGCCGCTGATGCGCAGGTGGATCGGCGCATCGCGCAGGCCGTGCGTGTCCAGCAGCGATTGCACTTTGTCGGTCAACTCGGGCAGGTAGCGCTCCGCCTCCGCCATCGCCAAGCCGCAGGTCGGCAGCGCGACGCAGGCCAGCGCGTTCTTCTTCAGCGGCGTCGCCGAGACGTGCGTGTCCAGATCATGCTCGGCGACCAGCGCATCGACGCGCGCGCGCAGCGCCGCTGGCACGCCGGCGATCACGAGGTTCTGGTTGGGCGTGAGGCGGAACTGCGCGCCGTCGCCGGCATCGTCCAGCACGCGCGCGATCTCGCGCAGGCCGGTGAGGTGGTTCACACCGTCGCGATCCCAGATGCGCCCGGCGACGACGCGCAGGGTCAGGTGCGCGCGGCCGTCGCCGTCCTCGTTTCCATCCGAATCGATCCATCCGAAACGGTCGCCGTTATGGACGAAATCGAACGGACGCGCCGGCTTGAGGAGGAAGCCGGCACGCCGTTCGACCTCGCCCTTGAACCAGTCGAGGCCACGGTCGTCGATGGTGTACTTCAGTCGTGCGCGCTTGCGCAGTACGCGGTTGCCGAAGTCGCGCTGCGCGGTCACGACGGCCTCGGCCACCGCGATGAGCTGCTCCGGCGTGACGAAACCGATCACGTCGCCAAGGCGCGGATAGGTTTCCGGATCGCCGTGGGTGGCGCCCATGCCGCCACCGATGCTGACGTTGTAGCCGGCCACGATGCCGTCCTCGATGACGGCGATGAAGCCCAGGTCCTGCGCGAACACGTCGACGTCGTTGTATGGCGGGATGGCGAAGCCGATCTTGAACTTGCGCGGCAGGTAGGTCGCGCCGTAGACCGGCTCTTCCTCGCCGCCGCTGCCGGCGACGCGCTCTTCGTCCAGCCAGATCTCGTAGTAGGCGCGGGTGTTCGGCAGCAGGTGTTCCGACAACGCCGCCGCCTGCGCATGCACGGTGGCATGTGCGGCGGACTGCAGCGGATTGGCGGCGACCGCGACGTTGCGGTTGACGTCGCCGCAGGCGGCGAGCGTGTCGATCAAGGCGGCGTTGATCGCCTGCATCGTCGACTTCAACTCGGTCTTGATCACGCCGTGGAACTGGAATGCCTGGCGCGTGGTGATGCGCAGACCGCGTTCGGCGTAGGTCGTGGCGATGGCATCGAGCGCGAGCCACTGCGCCGGCGTCACCACGCCGCCGGGCGTGCGCGTGCGGATCATGAAAGCGTACGCCGGTTCCAGCTTGGCCAGGCGGCGTTCCTCGCGGATGTCGCGATCGTCCTGCTGGTAGCTGCCGTGGTACTTGATCAGCGTCTGGTCGTCTTCGTTGAGCGCGCCGGTCACCGGATTGGCGAGCGACTCCAGCAGCGTGCCGCGCAGGCGCGCGCTGTGCTGCTTGATGTCCTCGACGGAATGGCTGCTCATCAGTACACGTCCCGGGCGTAGCGTCCCTGCTGCTGCAGGGTGTTGAGGTAGTCGTTGGCGTCTTCGGCTGACCGGCCGCCGTGTTCGACGACGATGGACAGCAACGTGTCGTGCACGTCCTTCGCCATGCGCGTCGCGTCGCCGCACACGTAAAAATGCGCGCCGTTCTCCAGCCAGTCGAACAGCTCGCGTCCGCGTTCGCGCAGTCGGTCCTGCACATAGACTTTTCGCGAATCCCTCGCAAAAGCCCGCACATCCATGTGCGGACTCTTCACGTGATCACGCGAGAAAGCGAGGTCGAGGCGGTGCAGCGTTCCGTCCTTGAGCGCCTGCTGCCACTCGACCTGATAGAGGAAGTCGCTGCGGAAATGCGGGTTTCCGAACAGCAGCCAGTTGCGGCCACCGGCGCCGACCGTCGCGCGCTCCTGCACGAACGCGCGGAACGGGGCGACGCCGGTGCCCGGACCGACCATCACGATGTCGCGCGAGGCATCCGCTGGAAGGCGGAAGCGCTCGTTGTGTTCGATGAACACCGGAAGGCGCGCGCCTTCCTCGGCGCGTGCGAAATGGTTCGACGCCGCGCCCCAGCGCAGGCCGTCGCCGTCGTCGTACTCGAGGTGCGCGACGGTGAGGTGGACTTCGTTGCCGACGTGCTTCTGGCTGGAGGCGATCGAGTACAGGCGCGGTGTCAGCGGACGCAGCGCCGCGACCAGCTCCTGCGCCGTCCACGCCGCAGGATGCCGGCGCAGCAGGTCGATCACCTGCGAGTGTTCGAGCAGCTTCGCGAGCGCAGGCTGCTGGTCCGGTGCGAGCAGGCGGTTGAGGTCGTCGCTGCGTGCCTGTGCGGCATGGCTGGCGACGAACGGTCGGGCGAGCTTGGTCAGTTCGCGCTTGTCGGAGAGCCATTGGCGCAGCGGCAACGCATGGCCTGCATGTTCGATGGATTCGTCGCCGTCGAGCTCCAGCGTGGACAGGATCGCGTCGACCAGCGCCGGTGGATTCGTCGGCCACAGGCCGAGCGCGTCGCCGGGTTCGTAATGCAGACCGGAGCCTTCCAGCGACAGTTCGATGTGGCGCACGTCCTTGCTGCTGCCACGCGTGGTGATGCGCTGGTTGAGCAGCAGCTCGGCGGAGAACGGCGCCTCGCGGTGATGGGTGGGCGCGGCCGGCAACGGGCGCAGCGGCGTGACCGTCGCCAGCGGCGCGGATGGCTTGAGCGCTTCCTTCGCCTTGGCCAGCGCCTGCGCGAGCCACGGCGTGGCGATCGTCTCGATGTCGAGGTCGGCATCGGCGCGCGGCAGCAGACGCGTCGCGCCCAGTTCAGCGAGGCGCGCATCGAGCTTCTGCCCGATCGCGCAGAACTGCGGATAGCTGGAATCGCCGAGGCCGAGCACGGCGTAGCGCAGCTGCTTCAGTTCCGGCGCGCGCTTGCCAGCGAGGAAGTCGACCAGTGCACGCGCGTCGTCGGGCGGGTCGCCGTCGCCCTGCGTGCTGATGACGACATACAGGGCGCGTTCGTCCTTGAGTTCGCGCACCGGATACGCGTCGGCGCGCACCAAACGGACGGCGAGGCCGGCGGCTTCGCCCTGGCGGGCGAGCTGTTCGGCCAGGCGCTTGGCGTTGCCGGTCTGGCTGCCGTACACGACGGTCAGGCGTCCCGCCGCCTGGGCTTCGGCCGCGGGCGCTGGAACCGTTTGCGCGGCGTTGCCGGCACGGCTGGCCAACCCGGCGGCGTAGCCCGACAGCCACCACAATGCATGCGCATCCAGGCCGTCGGTGACACGCGCGAGCGCCCCCAACCGGTCTTCGGTCAGGGGCGTTGCAAGGGCGGCCGGAACATTGGGGAGGGGTGCCGACATCGGCGGTGGTCTGGGCGGCGGGGACACCAGCAGGCTAGGCCCCCACCGTCGCCATATGAAAGGAACAGGGGTTATGCGCTCATGCCGGCGGCTTATTTCCAGCCCGACATACCGCCGTTCCTACAATGTGGTCAGATAGCCGCGAGCGCCGCGCCCGGACGGTCCGGGCCGCATTCAACCGCGGTTTCGCAAGATCAAAGCCCGATGAGCCTGCCTGTAGACCTGAGCCACCTCGATCGTCTCGAAGCCGAGAGCATCCACATCCTGCGCGAGGTGGCGGCGGAGTTCCGCAACCCCGTGATGCTGTATTCGATCGGCAAGGACAGCTCGGTGCTGCTGCACCTGCTGCTCAAGGCCTTCCACCCGGCGCGTCCGCCGATCCCGCTGCTGCACGTCGATACTGGCTGGAAGTTCCGCGAGATGATCGCCTTCCGCGACCGCCGCGCCACCGAAACCGGCGTCGAACTGCGCGTCCATACCAATGCCGACGGCGTGGCCCAGGGCGTTGGCCCGATCAGCCACGGCGCCACGGTCCACACCGACGTGATGAAGACTCAGGCGCTCAAGCAGGCCCTGGACCATCACGGCTTCGATGCCGCGATCGGCGGGGCGCGCCGCGACGAAGAGAAATCGCGCGCGAAGGAACGCATCTTCTCGTTCCGCAATGCGCAGCACCGCTGGGATCCGAAGAGCCAGCGGCCGGAACTGTGGAACCTCTACAACACCCGCATCCACAAGGGCGAATCGGTGCGCGTGTTCCCGCTGTCCAACTGGACCGAACTGGACGTGTGGCTGTACATCTACCGCGAGAGGATCCCGGTGCCGTCGCTGTACTTCGCCGCCGAACGCCCGGTGGTGGAACGCGATGGCGCGCTGATCCTGGTCGACGACGAACGCCTGCCGCTGCGCGATGGTGAGACGCCAACGAACAGGCGCGTGCGCTTCCGTACGCTCGGCTGCTATCCGCTGACCGGCGCGATCGAATCCGACGCCGACACGCTGGAGAAGGTCATCGCCGAGATGCTCGTCGCCACGACATCGGAGAGGCAGGGGCGCGTGATCGACCATGATCCGTCCGCGTCGATGGAGAAGAAGAAGCAGGAGGGGTATTTCTGATGACGCGCGCACACGACGCCGATGCTGCCGTCGCCTCCTACCTGGCCCGGCACGAATCCCGCGACCTGCTGCGTTTCATCACCTGCGGCAGCGTCGACGACGGCAAGAGCACGCTGATCGGACGGTTGCTGTTCGAGAGCCGCGCACTGTTCGCCGACCAGCTCGCCGCACTGGAATCCGACAGCCGCCGCCACGGCACGCAGGGCGACGAGATCGACTACGCGTTGCTGCTCGACGGCCTTTCGGCCGAGCGCGAGCAGGGCATCACCATCGATGTCGCCTACCGGTTCTTCAACACCGACAAGCGCAAGTTCATCGTCGCCGACTGCCCGGGCCACGAGCAGTACACGCGCAACATGGCCACCGGTGCGTCGACCGCCGACGTCGCGGTGGTGCTGGTCGATGCGCGCAAGGGACTGCTCGCGCAAACGCGCCGGCACAGCTACATCGTCTCGCTGCTCGGCATCCGCCACGTGCTGCTGGCGGTGAACAAGATGGACCTGGTGGGTTACGACTTCGCGGTGTTCGACGAAATCGTCGCGGGCTATCGCGAACTCGCCGCGCAACTGGGCATCGAGCACGTCCAGGCGATTCCGCTGTCGGCGCTGCGTGGCGACAACCTGCGCGAGCGTTCGGCCAACACGCCGTGGTACGACGGCCCGAGCGTGCTCGATTACCTGGAGACGATCGAGCCCGTGCGCACTGAACGCGAGCTCGGTTTCCGTCTGCCGGTGCAGTGGGTGAACCGCCCGAACCAGGATTTCCGCGGCTTCGCCGGCACGGTCGCGGCCGGCAGCATCCGCCCCGGAGACGAAGTCGTCGCGCTTCCGTCGGGCCGACGCTCGAGCGTCGCGCGCATCGTCACCGCCGACGGCGACCTCGACGTCGCGCGCGAAGGGCAGGCGATCACGCTGACCCTGCGCGATGAACTCGACATCAGTCGTGGCGATGTCATCGCCGACGCGCACGATCCGCCGCAGGTCGCCGACCAGTTCGCCGCGCATGTGCTGTGGATGGGCGAACAGCCGCTGCTGCCGGGACGTCCGTATTGGCTGAAGATCGGCGCGCGCACGGTCAGCGCCAGCGTCACCGAGATCAAGCACAAGACCGACGTGAACACGCAGGAGCCGCTTGCGGCCAAGCACCTGGAACTCAACGAGGTCGGTTTCTGCAATCTCTACCTCGACCAGGGCGTGCCGTTCGAGGCCTACGCCGACAACCGCGCGATGGGCGGTTTCATCCTGATCGACCGGCAGACCAGCGCCACCGTCGCCGCCGGCACGCTCGCGTTCGCGCTGCGCCGCGCCGGCAACATCCATTGGCAGCATCTGGATGTGGACAAGGCAGCGCGTGCGCGGATCAAGGGCCAGGTGCCGCGCGTGCTCTGGTTCACCGGCCTGTCCGGTTCGGGCAAGTCCACCATCGCCAATCTCGTCGACAAGCGCCTGCACGCGATGGGGTACCACACCTTCATCCTCGACGGCGACAACGTGCGCCACGGACTCAACAAGGACCTGGGCTTCACGGCCGAGGACCGCGTCGAGAACATCCGTCGCGTCGCCGAAGTCGCGAAGCTGATGAGCGATGCCGGACTGATCGTGCTGGTGAGCTTCATTTCGCCGTTCCGCGCCGAACGGCGCATGGCGCGCGAGCTGTTCGCACCGGGCGAGTTCGTCGAGGTGCACATCGACACGCCGCTCGCCGTCGCCGAACAGCGCGACGTGAAGGGTCTGTACGCGAAGGCGCGCGCGGGCCAGCTGCGCAACTTCACCGGCATCGATTCGCCGTACGAAGTGCCGGAAGCGGCGGAGCTTCGCCTCGATACCGTGAGCGAATCGGCCGAGCGACTGGCGCAGAGGGTGATCGATTACGTGACGGGCTGACGCCCGGCCGTATCGCAGACATGAAAAACCCCGGCATGCGCCGGGGTTTTTCGTTTGTCGGCGAGTCGCCGATCAGCCCGCCTTCGGCGTCTTCCTGCGAATCAACTCGTACAGGAACAGCAACGCAATGGCGCAGAGGATCGACACGATGAAGCCCAAGGCTCCACCGCCGCCGTAGAGCAGGCTGCCGATCCAGGCACCTGCGATGCCGAGCAGGATGGTGACGATCCAGCCCATCGGATCCGCGCCGGGCTTGAAGAACCGCGCCAGTACACCAATTACCGCACCGATGATGATCGTCCAGAGCAGACTGCCCATAGCGTTCTCCTGTGGTGGGTGATGCGAGGGGGATCGTAACAGCGCGCAGGCCGGGCGATGACGGCCGTCCGACGGATGGACGGCCGCGGCGGCCGGCGGGCACCGAAAAGGAAAGCCCCGCCGGAGCGGGGCCTTCATCCTTCGCTGTGCCTGATGATCAACAGCAGCCGTGCCCGCCGTGGCGATCGCCGCTATCGGGCGCCACCGCTGCGCCGGTGGTCTCGCCGCGCTGGCTGGCGTGGTGGTGCTCGGCGATCACGCGCGACACGCACGCGGTCACGCGCTTGCCCATCGGGATGTGCAGGAACTCGTTCGGACCGTGCGCATTGCTGTGCGGGCCGAGCACGCCGGTGATCATGAACTGCGCGCCCGGGAACTTCTCGCCGAGCATGCCCATGAACGGGATCGAGCCGCCTTCGCCCATGTACATCGCCGGCTGGCCGAAGAATTCGCGGCTCGACGCATCGATCGCCTTCGTCAGCCACGGCGACTGTGCCGGTGCATTCCAGCCGCTGGAGGACTTCTCCAGCTCGAGCGTGACCTTCGCGCCGTTGGGCGGATCGCGCGTCAGCACGTCCTTGAGCAGCTCGCCGGCCTTCTTGCCGTCCAGCGTCGGCGGCAGGCGCAGCGACAGCTTCACCGCCGTGTGCGGGCGCAGCACGTTGCCGGCCGATGCCAGCGGCGGCATACCGTCGATACCGGTCACCGACAGCGCCGGGCGCCACGTGCGGTTGAGCACGAGCTCGGTGAGGTCGTCGGCCATCGGCGTCATGCCGGGCAGGAACGGGAACTTGTCGAAGATCGCGGTGTTGAGCACCGACGCCGCGCGACGCGCCTGCTCCAGTCGCTCGGGCGGAACGTCGACGAACAGGCCGTCGATGCGGATCTTGCCGGTCGCTTCGTCTTCCAGTCGCGACAGCAACTGGCGCAGCAGGCGGAAGCTCGACGGCACGATGCCGGATGCATCGCCCGAGTGCACGCCTTCCTGCAGCACCTTCACCGTGAAGTTGCCGCCGGCGAGGCCGCGCAGCGACGTCGTGCACCACAGCTGGTCGTAGTTGCCGCAGCCCGAATCCAGGCACACCACCAGCGACGGCTTGCCGATGCGCTCGGACAGATGGTCGACGTACGCCGGCAGGTCGTAGCTGCCCGATTCCTCGCAGGCTTCGATCAGGATCACGCAGCGCGAATGCGGCAGGTTCTGTTCCTGCAGCGCGAGCACGGCGGTGAGCGAACCGAAGATCGCGTAGCCGTCGTCCGCACCGCCGCGACCGTACAGGCGGTCGCCCTTGATCACCGGATTCCACGGACCGAACTCCGGATCCCAGCCGGTCATCTCCGGCTGCTTGTCCAGATGTCCGTACAACAGCACGCAGTCGTCGTTGCTGCCACCGTTGGCGGCGGGGATGTCGATGAAGATCAGCGGCGTGCGGCCTTCCAGGCGCACCACCTCGACCTGCATGCCCGGGATCGGCTGCGCCTTCGCCCAGCGCTCCATCAGCTTGACCGCATCGTCCATGTAACCGTGCTTGACCCAGTCGGCGTCGAACATCGGGGACTTGTTGGGAATGCGGATGTACTCGACGAGCTGGGGAATGATCTCGTCGTCCCATTTGTCGCCGACGTAGCGGTCGACCTTGCTGGTGTCCATGACGAAGGAGCCTCGAATGCGTGGGGATGCCAAGTTTACGCCTACGCGATGCGCGATCCCGTGCGGGATCGGGCATGGAGCGTGCCATTCCGGCGCGTACGGAGCGCCTTCATTCGGATTTCACCGACGCCGGGACGAGTCGCAGGCCGCCATTGCGATGGCGTGAAGGACGATGGGCCGGGCGCCGTGCGCAACCGACAGTGTCGTCACGGCACCGCCACGGCGGCGGCCGCGAACAAGACACCACGCCTTCCGAACGAGGAGCCCGCATGAAACCCGCGTACCAGATCGCCCAGTCCCTGCTGCTGTCCCTGCTGATGGCCAGCCACGCCATCGCGGCGGAGAAGGTCAACATCAACACCGCCGACGCCGCCACCATCGACCGCGTGCTGGTCAACGTCGGGCCCAGCAAGGCCGAGGCCATCGTCGCCTATCGCAAGGCCAACGGCCCGTTCCGCTCGCCGGACCAGCTCGCCCAAGTCCAGGGCATCGGCCTGAAGACCGTGGAGAAGAACCTCGACCGCATCGTCGTGAGCGGCGGCACGCCGCCGCCGCGCGCCGCTCCAGCCACCGGTGCGAAACCCGCCTCCGCACAGAAGGCTCCGCCGCCCGTGCGCCGCTGACCCTCGGGCCGCGCCGTCGGTTCGGGCACCGAACCGCGGCGCCGGTCGCCTCGTGAGGACACGGACGACGGCTAGACTGTGGCGCAGACGAGCTGCGAATACCTCAATGGCCATCGAACGTGTCAGCCGGTCCTGGGTGATCCCTGCCAACGAATACCGCCGGGAGCGCTGGCGCAACCAGCTCGGCTGGACGCGCGAGATCCACGCCAGCCATCTGCCCGGCCCGGCGCCCGATTCGCCGTGGGATTGGCGGTTGTCGATCGCGGAAATCGAGCGTGATTCGGAGTTTTCGGCATTCCCGGGGATAGACCGCGAACTGGTCCTGCTGTCCGGCAACGGCGTGCGTCTGCGCTTCGACGACGGCGAGGCGCACGAGCTGCATCCGCCGCACGAGCGTCTCCGCTTCGCCGGCGAGCGCAAGGTGGTAGGCGAACTGCTCGATGGCCCCACGCACGACTTCAACCTGATGTGGCGTCGCGATCGCGTCAGCGCGACCTTGTGGCACCGCCCGCTGGTCGGTCCGATGGTGCTGTTCGCCGATCCGGGTACGACATGGGTGGTGTACCTGATCGCGGGCCAGGCGCAGTTTGCGGACGAGTCCGGCCTTCCGGCGATGTCGGCGAGCGACTCGGCGATCTTTGCAGCGGGCGACGAGCGCCTGCGCCACGTCATCGACGGCGGTGGCGAGGCGCTGCTGATCCGCATCGAGCCGGTGACGGCGACCGGCTAGTCCTGTGGCGTGACGATGTTGTCGCGCGTGCGTCGCGTCGGCCGTCAGTACACGTCGCGACGATAGCGACCGTCGGCGGCCATCGTCTCCAGCGCTTCCAGTCCCACCGCTTCGCGCAGCACGGCATCGACGCCGGGCGCCATGCCTTCGAGACTGCCGCAGACGTAGATGGCCGCGCCGTTCGTGATCCACTCGCGCAGGCGCGGCAATTCTTCGCGCAGGCGATCCTGCACGTACACGCGTCGCGAGGGATCCTCGCGCGAGAACGCGAGGTCCACGCGCTCGATCGCACCCTCGCGCAGCCAGGCTTCGATCTCGTCGCGATGGTGGAAATCGTGGTCGCGCTCGCGTTCGCCGAACAGCAGCCAGTTGCGGCGATGGCCCGCGACGATCCGTGCTTTCAGCAGTGCACGCAGTCCGGCCAGTCCCGTGCCGTTGCCGATCAGCACCACTGGACGGTCGTCCTGTGGCGGATGGAAGGCGGTGTTGCGGCGGATACGCACGTCGATGGATCCGCCCATCGGCGCATGTTCGGTCAGCCAGCCGCTGCCGCTGCCAAGCCGTCCGTCCGGGTGGCGCATCTGCCGTACCAGCAGTTCCAGGCGTCCGTCGGATGCGAGCGAGGCGATGGAGTATTCACGATGCGGCAACGGCTGCAGCGATTCGACCAGCGCCTGCACGCCGTGTCCGCGCACCTGCGCGATGTCGGGCAGTCGCGAGCGCTGCAGCCACTGCGCGAGCTCCATGCTCTCGTTGTTCGCCTCGATGCGCTGCGTGCCGTCGAAGCCGGCTTCAGCCAGCCATGCGGCGACGTGCGCGGGCGCGTGGCGTGGACCAATCTCGGCGATGTCGCCGGCTTGCCACTGCATGTCGCGTGCATCCACCGGCACTAGCGCGACGTGATAAGCAGGTCCACCGACGCTGCCGCGATTGAGCCAGCGGCGTTCATCCAGGCGCCATGTGCGATAGGCCGGCGCACTCCAGTCGGCGAGCGCGACGTGTCCGGCGATCTGGCCCAGCCGATGCTGCCAGTGACGCAGCGCACCGGCATCGCCCGCATCGACGTCGATCCGATCGAACAGCGGCTGCGCACCGCTGTGGTGCAGCCACTGGTCGAGACGTCGACCGAAGCCGCAGAAGTGGTCGTAGGCGCGATCGCCCAGTGCGAGTACTGCGTATTGCAGGCCGTCCAGTGTCGTCGTCTCGCCCAGCATGTGACGGGTGAAGCCCAGCGCATGGTCCGGCGGATCGCCTTCGCCTGTGGTGCTGGCGATGAACAGTGCACGCCGATGCGCGCGCAGTACGTCGGCATCCACACGTTGCAGCGGCAACGAACGCACCGGCACGCCCGCGCCGCGCAGGGCCTCGGCGGTGTGCTCGGCGACCTGCCGCGCGAATCCGGTCTGGCTGGCCCAGGCCAGCAGCACCCCACCGTCTTCGCCTGCGTCGTCGCCGTTGTTCTCCGTGGCGGCGCGCGAAGTGCGTGCGTCGAACCACGTGCTCACGCACAGGCCGACGAAGGCCAGCGCGACGACGATCGCCAGCACCCAGCTGCCCGCACGCGGCGAGGCGGTCCACCACGGCTCGCTCTGCCAACGCGCGAATGCGATGCCCGCAGCGAACAGCGCGCCCAACATCAGCGCGTTGCCGAACCAAACCTTCAGGGAACGATCCTGCTTCATCAGGCGAGCAACGCTTCGAACGCAGGCGTCATGCGTTCCACCACGTCGCCGTCGCGCGCATCGACGAAGCGCGCCGCCAGTCCGAGCGCCTCCGCCAGTTCGTAGCCCTCGCGCATGCCCAGCACCGTCAACGCCGTGGCCCAGGCGTCGGCGTGCATCGCGTCTGGCGCGGCGACGGTCACGGCAGTCGGCGCATCCGCGACCGCTCGGCCCGTGCGCGGATCCAGCGTGTGGCTCACTTCGCGCCCTTCATGCGAACGGCGATGCCAACGGTCGCCGGACGTCGCGACGGCAAGCGCGTCGAGCGCCAGCACACGCGGTTCGCTCGCGTCGTCCTCATCGCCCGACCAGCCTTCGACGATCACCCGCCACGGCGAGCCGTCGGGTTTGCGTCCATATCCAGCGAGCTCGCCGCCGACTTCGACCAGTGCGCAGTCGATGCCATCCGCGCGCAACTGCGCGGCGACCGCATCCACCGCATGACCCTTCGCGATCGCGCACAGGTCCAGGCGCGTTCCGCCGGGCTGGAGCGCGCGTCGCGTGTCCGCATCGAGCACGACGCGCTGCCAGCCCACCTGTGCACGCACCGCATCCGGCGAGAACGCACCGGCCTGGCGACCGGCGGGGCCGAAGCCCCAGGCATCCACCAGCGGGCCGATCGTCGGGTCGTAAGCGCCACCGCTGGCGTGCGCGACCTTCAGCGCACACGACAGCACCGTCCAGAACTCCTCCGGCAACACGTGCCAGGAACCCGCGGGCGATGCGTTGTAGCGGCTGAGGTCGGAATCCGCTTCCCAATTGCTCATCTGTGCGACGACACGGTCGAGCGTGGCCTGGATGCCGGCATGCACGCGGTGCAGATCGGCATGCGCCGGCGCGACCAGCTTCACCGACCAGCTCGTGCCCATGCTCGCGCCGCCGAGGATGTCGACGGCGCGCGGAGCGTCCACGTTGGAAACGTTCGAAACCACCGTGCTTACTGCGGCAGCACTTCCAGCGTGGCGACGTAGCCGAGGCGACGCTGCTTGGCCTGCGGCACGCTGGTCTTCTTGTCTTCGCTCGTCGCTTCGAGCCAGTACATGCCGGCTTCCGGCCACGTCACCGAGAACTCGCCCTTGGCGTCGGTCTTGACCTTCAACTCGTCCTGCGCGTTGCGGTAGCGCGTGTTGCCGCGCACGATCTCGACGTCGAGACCCGCGGCCGGCTTGCCGTCGATCTGCAGGCGGAACGTCGCCGCCTCGCCCGCGAACAGGTCGTTGGGATGCGTCACCGGCACCAGCTCCAGGCCTTCGCCGCTGGGCTTGAGCGCGGTTTCGCTGGGCGAACCATTGGTGACGAAGGTTTCCACGCGGCTGACCGACTGCGAGACCTGCAGCTTCTTCGCATCCTTCGGCACGCCGGTCGCGAACTCGGCCACCGTGCCGCGCCAGCGCTTGGGCTGGCCGTTCTCTTCCCATTGGCCGATCACGTAGTTGTTGACCACGCCGATGCGGTAGGTGCCGGTCTGCTTGAGTTCGACGTCGAACACCGAACGGTATTTGCCGGTCGCGCTGTTCTGCGGCGCGACCGTGCTGCCGTCGGGCGCGGTGATGGTCAGGTTGTCCGTGCGCAGCGGCACGTGGTTGAAATAGAACAGGTCGTTGGAGACCGCCGCATCGACCGTCACCCACGGGTTGTTGCCAGCGAGCACCGTCTGCGAAGGCTGCAGCCAGGCCTTGTGCGCCTGTGCGGCGAAGGGCAGGGACAGCGCGGCGACGAGGGCCGCGGTGATGAGGGAACGCTTCATGGCGATGCTCCGTGGAGGAAGTCGATGAGAGTGCTGGGCGTCATTCCCGCGCGGGCCCGGACCCAGCGACTGGAGAGGGGGAGGGCACACCGGCCCGGCGCCCCCGCGGGAACGACAAAGAGGAATCAGGAACGCGTGGACAGCGTGACCGTGCCGAGCTCGGCACTGCCCTGCGCCTGGCCGTTGCTGGTGCCGCCCCACTTGAACGGGATCTTCAGCAGCTCGCGACCGCCGACTTCGCGCGCGGCCTCGATCACCAGCGTGTACTCGCCCGGCGGCAGCTTGCCGAGTTCCGGATGCTGGTCGGTGAACTGCAGCGCGTGCTTGCCGACCGGACGCGTCGGACCGGTCACGCCATCCACCGGCACCTTCAGCGTGCGACCGCTGCGGCGCCACCACTGGCGCAGGTCCGGCAGCCACTTGGTGCCGGCGCCTTCACTGGTCGCCTTCTGCTGGTACCACACCGCGAGATTGGCGAGCGCCTTCTGGTCAGCGCCTTCGACCCAGATCGCCACGTACGGGCGGTGGTATTCGGCGACGTTGAGCTGCGGGATCTGCACGTTGAGGTTGATCTCGGCCGAGTACGCCGGCAGCGCGAGCAGGCCGCTCAGGGCGATGGTCAGTTGGACGCGCATGGGAACTCCGTGGGGTGTGGGGTCAGTGGATGAACAGCAATGCGAGCAGCAGCGGCAACGCCAGGCCCAGTGCAACGTAGGGCCAGGTCGCGCGGCGCTGGCGCGCGTGCATCTGCAGCAGGAACAGACCGGTAATGCAGAACACGAGGCAGGCCAGCGCGAACACGTCGATGAACCAGCGCCATGCCGTGCCCGCGTTGCGGCCCTTGTGCAGGTCGTTGAGATAGGCGATCCAGCCGCGCGTGGTGCGTTCGTATTCCACCGCGCCGCTGGCGCGATCGATGCTCAGCCACGCATCGCCACCGGGACGCGGCAGCGAAAGGTAAACCTCGTCGCTCGACCATTCCGCGTTCTGCTTGCCGATCGACACCGGCAGCACGTCGCCGAGCCAGTCCGCGACCGTGCCCGGCAGTGGCGCGTTGCCGTCCTCGCGCGTGCCAAGCGCGCGCAGCACCGAGGCGGGCATCTCGACCTTGCGGTTGAGCGTGTGCGGCTTCGCCTCGATCGCGGAGGAGTGGTTCAGCGTGACTCCGGTGATCGCGAACAGCAGCATGCCGACCAGGCAGATCGCCGAGCTGATCCAGTGCCACGAATGCAGCGTGCGCAGCCAGAAGCCGCGTCGCTGTTGGCGGGCGGCGATGTCGGGCGCGTTGGAGGATGCGGACACGTCGGCCTCAGGTATCGGCCCAGCGCCGCAACAGGTTGTGATAGACGCCGGTGAGCTGCACCAGTGCGGGGTGGTCCGGCACGTCCTGGGTGAGTCGTCGGATCGATACGTCCAGCTCGAACATCATCCGGCGCTGCGCGTCCTCGCGCACCAGGCTCTGGATCCAGAAGAACGAGGCCAGTCGCTCGCCGCGCGTCACCGGCGTCACCTTGTGCAGGCTGGTGCCCGGATACAGCACCATGTCGCCGGCCGCGAGCTTCACCTTCTGCACGCCGTAGGTGTCTTCGATCACCAGCTCGCCGCCGTCGTAGTCTTCCGGCGCGTTGAGGAACAGCGTCGCCGACAGGTCGGTGCGGATCGGATCGGCACCGCCCTCGCTGCGGTCGTAGCGGATCGCGTTGTCGACATGGAAACCGAACGACTGCCCGCCGCTGTAACGGTTGAAGAGCGGCGGATAGATGCGCTGCGGCAATGCCGCGGAGAAGAACGTCGAATTGCGCGCAAGCGCTTCGAGCACGAGGACGCCCAGCTCGCGCGCCACCGGATCGTTCTCCGGCAGCTGCGCATTGTCCTTGGCCATCGCCGACTGGTAGCCGGCGGTGATGCGACCGTCGGCCCAGCCGGCATTCGCGAGGCGGTCGCGGAAATGCGCGACCTGATCGGCGGACAGCACCTGCGGCACCTGCAGCAGCATCTTCGACTCCTTCAATGCGTCCGCCCGGGCATGCCGGGCGGACGAAGCCGGTACGGGCAAATCAGCCCAGGAACCGGGATTAGAACCTGTACGTGGCCTGCAGCACCACCGAGCGCTCGTCGCCCGGGGTCGCCCAGCCGTTGTTGCGGACGCGGATGTAGTACTCCTTGTCGAACAGGTTGTTGGCGTTGAGCTGCAGGCTCAGGCGCTCGTTGACGCTGTAACCGACCATCGCGCGGTGCGTCGTGTAGCCCTTGATCGTGCCCGCGTTGGCGCCGGTACCGGTGTAGTAGTCGTAGCTGCTCTGGTAGGTGATGCCGTAGCCGAAGGTCCACTGCGACAGCTCGTAGGTGGTCCACACGCTGCCCGCGCGTTCCGGCGTGCCGCTGATCGGACGGCCTTCCAGCGGATCGGGATTGGCGGCGGTGTTGCCGCACGCCGTGCTCGGATTGGTCTTGCAGAAGTCCGACACGCCCTGCAGCACTTCGCTGTCGAGCCAGGTCACGTTGGCGAACACCGACCAGTGGTCCGCAAGCTGACCGGCCACGCCGAGCGACACGCCGTCGACACGCGCCTCGCCATCGAGCTGCTGCTCGCCGCTCGGATTGGCCGGGTTGCCCGGATCAGCGACCTTGAACTCCTCGCGGTCGTTGCGGAACACCGCACCGGTCAGCGCCAGGCGCTGGTTGATGTCCCACTTCGCGCCGAATTCGATGTTGACGGCGCTTTCCGGATCGACGTTGCAGTTGGCCGTGCCGGTGGTGCTGGTCGCGGTGCACGAGCCGTTGACCGAAGCCTTCGACGGGGTCTTGCTGTTCGCGTACGACACGTACAGCGTGCCGTTCGCGGCTGGCTTGAAGATCAGGCCCGCGCGGTAGGAGAACAGATCGTCCTCGTTTTCCGACACGGTGCGGCCGGTGACTTGGCCCAGGGTCGGGCTGCCCGCCGTGGTGTTGAAGGTGTACGCGACGCTGTCGCCCTTGTTGTGCTCGTAACGCGCGCCGAGGTTGAGCATCCAGCGCTCGCTGAACTTCAGCGTGTCGAACGCGTAGATCGCCTGGTTGTCCAGGCTGCCCTCGGTGATGCCGCTGCGGATGAAATTGATCGGGCCGGTGTAGCGCGAGTCGGGATCGCTGATCGACATCAGCGGCAGCGTCACCGCGGTGCCGTTGGCGGTGCGGAACAGGTTGCCGGTGTCGAGGTCGAAGTCCTCGCGCGACAGCGACACGCCCGCCACCAGCGAGTGCTCGACCGAGCCGGTGTCGAAGTGCGAGATGACGTCGGTCTGGCTGATCGCGATGGTGTTGCGGGTGTCGCGCTTGAAGCCGCGCGGGCCGCTCGGAAGGTAGGTGTTCGGCTGCATCGTCGTCGGACAGGCGACGCCGGTCGCGGCGTTGATGCCGCTTGCCAGGCACCACGTTCCCTGCGGTGCGTCGACGATGCTCAGCTGGTCGACTTGCTGGTAGCGCGCGAGGCTGCGCAGCGTGATCTTGTCGTTGAAATCGTGCTCGAACACGCCGGTCAGCATGTCGACGTCGATCTCCTGCGTGTCGATGTTGTGGTAGCCGTAGTAGTTCGACGGATCCACGCCTGGCAGCGGACCGCCGAAGGCGCTGAAGTACGGCACGCCGTACTGCGGGACGTTCTCGTCGCTCTGGTGCAGGTAGCTCAGGGTGAAGCGCGTGTCGCCGTCCAGGCCGAACGCCACCGACGGCGCGATGCCCCAGCGCTTGAACTGCTCGTAGTCGCGGCCCGGCGCGTCGTTCTCGTGAACCATCGCGTTGACGCGGAACGCCGTGCCGTTGTCGAAGTCGGTGTTGCTGTCGACGGTGATGCGGCCGAAGCTGTCGGTGCCGACGCCCGCGGTGACGTTGGTCGAATCGCCGGTGCGCGCGCTCTTGCTCACCAGGTTGATGTTGCCGCCGACCGAGCCTGCGCCGGAGTAGACCGAGTTGGCGCCGTTGACCAGTTCGATCGCGTCGAGGTTGAAGGTGTCGCTGCGCGAGTACTGCGCGCTGTCGCGCACGCCGTCGGTGGTGATGTCGCTGTTGGCGTTGAAGCCACGCAGCGTGATGCTGTCGCCGTAACCGCCGCCGCCTTCGCCCGCGCCGAAGGTGATGCCGGGCAGAGTGCTCAGCACGTCGCGCAGGCCCAGCAGGTTCTGCTGGTCCATCACGTCCTTGGTGATGACGGTGATCGTCTGCGGCGTATCGAGCAGCGGCTCGGTGTACTTCACCGAGGACGGCTTCTCGACGTACTCGCCGTGCACTTCGATCTTGTCCAGATCCTTGGCCTGCGGCTCGCCGGCCGGGTCGGCCAGCACGGGCGTGACGACGGCAAGGGCGAGGGCGCCGGCGAGCGGCGAGACGACGAACTTCCTGTTGGACATGTTGATCCCGATGTCGTGGTGCGGCGGGGGCCGCGGCGGACGACAATCTTAATGAGATCGATTCGCATTTACAACGAAAAGTGAACGCGCCGCGACGAACGGCCCGGTTGGATCAGCCGATGGGCATCGATGGTGCGGGGGGCGAGAGGCTAGACCGAGTTCGAGCGGGAACGGCTCACCGGTGGGGTGCGCCGAGCCGATCAGGCGTAATCGAGGCAGATCAGCCGCGATCGTCGCGGGTCCAGACCCCGCCGTCCTCGACCTTCACCGGGAAACGCACGACCGGCTCGTAGGCCGGTGCGCATAGAGCGCGGCCGTCGCGCACGTCGAACTTGGCGCCGTGCAGGACGCA
The DNA here is from genome assembly GCF_009765165.1 of Lysobacter panacisoli. NCBI lineage: Bacteria > Pseudomonadati > Pseudomonadota > Gammaproteobacteria > Lysobacterales > Lysobacteraceae > Lysobacter > Lysobacter panacisoli. The sequence continues at coordinate 2,388,334 of NZ_VLNU01000001.1, forward strand.
TTCGACGGTGGCTTCGTCGCCGTCGTAGTTGCCGGCCGACAGCTCGAAGTCCTCGTGCGAACACTTGTCCTCGAGGGCATAGAAGTCGCCGTCGTAGTTCACCACGAGGATCGGCGTGTCGCCGTCCCAGGCCACCGTGCGCTCGCCCGGCAGCAGTTGCGAGGTTGCGCAGACGAACACCCAGCCGTCGCTCACAGTGCCTTCTCCAGCACCTCGAAGCGCAGGTCGTCGCGTTTGGGTTCGCCGAAGCGCGCGTCGCCGTAGGGGAACGGCTTCTTGATGCCGGTACGACGGTAGCCGCGACGCTCGTAGAACGCGATGAGTTCGTCGCGGATATCGATGACGGTCATGCGCATCGCCGGCAGGCCCCAGTCTTCGCGAACGAGGCGCTCGGCTTCGGCGATGACGACTTTGCCGACGCCGCCGCCCTGCTGCGTCGGCTGCACCGAGAACATGCCGAAGTAGCCCGCGCCCTCTTCGTCCGCAACGTGTGCACAGGCGATCAGTTCGTCGCCATTCGCACCGCGGCGTTCGGCGATCAGGATCACGCTGCGCGATCGGTCGATACAGGCCTGGATGTCGTCCGGACCGGTGCGGCGTCCGCCGAGCATGTCGGCCTCGGTGGTCCAGCCCTGCTTGCTGGCGTCGCCGCGATAGGCGGACTCGACCAGCGCGACGAGCGCGTCGATGTCGGTGAGGGTGGCGTGGCGGAAGCGGAGGCCGGCGTGCGCGGGCGAAGGGGCGATCGTGTTCATCCGAGCAGTTTACGCACCTTGCGCAGTGCCGCGACGAAGGCATCGACCTCGTCATGGGTGTTGTAGAAAGCCAGCGACGCGCGGCAGGTCGCGGGTACGCCGAAGTGCTGCATGAGCGGATGCGCGCAATGGTGGCCGGAGCGGATCGCCACGCCTTCCAGGTCGAGAAGCGTCGCCAGGTCGTGCGCGTGCGCGCCTTGGACCAGGAAGCTGATCACCGCCGCCTTGTCGCGCGCCTGGCCGAAGATGCGCAGGCCATCGACCTTCGACAGTTCCTCGGTCGCGTGCGCCAGCAGTTCCTGTTCGCGCGCCTCGATGTTCTCCATGCCCAGCGCGGACAGGTAATCCACCGCCGCGCCCAGGCCGATGAAGCCGGCGATGTTCGGCGTGCCCGCTTCGAACTTGTGCGGCGGCTCGTTGAACACGGTGCCTTCGAAACGCACTTCCTTGATCATCTCGCCACCGCCGATGAAGGGCGGCATCGCGGCGAGGTGCTCGCGACGCGCCCACAGCGCGCCGGTGCCGGTCGGGCCGGACATCTTGTGGCCGGTGATCGCATAGAAATCGCAGCCGATCGCGGCGATGTCGAGCGGGCGGTGCGGTGCGGCCTGCGAGCCGTCCACCGCGGTGACGATGCCGCGCTTGCGTGCTTCGCGGCAGATCTCGCGCACGGGATTCACCGTGCCCAGCACGTTGGAGACGTTGGTCAGCGAGAGCAGTTTCACGTCCGGCGTGAGCAGCGAATACAGCTGCGCCAGGTCGAGTTCGCCGCGTTCGTTGAGCTCGGCCACCTTGATCGTCGCGCCGGTGCGCTGCGCGACGAGCTGCCACGGCACGATGTTGGCGTGGTGCTCCATGCGCGTGAGCACGATCGAATCGCCCGGCTGCAGGCGAGGTAGCGCCCACGAATACGCGACCAGGTTCAGCGCGAAGGTGGTGCCGCTGCACAGCACCAGCTCGTCGCCGCGCACGTTGAAGAACTTCGCCAGTTTCGCGCGCGCGCCTTCATAGGCGTCGGTCGCTTCGGTGCCGAGCGCATGCACGGCGCGACTGACGTTGGCGTTGTGATTACGATAGAAATCGTCGACCGCTTCGATCACCGATTCCGGTTTCTGTCCGGTGTTGGCCGAATCGAAATAGATCAGCGGCTTGCCGTGGACTTCGCGCGTGAGCAGCGGGAAGTCGGTGCGGACGCGGGCCCAGTCGACGGCAGCGGTGGAGGAAGCGGGGAGGTTCATGCGGACTCCAGTCGGGCCAGCGCGGCATCCAGACGGACTTCGAGCGCGCGGCGCAGGTCCGCGTCGGCGGACATCACGGCGAGCGTTTCGCGACAGAACGCCGCGGTCAGCAGGGCGCGCGCCTGGTCGGCCGGAACGCCACGGCTGCGCAGGTAGAACAGCGCGGTCTGGTCGAGCTGGCCGACAGTCGCGCCGTGCGCGGCCTGTACTTCGTCGGCGTGGATCTCGAGCACCGGCTGGGTGTCGATCTCGGCGCCTTCGCTGAGCAGCAGGTTCTTGTTGGACAGCGAAGCAGCGGTGCCGTCGGCGCCTTCGCGGATCAGGATGCCACCGTGGAACGCGGCCTTGGAGCGGCCCGCCGCCATGCCGCGCCAGGTCAGTTCGCACGAGGAGTCACGACCGACGTGATCGATGCCCAGGCGCGTGTCGAGGTGGCGCTTGCCGCTGGCGAGCAGTACGCCATTGGCGTGCAGGCGCGCGGACTGGCCGTGCAGGGCGACGTTGAGTTCGTGCCGCGACAGGCCAGCGCCGAGTTCGAGGTCGATGCGGCGGTACTCGGCATCCTTCGCCAGCACCGCATCGGTGCGCGCCATCAGCGTCGCGCCCGTGGCCTCGTCCTGTACGCGCGCATGGCGCAGGGTGGCGGCTTGACCGAGATGCACATGGGTCAGGTGGTTGGCGAGATGGTTGTGCGCGCCGTCGCCGATGCAGTGCTCGACGAGCGTGAGCGCGGCGCCGTCGCGCAGCTCGACGAGGTGGCGAAGATGCCATGCGCGATCGCCATCGGCCGTCGCGCCGATGAAGACCAGGTGGATCGGCTGGCTCGACTGCACGCCGGCGTCGGCGCGCAGCACCACGCCGTCGTCGGCGAGCGCGGCGTTGAGGCGGGCGAAGATCTCATCGGCGCGATCGAAACGGCGCGCGAGGAAGTTGGCGTCGCGCGGCTCGCCGTCGACCAGAACCTGCGAGAGCGGCAGCAGGCGCACGCCGTCGGGGAGTGCGGCCAGATCGCTGTGCGCGGCGTCGAAGCGTCCATTGACGAAGACGATGCGCGGGCCGGCGATGTCTGCGAGCAGGGCGGTATCGAACGACGGCGCGGCGCCGGGAGACGCGAACGCGCGTCGTTCCAGCGAGCGCAGCGGCGTGTACTTCCACGCTTCCACGCGCGCGTGCGGGATGCCGTCGCGCAGCACGGCATCGAGTGCTGCGCGGCGACTGTCGCCGAGCCCGGCGGCGTCGCGTGCGGGCAGCGAGTCGAAAGCGGCCGCGAAGGAGTCGAGCAGGGCGCTCATGTCAGGCCGACTCCGGTGCGATGCGATCCTTGACCCACGCGTAGCCGTGCGCCTCGAGTTCCAGCGCCAGTTCGGGGCCACCGGTCTCGACGATGCGGCCGTCAGCGAGCACGTGCACCACGTCCGGCTTGATGTAGTCGAGCAGGCGCTGGTAGTGCGTGATCACGAGGAACGCGCGGTTCTGCGAGCGAAGCGCGTTGACGCCGTCGGCGACGGCCTTGAGCGCGTCGATGTCCAGGCCCGAGTCGGTTTCGTCGAGGATCGCCAGCTTCGGTTCGAGCAGCGCCAGCTGGAAGATCTCGTTGCGCTTCTTCTCGCCGCCGGAGAACCCTTCGTTGACGCCGCGATGCAGCAGTTCGTCCTTCAGGTGCAGCACGGCGAGCTTGTCGCGCACCAGCTTGAGGAACTGCATCGAGTCCAGTTCCGCCTCGCCGCGCGCCTTGCGCTGCGCGTTGAGCGCGGTGCGCAGGAAGTAGGTGTTGTTCACGCCCGGGATCTCGACCGGGTACTGGAACGCAAGGAACACGCCGGTCGCGGCGCGCTCTTCCGGTTCCAGCGCAAGCAGGTCGCCGCCTTCGAACGTGACGGTGCCGGCGGTGACCTCATAGCCCTCGCGTCCGGCGAGCACGTTGCCCAGCGTGGACTTGCCCGCGCCATTGGGACCCATGACGGCGTGCACCTGGCCGGGTTGCAGCTCCAGCGAGAGGCCCTTGAGGATCTCCTTGCCGGCGACGGAGACGTGGAGGTTTTCGATCTTCAGCATGTTCGTTTCCAGTTGTTTTGCTCCCTCTCCCCTGTGGGAGAGGGTTGGAGGGAAGGCGCCACGCGCATCCCTCATCCGTGCTTCGGGTGCCTTTCCCCGCGAGGGGTGAAGGCGTCAGCCGACCGAACCTTCCAGGCTCACTTCCAGCAGCTTCTTGGCTTCCACCGCGAATTCCATCGGCAGTTCGCGGAATACGCTCTTGCAGAAGCCGTCGACGATCATCGACACCGCGTCTTCTTCGCCGATGCCGCGCGAGCGGCAATAGAACAGCTGGTCCTCGCTGATCTTGGAGGTCGTCGCCTCGTGCTCGACAGTCGCGCTGGGATGCTTGACCTCGATGTACGGGAACGTGTGCGCGCCGCACTTCTTGCCGATCAGCAGGCTGTCGCACTGCGTATGGTTGCGCGCGCCCTCGGCGTTGCCGAGCACCTTCACCAGGCCGCGGTAGGTGTTCTGGCCGCGGCCGGCGCTGATGCCCTTGCTGATGATCTTGCTCTTGGTGCGCTTGCCGACGTGGATCATCTTGGTGCCGGTGTCGGCCTGCTGGCGGTGGTGGGTGAGCGCTACCGAATAGAACTCGCCGACCGAATCGTCGCCGAGCAGCACGCACGACGGGTACTTCCAGGTGATCGCCGAACCGGTCTCGACCTGCGTCCAGCTGATCTTGCTGCGCGCGCCGCGGCATTCGCCACGCTTGGTCACGAAGTTGTAGATGCCGCCGACGCCATTCTCGTCACCCGGGTACCAGTTCTGCACCGTCGAGTACTTGATCTCCGCGTCTTCCAGCGCGACCAGTTCGACGACCGCCGCGTGCAGCTGGTTCTCGTCGCGCATCGGCGCGGTGCAGCCTTCCAGGTAGGAGACGTACGCCTTCTCCTCGCAGATGATCAGCGTGCGCTCGAACTGGCCGGTATGGCCGGCGTTGATGCGGAAGTAGGTGCTCAGTTCCATCGGGCAGCGCACGCCCTTCGGGATGAACACGAAGCTGCCGTCGGAGAACACCGCCGAGTTGAGCGCGGCGAAGTAGTTGTCGCCGGTCGGCACGACGCTGCCGAGGTACTTCTTCACCAGTTCGGGGTACTCGCGGATCGCTTCGGACATCGAGCAGAAGACGATGCCTTTCTCGGCCAGCTCCTTGCGGAAGGTGGTGCCGACGGAGACCGAATCGAACACCGCATCGACCGCGACGCCGGCCAGCTTGGCGCGCTCGTGCAGCGGCACGCCGAGCTTCTCGTAGGTATCCAGCAGTTCCTGCGGGACTTCATCGAGCGAGGCGTACTTGGCCTTCGGCGCGGAGTAGTAACTCAGCGCCTGCAGGTCGATCGGGGCGATGTTGAGCTTGGCCCAGTGCGGCATCGGCATGGTCAGGAAGTGCCGGTACGCATCGAGGCGCCACTGCGTCATCCACTCCGGCTCGTCCTTCTTGGCCGACAGGGCACGGATGATGTCCTCGTCGAGGCCGGGCGGGAGGCTGTCGGATTCGATGTCCGTGACGAAGCCGGCCTCGTACTTGCGCCCGAGCTGTTCATGGATTTCGCGGTTTTCTAGGATTTCGGTGGCCATGAGGGCTGCCTACTCGTTATGCCTGGGCCAGGTGCAGGTCGATGCGCCGGGCCGGTGATCCGGGTGGGGGCGGGGGAAGGAGCATCTGCGCCAGGGTGACCCCGCGCAGTGCATCGATCACCACGTCGTTGATGCGTCGCCAGTTGGCGCGGACGCTGCAGGACTGCTCGATGCCGCAATTGCCCGTGTGGACGCTGCATTCGGTCATGCCGAGCGGGCCTTCCATCGCCTCGACGATCTCCAGCAGGCCGATCGCGTCGGCCGGCCGTGCCAGGCGGTAGCCGCCGTTGGCGCCGCGGAAGCCTTCCACCAGTGCGGCCTGCGCCAGCGGCTTGAGCACCTTGGCGACCGTGGTGGTCTCAAGGCCCGCACGCTCGGCCAACTCGGATGCGCTGAGGACGGCATCCGGATCGTGGGCCAGGACGGTCATGACGACCGTGGCGTAGTCGGTGAGCTTGGTGACGCGGAGCATTTTTCGCTGGGGGAGAGCTAATCCGTACCGGAATTGTACGGTTTCGGGGCGTCGAGTCCAAGGGGCCGGGGACGGGCGGTTCCGGGAAGGTTGGGGATCGGGGCCGTGGGGGCGGGATCGATGCGGTCGCGGATGGGTTCCCCGACCGCGACATGCGAGCCTGCGATGCGGCATCGATCGCACACGTCGTGCACGTGATGGACACGCGATGGCTATGTCCCGGCGATCCGTACAAAATGTCCGCTTTCCTCGAAACCGGATCCGTGCATGCCCCGCAAGATCGTCGCCCGTCGTTCCGCCATTCACGGCAACGGTGTCTTCGCCGTCGCCCCGATCGCCAAGGGCGAGCGCGTAGTCGAATACAAGGGGCGTCGCCGCACCCACGAAGACGTCGATGCCGGTGAGAGCGGCGACATCGATTCCGGCCACACCTTCCTGTTCACGCTGAACGACGAATACGTCATCGACGCGAACTTCGAAGGCAACACCGCGCGCTGGATCAACCACAGCTGCGCGCCGAACTGCGAGGCGGTCCTGGACGAGGACGACGGCGACGACCGGACCCGCGACCGCGTCTTCATCGAGGCGATCCGCGACATCAAGCCGGGCGAGGAGCTGTCGTACAACTACGGCATCACGCTGGCCGAGAAGCACACCGCGGAACTGAAGAAGATCTGGGAATGCCGCTGCGGTTCGCGCAAGTGCACCGGCACGATGCTGCAGCCCAAGACCCCGGCCAAGGCGAAGAAGAAGCCCGCCAAGGCCGCCAAGGGCAAGAGCGCGAAGAAGGCCAAGAAGGCCAAGGTCGCGAAGAAGCGCTGATCGCCCCGTACCATCGGGCAATGGCGGTGTCACACGGGCACCGCCACACTGCGCCGATGCGCGCCGCCCGGCGTGCTTTCGCCCAAGCATCCGGAGTCACGCATGAGCACGTCCTCCAACGCCCTTGAAGGCAAGACCGCGCTGGTCACCGGCGCGGCCAGCGGCATCGGTCGCGAGATCGCCTTCGAACTCGCGCGCGCCGGCGCGGCGGTGGTCATCGCCGACCTGAACGTGCACGGCGCGCAGGCCGTCGCCGCGGAGATCGAATCCGCCGGGGGACGCGCACTCGGCGTCGCGATGGATGTCACCGACGAGGCCGCGGTCGAGGCCGGCGTGGCGCAGGCCGCGCAGCGCTTCGGCGGCGTCGACATCCTCGTCTCCAATGCCGGCATCCAGATCGTCAACCCGATCGAGCAGTTCGCCTACGCCGACTGGAAGAAGATGCTGGCGATCCACCTCGACGGCGCCTTCCTCACCACGAAGGCCGTGTTGCCGCACATGTACGGCGCGGGCGGCGGCGGCAAGAGCCGCGGCGGCACCGTGATCTACATGGGGTCGGTGCATTCGCACCTGGCCTCGCCGCTGAAGTCCGCCTACGTCACCGCCAAGCACGGCCTGCTCGGCCTTTCGCGCACCCTGGCAAAGGAAGGGGCGAAGCATGGCGTGCGCAGTCATGTCGTGTGCCCGGGCTTCGTGCGTACGCCGCTGGTGGACAAGCAGATTCCCGAACAGGCGAAGGAACTGGGGATCAGCCAGGAAGAGGTCGTCAGCCGGGTGATGCTCGGCAACACCGTGGATGGCATCTTCACCACCGTCGAGGACGTGGCGCGGACCGTGCGCTTCCTCGCGGAATTCCCCACCGCCGCGTTCACCGGCCAGAGCTTCGTCGTCAGCCACGGCTGGCACATGCAGTAAGCGGCCGGCACAATCCGCCACCAGTCTCCGATGCAGGCGGGTGCGGAAAGGTTTGCATGACTTCCGCCATTCGGTGATGCGCGCCGGGACGACTAGGCTGCGCGTCGCCCGGGTCGTTCGCGTCCCGCGCCAGCTGCGAAGCTGAAGCACCCGCACGGAACGCCTGGGGAGCGCTGAACGCGCATCCGCGACGCCCGTGCTGGCGACGATGGCCTCCCGAGATCCCCCGCCCGATGCGTGTCCCGCTGACCCTGGCCATCCTGGCCGCCCTGTCCGCTCCGGTTTCCGCCGTGGAGATCGACGGCCGCGTCGATCCGGCCGAATGGCAGGGCGCGCGCCACGTGACCGACTTCCGCAAGGTCCAGCCGCTGTCGCTGGATCCGGCCTCGTTGCCGACCGAGGCGTGGATCCTCGCCACGCCCGAAGGCCTGGCGATCGCGTTCCGCAACCAGCAGCCCGCGAGCGTGCCGCGCACCCGCCAGCGTGTGCAGCGCGATTTCGAGGAACAGGTCGATCGCGTCAACCTGATGATCGATTACGACGGCGACGGTCGCACCGGCTACAACTTCACCGTCTCGTCCACCGACGGCATCGCCGACGCGGTGATCACCAACGAAAGCCAGTTCAACGACGACTGGGACGGCAACTGGCGCCACGCCGTCAGCGAGGACGACGAGTACTGGTACGTCGAGATGCTGATCCCGTGGTACATCGCGCCGATGCGCGAGGGCCGCGACGGCACGCGCACGGTCAAGATCTACCTTGACCGCGTGATCGGCTCCACCGGTGAGCGTTCCGCCTGGCCGGGCGCGAGCTTCCAGCGTCCGCGCTTCCTGTCCGACTTCGCGCCGGTGGAGATGCCGCAGTACAGCCAGTCGCTGCTGGCGATCACGCCCTACGCGTCGGGCCTGTACGACAACGTCAACCATTCCAGCGACTTCGACGGCGGCGCCGATCTCTTCTGGAAGCCGAACGGCCAGTTCCAGCTGTCGGCCACGCTGAACCCGGATTTCGGCCAGGTCGAGAGCGACGACCTCGTCGTCAACTTCGATGCGACGGAGATCTTCATCAGCGACAAGCGCCCGTTCTTCACCGAGAACCAGGGCATCTTCGAATTCACCACGCCGTCGGACTACAGCCAGCTGCTGTACACGCGCCGCGTCGGTGGCCCGGCGGACGACGGCGATGGCGCCGGCGACATCACCGCGGCGGTGAAGCTCAACGGCAGCATCGGCGCGACCAAGTACGGCGTGTTCGCCGCCGACGAAGCCGATGAAGTCGGTCGCACGTTCGGCGCGCTGCGCGTGGTGCGCGACATGGACAAGCAGAACCTCGGCGCGATGGTCACCCACGTCGACCGTCCGTTCCTCGATCGCGACGCGACCGTGATGGGCGTGGACCACAACTGGCGCCCGAGCGCGCGCGTGAGCGTGGAAACGCGCCTGATCGGCAGCCAGATCGACGAGTCGGGCCGCACCACCGACGACACCGGCGCGACGATGTGGGTCAACTACGAGATGGACCACGGCTGGCGCCAGCGCTGGCTCGCGATGCACTTCGGCAACGAGCTGGAGATCAACGACTTCGGCTACCTGCAGCGCAACAGCACCAACTACTTCAACTGGGAAGTGCTGCGTCGCTTCACCGACCTGCCGGCCGATTCGCGCTACTCGTCGAAGGACTGGCGCGGACGCATCAGCGGCACCGACAACGACCACGGCGATCGCCTGCAGCGCCAGCTGCGCATCAGCCGCGAGGGCAACCTGCGCAACGGCAGCTACGAATACGCGCAGATCAACATCAACACTTCCGGCGTCGACGATCTGCTCACGCGCGGCAACGGCCTGGTCGACAAGCCGTCGAGCTTCAACGCGTACTTCGAGTTCACGCGTCCGCGCAAGGGCGACTGGGCGTGGGAAGTAGAAGCGGACCTGTTCAGCGGCGGCCTCGCCGGCAACGACAAGGTCGGCTACGACTTGCGCGTCCAGCCGACGTACTTCATCAGCGACGCCTTCAGCGTGTACCTGGGCGGTTACTACGAGCGCATCCCGAGCTGGCTGGTGTGGCAGAACGACAACCTGATCGGCGAATTCAACGAGCACATGCTGCAGCTCGACGCCGGCATGGACTGGACGATCACCAGCAAGCAGGAGCTGCGCGTGAAGCTGCAGGCCATCGGCCTGGACGCCGACCTGGAGCAGGCGTACCGGGTGGCGCAGAACGGCGCGTCGATTCCGACCGACGAACCGGTCGAGGATTTCAGCGTCAGCAACCTCGGCTTCCAGATCCGTTACCGCTACGAACTGGCGCCGCTCTCGTATCTGTATGTGGTCTATGGCCGCGGTGGTTTCGACCAGCAGCCGTTCGCCGATGGCGCGGACCGCGCGCTGCGCGACAGCATGGACCTGCGCGACGACGAGCAGTTGCTGGTGAAGCTGAGCTATCGGTTCGAGCTGTAAGGCTTCAGCCGTGATCCCCGCGAAGGCGGGGATCCTTCAGCGCGGTGACGACCACGCCTCCACCCACTGCGCTGGCGTCAGGATGTCGAGCGAACACTCGCGTTGCATCCGCCGCGCGAGCTTCAACAGCGCGTCGTCGCGACTGAGCAGCCATCGTGCCTCGCAGCCGGCAGCGAGCTCCAGGAACTTCTGGTCGTCCGGATCCGCGCAGCGGGGCAAGGGATTCGATTCCGTGCGCGGGAATGTCCCCACGCGCATCACGGCGTCATAGTCGGACAGACACGTCGCGCGCGTCGCATCGTCGAGTTTCAGTACGGGGTAGGCCAGCACGCGCTGCCATTCGTCGCGACAGGCTTCATCGGTGACGCCGGACAACGCACCGGAACGTAGCGCATCGCGCAGCGGCGCGACGCGCGGATCGGCGAACACGAACAGGTCGAGGCAGACATTGGTGTCCAGCACGATGCGCGGCGGACCGCGTTCCGCGCCGGACGCGATGGTGCTCACTGCTCGACTTCGCGCAGGTCCGCCGTGCCGATGCGCCAGGCGCGTTGGTCCGCCGTCGCGCCGTCGACCACGCTGCGACGCAATGTGTACGCGCCGACGAAGCGCTGCTGGCGGCCGTCGGCATGCGTCGCGGTGAGCGCCACCGGCACTTCGATATAGCGCGAGCCCGCTGCCGCATCGACCTGCCCCGGCGCGAGGATTTCGATCGACACGCCCGTGGTATCGGCGAAACCGCCGGCGAACTGCTCCGCGCTCTGGCCGCTGGCACGGCCACCGTCGGACCACAGCGCGTGCGCAGCCGCGTAGTCGCGGCGGTTGATCGCCGCGTAGTAGTCGCGGATCACCCCGACCGCGTCCTGCACGGTGGGTTCGCTGGTCGCTTCCGCTGCAGCAGTGTCGGGTGCTTCCGTCGTGGATTCACCGGTGCCCTCAGGCAGGATCGGGTTGCCGTTCTCGTCCAGCGCGACCTCGCCTTCGTCGGGCTGCGGAAGGCCGATCTGGCCCGGGCCCGGTTTGTCGGGCATGCCGGTGACGCCACCGCGCGCACCTTCGGGCGTGGGCAGCGTTTCGGCGTTGCCGTCCTTCGATGCGGGCCCGGTGGTGGCCTTGTCGCCGCAGGCCGAAAGCGTGGCGCACAACGCCAGCGCGGTTACGAGGAAACGCAGGTGCATGTTCACTGATCCAGGTGGACGACGACGGTGCCCTGTTCGATCGTGGTCGTGCCGATGCGACGCGAGCCGAGGCGGTCGAGCAGGCTGTTGTCGAGGCGATAGACCGGCTCCTGCCGTGCGTATTCGCCGAGCCATGAATTGAGCAGCGCACGCGAACTGGCGTTCATCGCGCCGCCCAGGCCGGGTACGTTCACATCTTCGATGCGCGGCTCCTGCAGGTGCAGGCCGCGCGTGCCGGGGTCGTAGCGCAGCGCGCTGGTCAGCGCGAAATGGCCGTCGGGCCGGCTGCTGTCGCTGCCGAGCGCGGACACGCCGAGGTCGAAATCCACACGCAGGCGACTGGAGCCTTGCGGGATCGACACACGCGGGTTCATCAGCGTCATCGAGACCAGTCCGCCGAGCTTGTCGTAATGCTTGGGGAAATTGCGGTCCAGCGAATGCTGCAACTGCATCGGCGTGAAGCGCACGTCGTTGCCGAGCAGGGCGCCCAGGCTGGTGCAGGCGGCGAGTGCGACGCCGAACGCGGCGGCGACGAGGATTCGGGAAATGCGGCGCGGGTACATCCGGGGCTCCACGGGTATGCCGGGACGATACCCGCGCCGCATGAACAAGAACAGGACCGATGCGCACGACCACTGCTGGTCCGCCCGGTCGCATCCCCGTCGCGCGCGGGTGGTTATGGGGTCGATCCTAACGTCCGTGCCTGCGGCGCATGGTGGCGAGCCGACCAGCGGTCGCGGCTTCAGGCCCGCTGCTGGATCGCAAGGCGCAGGCCCAGGCCGATGAACAGCGTGCCGGTCGCGCGCTGCATCCAGCGTCCGCCACGACCCGCGACACGGCGGCCGAGGCGACCGACCGCGACGCTGAGGAACACGTCGTTGCACAGCCCCACCAGTGCGAGCAATGCGCCGAGCACGAGGAACTGCAGCCACACCCAGCCGCGTTCGGGATGCACGAACTGCGGCAGGAACGCGAGGAAGAACAGCGCGACCTTCGGATTGAGCACGCCGGTCACGACCGAACGCAGGTAGACGCCGCGCCCCGACGTCGCGGCCGGCGGTGTGCTTTCGGCCGGCGCCTCGCCACTGCGCCAGGCCTTGATGCCGAGCCAGATCAGATACGCCGCGCCGAGGTACTTGATCGCCTCGAACGCCAGCGCCGACGTGGCCAGCACCGCCGACAGGCCCAGCCCCGCCGCGACCGCATGCAGCAGCGTCGCGGTCTCCAGTCCCAGCCCGGCCTGCAAGCCGCGACGCATCCCGCCGGACAGGCTCTGCGCGACGATCCACGCGGTTCCCGGCCCGGGCAGGATCACCAGCACCGCCGCGGCGGCGAGGTAGGCGAGCAGGGTCTGGGTGTCGAACAGCGGCATCGCGGTGGTCCGTAGGAGCAGAATGTCAGACTACGCGCCGGGCCGAAGTCGTGCGCGCCAGCGCACGCGATGCAGCGTTCCGCGCAAAGTCGGGTGCGATGTCACGGCGAGGAAGCCTTGGCCGGAGTCGACGTCCCTCGACCCTGCAGAGGCAGCGGCGGCGGTGCGCGGCGGCTGCCGGCGTAGCGCGCGTAGTCGCGGTAGAGCGTCTGCACCGTCGGCGTGCCGTCGAGGTCGTGCGCGACCTTGCCGCCCGAACGCGGCTTCAGCACCGCGAACCAGCGGTGCGCGCCGACGATGTCCTGGTCGGTGAGCGGCCGCCCCTTGGCGTCGGTCGCGATCACCGACAGCGTCACCGCATGGTTCACGTTGCCGCCGATCGCATACAGCCGCCGGCGGTCCGTGTCGGTTTTCACCACCAGATCGCAGTGCAGCGCGTTGGAATCGCTGTTGCCGCTGCGCACATCGGCGATGGAGGCGAAGGTGGCATCGCCGCGCGCCGTACACAGCAGGTCGCCCGCGGCTGGCGTTGATTCGGCAAGGTCGTACGCGACGTACAGTTGCGAGGAATCCTGTCCGTCGCGTGCGCGCACCGCGGCGCGCACGTAGTCGATGTGGCCACCGCTGCGCTGGAACTGCGCGGTCGACAGCCCGGCCTCGCAGGCGAGCCAGGAAATGAATGCCGCCGACCACGGCATCGCCCAACCGGCTTCGTGCCAACCGTAGTTGACGATGCTCTGCACGCGCATCGCTTCCTCGTTTCCGGTCGCGGCCCAGTAGCCGGCGATGGTGCCCTGCACGGCGGCGTCGTCTTCCATCAAACCCAGGCGCGGCGCCTGGCGCAGCACGCGGCTGCCGATGGAAGCGTTGCGGCCGGGCGAGATGATCTCGACCACGCCGTCCGGCTGCGGCACGCGCGGCACGATCGCCGACGGTTCCACCGCCATGTCCAGCACGGGCAAGCCGAAGTAGGCCCATTCGGCGGCGGCAAGGTCGATCATCCGCGTGCGCGGATCGCCGCGCGGCGGGATCGATGGACACGAGCTGATCGCGATGCGGTAGCCCGCCGCGCGCGCCGGCACATAGCCGTTGCCCGAGCGCCGGTACATCGGTTCGAACGAGTTCGGACCGACGCGCACCATCATCGGCGGCGCGTCCTCGCCGCGCGACCAGGTCACGCGCAGCGCGGGATCGGGGAAACCGGTGGGACGCGGAAACGCGGGGATGGCCCGACTGGCGTTCTGCTGCGCGCACACCGGCGCGAGCAGCAGGATCAAGGTGAGCGCGGTGGCGAGAATCCCGAAGCTCGATCGCATGAGCCGCTCCCGGTTGGCTGGGAGCAGCTTGCGGACTCCAGTGTGAAAGCGGCGCAGTCCCGCGCGGACCGGCCGCTTCCGTGGCCGCTCAGTCTTCTTCCGGGCGTGGCTTGTAGGCCTCGACCAGCTTCTGCTGCACGTTCACCGGGACCGGCTCGTAGTGGCTGAAATCCAGCGAATAGCGACCGCGGCCGGCGGTCACCGATTTCAGTTCGGCCGCATAGCCTTCCAGCTCCGAAAGCGGCACCTGCGCCTTCACCAGGATCTCGTTGCCGCGCACGCTGTCGGTGCCGCTGATGCGCGCGCGCTTGCTGGCCAGACCGCCGCTGACGTCGCCCATGTGCTGCTCCGGCGCGCTGACCTCCAGTTCGACGATGGGTTCCAGCACCTGCGGGCGCGCCTTGCCGATGGCGTCGAGGAAGGCCTTCTTGCCCGCCGCGACGAACGCGACTTCCTTGCTGTCGACCGGATGGTGCTTGCCGTCGTACACGATCACGCGCACGTCCTGGATCGGATAACCCGCGACCGCGCCGCTGCGCAGCACCTGGCGCACGCCTTTCTCCACGGCGGGCATGAACTGGCCAGGGATCGTGCCGCCCTTCACCTCGTCGACGAACTCGAAGCCGCCGCCGCGCGGCAGCGGTTCGATGCGCAGGAACACCTCGCCGAACTGGCCCGCGCCACCGGTCTGCTTCTTGTGGCGATGGTGGCCTTCGGCCTTGCCGGCGACGGTCTCGCGATAAGCGATGCGCGGCGGACGCGAGTTGACCTCGACACCGTAGCGGTCCTTCAGGCGTTCCAGGTTGATGCGCAGGTGCAGGTCGGACAGGCCGCGGATCACCGTCTCGTTGGTTTCCACCTCGTGCTCTACGACGAAGCACGGATCCTCCTCGGCGAGCTTGTGCAGTGAAGTGGAGAGTTTCTGTTCCTGGCCCTTGCTCGCCGCATCGACCGCGAGCCCGAACATCGGGCGCGGAAAATCCAGCGGCGCCAGGCGGATCTGGTCCTCGTCGTGGCTGTCGTGCAACACCGCATCGAAGTGCAGTTCGTCGACCTTCGCCACCGCGGCGATATCGCCGGGAATCGCCTGCTCGATCTCGACGTGGTCCTTGCCCTTGAGCTTGAACAGGTGGCCGACCTTGAACGGCTTCTTGCCGTCGTCGACGAGCAGCTGCGTGTCCTTCTTCACCGTGCCCTGGTAGACACGGAAGATGCCGAGCTTGCCGACGAAGGGGTCGTTGACGATCCGGAACACGTCGGCCAGTACGTGCGCTTTCGGGTCCGGCACCGCTTCGATGCGTTGCCGTTCCGGGCCTTTCTCGAATGGCGGCGCGTTGGCTTCGGCCGGATTCGGGAACCAGCGCTCGGCGACATCGAGCAGTTCGGTGATGCCGGCGCCGGTGCGCGCCGAACAGAACAGGACGGGCACCAGGTGGCCCTCGCGCAGGCACTGTTCGAACGCGTCGTGCAGCTCGTCGCCGGACAGGCCTTCCTCGCCGACGTCGAGGTAGTGCTCCATCACCGTCTCGTTGATCTCGACGATCTGGTCGATGATCTTCTGGTGCCAGTCGCTCAGCGGGCCGAGATCGCTGTCGCCGGTCGGATTGAGCAGGCAGTCGACCACGCGCTTGCCGTCGTCGGCTGGCAGGTTCAGCGGCAGGCATTCGGGGCCGAACGCTTCGCGCAGGTCGGCCAGAACGCCTTCGATGGACGTGCCCTCGTGGTCGATCTTGTTGACGACGATGGCGCGGCACAGGCCGCGTCCGCGCGCGTACTCCATCATCCGGCGCGTGCCGTACTCCACGCCGCTGACGGCATCGACGACGACCAGTACCGTTTCCACCGCGCCCAGCGCCGACAGCGCCGGACCGCGGAAATCCGGATAGCCGGGCGTGTCGATGAGGTTCACGTGAATGCCCGCGTGGTCGATCGAGGCGATGGCCGCGTCGATGGAATGGCCACGCTGCTTTTCGATGGCG
Source organism: Lysobacter panacisoli (assembly GCF_009765165.1). NCBI lineage: Bacteria > Pseudomonadati > Pseudomonadota > Gammaproteobacteria > Lysobacterales > Lysobacteraceae > Lysobacter > Lysobacter panacisoli. Next base: position 2,404,458 of record NZ_VLNU01000001.1, read on the forward strand.
TCGAAGTCGGAGACCGTGCTGCCGCGCTCGACGCTGCCTGCCGTCTGGATTGCGCCGCCGGCCTGCAGCAGGGCTTCGAACAGTGTGGTTTTGCCGGCGCCGGGGTGGCCTGACAGGGCCACGTTGCGGATGTTCTGTGTGCTGTAGGGCATGAGCGGACTTCTCCCGCGTCTGTCGGGTGGGAAGGCCGTCATGGCTGTCCGCGCTGCGCGCCAGCGCAGGTGCGCTCGGCGGGCGGTCATGGCGGAAAACTCCGGCGGGGCCGGGATCGCAAGCCTCGCGCAAGGGGCAGGGGTGGTCAAGCGCATGGAGGGCGAAATGCGAAACAGGCGCAGCCGTTCACGCGCCGCGTGAAGGCGGCGTGCGGCCGGTTTCGGGCACGAACCGACATGCCCGGCTAACGTCCCGCGCGCTAGGCTGGCGCTCCTTCACGTCGAACGGGAGTTGCGTCATGGCCTTCAAGCGTTACGCCGATGCGGTCTGGCAGGGCGACCTGCAGGGCGGCAAGGGCGCGATGAGCACGCCTCAGAGCGGGCTGTTCGCCGACCAGAACTATTCCTTCAAGACCCGCTTCGGCGACGAGAAGGGCACCAACCCCGAGGAACTGCTCGCCGCCGCGCACGCCGGCTGCTTCTCGATGGCGCTGTCGGCGGTGATGGGCAAGGCCGGCGTGACGCCCGAGCGCATCCAGACCCGCGCCGAGGTGACGATGGAGCCTGGCGCCGATCCCGGCCCGACCGTCACCGGCGTGCAGCTGATCGTCGCCGGCAAAGTGCCGGGCATCGACGCGGCGCAGTTCCAACAGTTCGTCGACGCGGCCAAGGCCGGCTGCGTGATCTCGCGCGCGCTGTCGGTGCCGGTGACCGCGACGGCCACCCTGTCGAACTGACGCACGGATGGCATCGGAGGCGATCTCGCGTGCCGTGCTCGTGCACGGCGCCGGTGGTGGCGGCTGGGAATGGAATGTGTGGCGGCGGGTGTTCGCCGCACGCGGCATCGATGCGGTGGCCCTCGACCTGGCGCCGGCCGCGGCAGGTCTGGCGGCCACCGGCTTCGGCGATTACCTCGCGCAGGTGCGCGCGGCGCTGGCCGGGTTACCGCGTCCGCGCGCGCTGGTCGGGGCCAGCCTCGGCGGCCTGCTCGCCGCAGCCTGCGCCGACGAGGCCGATGCGCTGGTGCTGGTGAATCCGCTGCCGCCCGCGCCGTGGTCCGCCTCGATGCCCGCGCGCGATTGGCCCGACCTCGTGCCGTGGCGGCGCGACGCGCGCCTGTCGTCCACGCGCCGCTCGCTGGCCGATGCCGACGACGCGACGGCGCTGTTCGCGTTCCGCCGATGGCGCGATGAATCGGGCGCGGTGTTGCGACACGCGCAGGCGGGCCTGAACGTGGCCGCGCCGTCCTGTCGCACGCTGATGCTGACTTCGGATCGCGATGAAGACGTACCGGCCTCAATCACGCTGGAAATCGCGCACGCCTGGAACGCCGACGTCGTGAAGCTGGCCGGTTCGCATGTGGGCCCGCTGCTGGGGCGCGACGCCGCACCGGTCGCCCTCCGGGTGGCGGGCTGGCTGGCGCAGGGACGGGTGTCCCGGGCGGCGTGATCCAGTTATGGGAATTCCGGCTCAGGGCCAGTCGATGGTCCCGGCGACGACGTTGCAGACCTGTCCACCCGACCAGACTTCTCCGTCCTCGTCGACGCGCAGTCTCAGGCGCGCATCGAATCCGACCTCGCGACCCTGGCTGACGAGGTAACGCCCGTTGCGGCCGGGCAGGGCGCCGTTGTGGTTGAGCCAGGCCGCGAGCGTCGCGTTGGCCGCGCCCGAGGCAGCGTCTTCGAACCGGGCCGGTGCCCCAACGAACGCGCGCACGACCAGGTCGTAATCGCGCCCGGCATCGGCACGCGCGAAGGCGCACAGGCCCATCGTTTCGGTCGATTCGGCTAGATGCGCGATCGCATCCCAGTCCGGCGCCGCGCCGCGCAATGCGGCCTCACTGGCGAGTTCGGCCAGCCACCAGCGCCGCCCGCCGTCCATGAGGGCCGGCGGCAATGTGCCCGGAGCGAGGTCCTTGAGGACGTCGGCCAGCCGCGCGTCGCCCGCTTCGGCGACTTCGACCACGCGGGCGCGCGGCGTGCGCACCGCGATCACGCGCGCGGCGCCTTCGCCGTCGACCGACAGCGGCAGCGTGCCGGCGATGCCCTCCTGCAGCAGTCGCCCCTGTTCCGGCCGGGCCAGACCGGCCTCGAGCACGACGTGCGCGGTGCCGACGCTGGGATGGCCGGCGAACGGAACCTCGCGGCGCGGGCTGAACATCCGCACGCGGTAACTGGCGCCGGGCGCGGTCGGCGGAAACACGAATGTGGTTTCCGGCAGCCGCGTCCAGCGTGCGATCGCCTGCATGGCGTTGTCGTCCAGGCCTTCGGCGTCGAGCACGGCGGCCAGCGGATTGCCGGCTCCGGGCCGATCGGCGAACACATCCAGTTGCAGGTAGCGGCGAAGCGTCATCGGGTGGGGGTCCGAGTGGGGATTTCGACTAGAATTGCGGGGTTTACGGCCGCGTTACTCGCCTGATCGGCGACGGCGCGCCATTCTAGGTTCTGTGCGGGCGGCGTGCCCGCACGGTTGCAGGCGTAACAACTTACCAATCCCCTTCACTTTTCGATCTGAAGATCATCACGAGGACAGTTGCGGTGGCGCAAGCGAATCGCTGGGTAGTACTCAAGTTCGGCGGCACATCCGTGTCTCGCCGGAACCGTTGGGACACCATCGGACGCCTCGCCGGAAAACGCATGTCCGAGGAAGGCGTGCGCGTGCTGGTGGTGGTGTCGGCGCTGTCGGGCGTCACCAACGAGCTGCAGGCGATCGCCAATGGCGACGGCATCGACGCGCGCATCGCCGCGCTGGTCGAACGCCACCGCGCGTTCTGCGGCGAACTCGACCTCGATCCCGACCAGGTGCTTGGCCAACGGCTCGCCGCGCTGCAGGCGCTGGCGACCGATGCGCGTGCGTCTTCGCGTCCGTTGGAATGGCAGGCCGAAGTGCTGGCGCAGGGCGAGCTGCTGTCGTCCACGCTCGGCGCGGCTTACCTGCGCACGCAGGGCCACGACTTCGGCTGGTGCGATGCGCGCGAGTGGCTCGATGCGGTGTCGCTGCCCAACGCGAGTGCGTGGTCGCAGCGACTGTCGGTGAACTGCCGCCTCGATGGCGACGGCTTCGGCGCGCGCTTCTCCGAGCAGGCTTCGCCGATGCTCATCACCCAGGGTTTCATCTCGCGCCACGGCGACGGCGGCACCGCGATCCTCGGACGCGGCGGCTCCGATACGTCGGCTGCGTACTTCGGTGCGCTGCTGAAGGCACAGCGCGTGGAGATCTGGACCGACGTGCCCGGCATGTTCAGCGCCAATCCGCGCGACGTGCCCGAAGCGCGCCTGCTCACCCGCCTGCACTATGCCGAAGCGCAGGAAATCGCCACCACCGGCGCGAAGGTGCTGCATCCGCGTTCGATCGCGCCGTGCCGCGACGCCGGCGTGCCGATGGCGATCCTCGACACCGAGCGCCCGGATTTGCCGGGCACGCGCATCGATGCGACCGCCGCGACCGTGCCGGGCGTGAAGGCGATCAGCCGTCGCAACGGCATCGTGCTGGTGTCGATGGAAAGCATCGGCATGTGGCAGCAGGTCGGCTTCCTCGCCGACGTGTTCGAACGCTTCAAGCGCCACGGCCTGTCGATCGATCTGATCGGTTCGTCGGAAACCAACGTCACCGTGTCGCTGGATCCGAGCGAGAACCTGGTCAACACCAACGTGCTCGAAGCGCTCAGCGCCGATCTGGCCGAGATCTGCCGGGTCAAGGTGATCGCGCCGTGCGCGGCGATCACCCTGGTCGGTCGCGGCATGCGTTCGCTGCTGCACCGCCTGAGCGACATCTGGGCGACGTTCGGCCGCGAGCGCGTGCACCTGATCTCGCAGTCGTCCAACGACCTCAACCTGACCTTCGTCATCGACGAGGCGGACGCCGAAGGCCTGCTGCCGCACTTGCACGCCGAGCTGATCCGCTCGCGCGCGATGCCGGTGCGCGATGCGACGGTGTTCGGTCCGAGCTGGCGCGAGATCGCGTTCGGCGCGCCCAAGCGTGCGCCGGCGTGGTGGCGCGGTCGCCGCGAGGCGCTGCTCGCGATCGCGCAGCAGGGCACGCCGCGCTACGTGTACGACCTGGCCACCGTGCGCGAACGCGCGCGCTCGCTCAGCGAGACCGCCGCGGTCGACCGCTGCTTCTACGCGATCAAGGCCAACTCGCACCCGGCGATCCTCAAGGCCATCGCCGGTGAAGGCTTCGGCCTGGAATGCGTGTCGCAGGGCGAGTTCGAGCGCGTGTTCGCCACGCTGCCCGACCTCGCGCCGGGTCGCGTGCTGTTCACGCCGAGCTTCGCGCCGCGTCGCGAGTACGAGGCGGCATTCGAGCGCGGCATCATCGTCACGCTCGACAACATCGAGGCGCTGCAGCGTTGGCCGGAGGTGTTCCGCGATCGCACGATCTGGCTGCGCATCGACCTCGGCCACGGCGAAGGTCATCATGAGAAGGTCCGCACCGGCGGCGTCGCCGCCAAGTTCGGCCTGCCGATGACGCGCTTCGACGCGTTCATCGAGGAGGCGCGCAAGCTCGGCGTGCGCATCAGCGGCCTGCACGCGCACCTGGGCAGCGGCATCGAGGATCCGAACCACTGGCGTGGCGTGTATGCGCACCTGGCCGGCCTGGCCGACAGCGTGGGCACGATCGAGACCATCGACATCGGCGGCGGCCTGCCGATCCCGTACACGCCGGAGGCGCCGCAGTTCGACCTGGCGTTGTGGCGCGACGGACTGGCCGAGATCAAGTCCGCGTATCCGCGTTACGGGCTGGTGATCGAACCCGGTCGCTACCTCGTCGCCGAGAGCGGTGCGCTGCTGCTTACCGCGACCCAGACGGTCGAGAAGGACGGCGTGCGCCGTGTCGGCTGCGATGGCGGCATGAACGCACTGATGCGCCCGGCGATGTACGAGGCCTACCACGGCATCTTGAACATCAGTCGCCTGAACGATGGCGAGACGGCCGTGTTCGACGTGGTCGGTCCGATCTGCGAGAGCAGCGACGTGATCGGCCGCGGCCGCACGCTGCCGGCCGACACGCGCGAAGGCGACGTGCTGCTGGTCGCCGACGCCGGCGCCTACGGCATGGCGATGGCCAACACCTACAACCTGCGGGCCCTTCCGGCCGAGGACGTCATTGAATGAGTGAGTGGAAATTCAACCGCGACGCGATCCGTGCGTTCCGTTTCGTGCGCTGCAGCTTCGATGCGGCGACCGGCGTGGCGCAGCTCGTGTACGCCTTCGACGATGGTCCCGAACTGATCGAGACCGTCACCGTGCCCGGCGCGCCGTTCGCGCTGGACGATGCCCGCGCACAAGCCGCCGAACGCGCGCTGCGCCTGCTGCACCTGATCGCCGGCGTCAGCTACTACAAGGCGGCGGTGCCGGAGGAGATCCGCATCGATTCGTACGCGATCGACGCGGACACCGCGGCGTTGATGGAGCTGATCTACGTCAACGGCCTGGGCGAGTTCGCCTATCGCAACGGCTTGAACCTGCACGGCCGGATCCGCTTCCCGGTGGCGCAGCAGCAGGGCGCGAGCGCGCCGGCGCTGGGCCTGCGCGAGCACGCGCTGGTCGCCATCGGCGGTGGCAAGGACTCGCTGGTGAGCATCGAAGCGCTGCGCTCGCTGGGCATCGAACAGACGGTGACCTGGATCGGCGGCTCGCAGTTGATCCGCGCCTGCGCCGAGCGCACCGGCCTGCCGACGCTCAACCTCGGTCGCACGCTCGCACCGCAGCTGTTCGACTACAACCGCGAAGGCGCGTGGAACGGACACATCCCGGTCACCGTGCTCAACTCGGCGATCATGGTCTTCGCGGCCGTGCTGCTGGGCGTGGACCAGGTGGTGTTCTCCAACGAACGCTCGGCCAGCTACGGCAGCATGATCGAAGGCACTGGCGAAGTGAACCACCAGTGGTCCAAGGGCTGGGCGTGCGAGCAGGCGTTCGGCGAGTACGTGCAGCGCGAGATCGCCGCGGACCTGCACTACTACTCGCTGCTGCGCCCGCTCAGCGAGCTGGCCGTGGCGCGACAGTTCGCGCGGACCGACCGCTACGACGCGCACTTCAGCAGCTGCAACCGCAACTTCCACATCCTCGGCGAGCGTCCCGCGAGCCGCTGGTGCGGCGTGTGCCCGAAGTGCCACTTCGTGTTCCTCGCGCTCGCGCCGTTCATGCCGAAGCCGCGCCTGATGGGCATCTTCGGTCGCAATCTGCTCGACGATCCGGCGCAGACCGGCGGGTACGACGCGCTGCTCGAATTCCAGGACCACAAGCCGTTCGAATGCGTGGGCGAGGGGCGCGAATCGCGCGCCGCGATGGCAGCGCTCGCCGAGCGCCCGGAGTGGCGCGAGGATGCACTGGTCGAACGCTTCGTGCGCGAGATCCGTCCGCAGCTCGACGCGTCGGAACTGCGCATCGAGCCGCTGCTGGTGATCGACGACGAGCACCGCATTCCCGCTTCGCTCTGGGAGCGCCTGCGTGCGCAGTTCGCCGCTTAGGATCGCCGCTCTCGAAGGCCGCAAGGTCGCGCTGTGGGGCTGGGGCCGCGAAGGCCGCGCCGCCTACCACGCGATCCGCGGCCGCCTCCCGTCGCTGCCGTTGACGCTGTTCTGTTCGGCCGATGAAGCGGCCGACGTCGTCACGCTCGGCGATGCGAACCTGCGCGCCGAAACCGTCGCCGACGCGGAACGCCTGTCGGCGTTCGACGTGGTGGTGAAATCGCCGGGCATCAGTCCGTATCGACCCGAAGCGATCGTGGCGGCGGAGCGGGGCACGCGCTTCATCGGCGGCACCGCGCTGTGGTTCGCCGAACACGCGAATGCGGACGGCATCGTCGACGACGTCGTGTGCGTGACCGGCACCAAGGGCAAGAGCACCACCACCGCGCTGCTGGCCCACCTGCTGCGCGCCGACGGCCTGCGCACCGCGCTGGTCGGCAACATCGGCCTGCCGCTGCTGGAAATCCTCGATCCGCGGCCGTCGCCGGATGTCTGGGCGATCGAGCTGTCGAGCTACCAGACCGGCGACGTCGCGCACAGCGGCGCGCGCCCGCAGGTCGCGATCGCGCTCAACGTGTTTCCCGAACACCTCGACTGGCATGGCTCGCACGAGCGCTACGTCGAGGACAAGCTGCGCCTGCTGACCGGCGCGCGTCCGCGCATCGCCGTGCTCAACGCGCGCGATCCACGCCTGGTCGAAGTCGGCGAGACATTGACGCGAGACGGCGACGTGGACGTGCGCTGGTTCGGCCATGCAGAAGGCTGGCACCTGCGCGAGGACGATCTCTATCGCGGCGATCGTTTCGTGATGGACACGCGTCCGTTGCCTTTGCCGGGGCGGCACAACCGCGGCAACCTTTGCGCCGTGTTGACCGCGATCGAAGCGCTCGGCCGCGACGCGATCGCGTTGGCGCCACGCGCGGTGGAATTCCGCCCGTTGCCGCATCGCCTGCAGACGCTGGGCACGCGCGACGGCGTCGCCTACGTCAACGATTCGATCAGCACCACGCCGCACGCCAGCCTCGCCGCGCTCGACTGCTTCGACGACAAACGCGTGGCGATCCTCGTCGGCGGACACGACCGCGGCCTGCCGTGGGAGGCGTTCGCGGACGCGATGCGCGCGCATGCGCCGGTGGCGATCATCACGATGGGCCAGAACGGTCCGCGCATCAACGCGCTGCTCGCGCCCATCGCCGTACAGGGTTCGTTCGTGCTGGGCGAGGCGGCCGATCTGGTCGATGCGATGCGGCAGGCCCGTGCGGCGCTGGCAGGCGAGGGTGTCGTGCTGCTGTCGCCGGGCGCGCCCAGCTTCGGTCCGTACAAGGACTACGTGGCCCGTGGCCGCCATTTCGCCGAGCTGGCCGGCTTCGATCCCGAGATGATCAGCGCGATTCCGGGACTCGGCGTCGCCTGAGTCGGCTCAGGCGGTTGGCACGCGGTCCCGTTCCTGTTTCAGCGAGCTGCCGGTCCAAGCCGCTCAGTGGTCGCGGCTGACCGCGTAGCGCGCCAGTCCACGCAACGCCAGCGTGTAGTCGTTCTCGTCGAGGCCGTCGAGCGCGCGTTCGGCGGCGTGCGCGTATTCGTGCGCACGACCGCGGCTGTACTCGAGGCCGCCGGTGGCGTGGATCGCGGCGAGCACGTCCGGCAGCGCGCCGGTATCGCCGTGTTCGACCGCCGTGCGCAGGCGCTCGCGCGTGGCGGCGTCGCTGTGCGCGATGGCGTGGATCAGCGGCAGCGTGGCCTTGCCTTCGGCGAGATCGTCGCCGAGGTTCTTGCCGAGCGTCTGCGCGTCGGAGGCGTAATCGAGCACGTCGTCGGCGATCTGGAACGCGTAGCCGAGGTTGAGGCCGTAGTCGTGCATCGCATCGCACGTCGCTTCGTCCGCGCCGGCCAGCAGCGCGCCAAGGCGCGTGGCGGCGGCGAACAGCACCGCGGTCTTGCGTTCGATTACGCGCAGGTAAGCGGCTTCGTCGGTGTCCGGGTTGCGCACGTGCAGCAGCTGCAGCACTTCGCCTTCGGCGATGCGGTTGGTCGTATCGGCGAGGATCTGCATCACCGTCATGCGTTCCAGCTCGACCATCAGCTGGAAGCTGCGCGAGTACAGGAAGTCGCCGACCAGCACGCTGGCCGCGTTGCCCCACACGGCGTTCGCGGTCTTGCGTCCGCGTCGCAGGTCGGATTCGTCCACCACGTCGTCGTGCAACAGCGTCGCGGTGTGGATGAACTCCACCACCGCCGCCAGCTGGTGCGCGTCCGGACCGCGGTGACGCAGCGCGCCGGCCGCCAGCAACAGCAGCATCGGTCGCAGCCGCTTGCCGCCCGCGCCGACGATGTACTCCGCGACCTGGTTGATCAGCACCACGTCCGAGGCCAGCCTGCGCCGGATCAGCGCATCGACCGCGGCCATGTCCTCGCGGGCGAGGGCCTGGATGGCGGCCAGGTCGGGAACGGCAAGGGTCGTGGGACTGGACTGCATGTAGCGCACCGCGTCGGTGGGGTTCCGGATTATACGGGGCGTCGCCGTGGAGACGGTCGCGGATTTAGGACACGTCCGATGTACCTCATTTCGACCCGGAACCACGCTTTGGCTGCATGCGCAACGCAACGTTGCAGGGGATCAGGGAGGACAGGGGCATGGCAAAACGACGCGCTGTAAGCATTCCGCCGGTGGCATTGCCGTCGTGGCCGGGACCACGCCACGTGGACCGGATCGATGCGGGACTCAGGGCGCTCACCGGCGGACAGCGCGAAGCCCTGATCGCATCGGTGGCGCGTGCGATCGATCAGTACCTTGCAGCGACCTTGTGTGCGGGCCGCATCCACGACGGTCTCGAGGCCGCGCTCGACGAGGTGCTCCGACATGCGGTGCCCGGGGCCGGGCAGCCGCATGGGGCAGGCAGGGACAGCCTCACCGGTCCGCTGAGGCGCGCCGCATGAGGATGCCGCCGGAGTCCCTCGGCCAACCCGACGAGGCGCAGATGGACCCGGCCGCGGTGGAGCTGATGCGCCTGTGGGTCGCCAACCGCTGCCTTTGCATGAGCCTGCGGCCGGAACTGGAAGCCGAACCCTCCGAGTTCGGCGTACTCCTCGCCGACCTGTTCAGCCATGCCTGCCGCGCCTACGCCGGGCATGTCGGGGGCAGCGAGGCCGACATCCGCGCGACCATGTTCCTGGCCTTCGCCCGGCGCATGGGCGACCACCCGGAAGAGACGGTCCGGGCCTACCTGCTCCCGTGCTGAACCCCGATGCTGCGGCGTCCAGAGCGGCCCGGGACGGGCCGGAGGGGCTGTTATGATGCGATGTCCTTCCGTCGCCAGGCGCATTGCCCGGACCGACGGACCCGTACAGCGGCATACCCATAGAAGAGGGGCAGGCACAATCCATGGCACGCGGCATCAATAAGGTGATCCTGGTCGGCAATCTTGGCGACGATCCCGAAACCAAGTACACCCAGGGCGGCATGGCCGTGACCAAGGCGCGTTTGGCCACCACCAGCGTCCGCAAGGACCGCGACGGCAACACCCAGGAGCGCACCGAGTGGCACCGGGTGACCTTCTTCGGGAAGCTCGGCGAGATCGCTGGCGAATACCTCCGCAAGGGCAGCCAGGTCTACGTCGAAGGTTCGATCCGCTACGACAAATACACCGGTCAGGACGGCGTCGAACGCTACTCCACCGATATCATCGCCGACGAGATGCAGATGCTCGGCGGCCGTCCGGGCGAGGGCGGCGGAAGCCGCAGCGAATTCCGTGGTGGTGGTGAGCGCAGTGGCGGCGAGCGCAGCTCGCGTCCGCCGGCGCGCCAGGAATCCGCACCGCGCCGCGAGGCCCCGCCGGCCAAGTCCAGCAACTTCGCCGACGACTTCGCCGACGACGACATCCCGTTCTGATCCGATTTCGCTGCCCCATTCATTGCGATTCGATGGAGTTCCGATAAGTGCCCACTTGGCTCGTGACCGGCGGAGCCGGTTTCATTGGCGGTAATTTCGTGCTCGACGCCGTCCGGCAGGGCATCAAGGTCGTCAACCTCGACGTCCTGACCTACGCCGGCAACCTCGACACGCTGCGTTCGATCCAGGGCCAGCCCAGCCACGTTTTCGTGCAGGGCGACATCGGCGATGCCGCATTGATCGAGCGGCTGTTGCGCGAACACCGTCCCGACGCGGTGATCAACTTCGCGGCCGAGAGCCACGTCGACCGCTCCATCGACGGCCCGGCCGCGTTCGTGCAGACCAACGTCGTGGGCACGCTGAACCTGCTGGAGAAGACGCGCGATTACTGGAAGTCGCTGGACGATGCGGCGCGTTCCACGTTCCGCTTCCTGCACGTGTCCACCGACGAGGTCTACGGCACGCTGGGCGAGACCGGCAAGTTCACCGAGGAAACGCCGTACGCGCCGAACTCGCCGTACTCCGCGTCCAAGGCCGCGTCCGACCATCTGGTGCGCGCGTTCCACCACACCTACGGCCTGCCGGTTCTCACCACCAACTGCTCCAACAACTACGGTCCGTACCAGTTCCCCGAGAAGCTGATCCCGCTGATCATCGCGCGGGCGCTGGCCGGCGAGCCGCTGCCGGTCTACGGCGATGGCCGCAACGTGCGCGACTGGCTGTACGTCGGCGACCACTGCACCGCGATCTCGCGCGTGCTCGAGGCCGGCCGCGTGGGTGAGACCTACAACGTCGGCGGCGATGCCGAGCGCGAGAACATCGTGGTGGTGAAGACCATCTGCCGCCTGCTCGACGAGCGTCGTCCGCTGGCCGATGGTCGCGCGCGCGAAAGCCTGATCACCTTCGTTGTCGACCGCCCGGGCCACGACCGCCGCTATGCCATCGACGCCTCCAAGCTGAAGCGCGAGCTCGGCTGGGCGCCGACGGTGACGTTCGAGCAGGGCATCGCGCGCACCGTCGAGTGGTACCTGGACAACCAGGCCTGGGTCCAGCGTGTGCTCGACGGCAGCTATCGCCTCGAACGCATCGGCCAGGCGGCCTGATCATCCACGCCAGGGCCCGCTTCGTGCGGGCCCTGCATCGAGAGCAGACATGAACCGCAAGGGCATCATCCTCGCCGGTGGATCCGGCACCCGGCTGTATCCGATCACGCAGGGCGTGAGCAAGCAGCTGCTGCCGGTCTACGACAAGCCGATGATCTATTACCCGCTCAGCGTGCTGATGCTGGCGGGCATCCGCGAAGTGCTGATCATCAACACGCCGCACGAGCAGGCGTTGTTCAAGACGCTGCTCGGCGACGGTTCGCAATGGGGCATGCGGATCGAATACGCGGTCCAGCCGAGTCCGGATGGTCTCGCGCAGGCGTACCTGATCGGCCGCGAGTTCGTCGCCGGCCAGCCCAGCTGCCTGGTGCTGGGCGACAACATCTTCCACGGCCCCGGCCTCACCGCGATGCTCAAGCGCGCCAGTGCACGCGACAACGGTGCGACTGTTTTCGGTTACTGGGTACGCGATCCCGAGCGCTACGGCGTGGCCGAATTCGATGGCAATGGCCGCGTGATCGGCCTGGAGGAAAAGCCGGCCAAGCCGCGCTCCAACTACGCTGTCACCGGCCTGTACTTCTACGACGGTCGCGCCAGCGACTTCGCTGCGGAGCTCAAGCCGTCCGCACGCGGTGAGCTGGAGATCACCGATCTCAACCGTCGCTACCTCGAAGAGGGCTCGCTGCACCTGGAGCAGCTCGGTCGCGGTTACGCCTGGCTCGACACCGGCACGCACCAGTCGTTGCTGGAAGCGTCCAACTACATCGAGACCATCGAGGCGCGCCAGGGCCTGCGCGTGTGCTGCCCGGAAGAGATCGCCTGGAACAACGGCTGGATCGACAATGCGCAGCTCGACGCACTCGCGCGTCCGCTCGCCAAGAACGGCTACGGCCAATACCTGCTGAGCCTGGCCGAACGGGGGCCGGTGCCGTGAAAGTCATCCAGACCGACCTGCCGGGCTGCGTAGTCATCGAACCGCGAGTGTTCGGCGACGACCGAGGCTTCTTCTTCGAGTCGTTCAACCGCGACAAGCTGGCCGAACATGGCCTGAGCCCGAACTTCGTGCAGGGCAACGTGTCCTCCTCCAGCCGCGGCGTGCTGCGCGGGCTGCACTACCAGTGGCCGCGTCCGCAGGGCAAATATGTGTCGGTGGTCGAAGGCGAGGTATGGGACGTGGCGGTCGACATCCGCCGCGGTTCGCCGCACTTCGGTCGCTGGACGGCCGTGCTGCTCAGCGCGGAGAACAAGCGCCACTTCTGGATCCCGGAAGGTTTCGCACACGGCTTCGTCGTGCTGAGCGAACGCGCGGTGTTCACCTATCTGTGCACCGAAACCTACGATGCCGCGGCCGATGCGGGCATCCGCTGGAACGATGCGAAGCTCGCCATCGACTGGCCCGTCACCGACGTGTCGCTCTCGGACAAGGACGCGCGCGCGCCGTTCCTCGACGAGGTGCCCGAGGATCGCCTGCCGGTGTACGCACCGTGAGGTTGCTGGTCGTCGGCGCGAATGGCCAGGTTGGTCATGCGCTGCTGCAGTCGCTGGCGCCGCTGGGCGAGGTCGTCGCGACCACGCGCTCGGGGCAGTTGCCCGATGGCCGCGCCTGCGAAACGTTGGACCTTGCACAGACGGACGGTATCGAAGCGTTGCTGCAGCGCATCCGCCCGGATGCCGTGATCAACGCGGCCGCCTACACCGCGGTCGATCGCGCCGAGGACGAACCGGAAGCCGCCTTTGCCGCCAACGCGGAAGGCCCCGGCCACCTCGCGCAGGCATGCGCCTCGCGCGGCATCCCGCTGGTCCACTACTCGACCGACTACGTCTTCGACGGCCGCGGCACGCGTCCGTATCGCGATGATGATGCAACAGATCCGCTCGGCATCTACGGCGCCAGCAAGCTGGCCGGTGAGGAAGCCATTGCCCGCAGCGGTGCGCGCCATCTGATCCTGCGCACCGCATGGGTGTACGGCCTGTATGGCGCGAACTTCCTGCGCACGATGCTGCGCGTCGGCGCCGAGCGCGACGAACTGCGCGTGGTCGCCGACCAGCGCGGCTGCCCGACGCCGGCCTGGCTGATCGCCGATGTGACCGCGCAGATCCTTCGTCATGGCATCGCGGCTTCGGGAATCCGCCACCTCGTGGCGGCGGGCGAGACGAACTGGCACGGTTTCGCCAGCGCCATCTTCGACGGAGCCCATGCGCGCGGCCTGATCGCACGCAAGCCCAACGTCGTCGCGATCACCACGGCCGACTACCCCACGCGCGCGACGCGTCCGGCGTACTCGGTGCTCGACACCTCGCACCTGCGCGAGGAATACGACCTGGTCCTGCCGGACTGGCGCGACGCCCTGATCGAGACCTTGTCCCGCCCCGCCTGATGTCCCACTTCCGCGCCCTCGCGGATCGGATAGGCTCTGCACGCGCCCGGATGGCGACTGCGCCACCGGCTCGCATGACAGGGACAGCCACAGGGGGAGCAATGAGAGCAATCGCAATGCTGGCGGCGCTGATCGCGCTGTTGCCGGTCGGAACTGCCGTGGCCGCGGATGTCGACGTCGCCGCCTACACGAAGAAAGACCAGTTCACCGATCTCAAGATCTCGCCCAACGGCGAGTACCTGGCGGCCACCGTGCCGCTGGAAGATCGCACGGCGCTGGTCATCATCGACCGCGCCACCATGAAGCTGACGGCCAACTTCACGCCGCCGCAGAACAACCACGTCGAGGATTTCCGCTGGGCCAATCCGGAGCGGGTCCTGATCGAGCTCTCGCAGAAGATCGGCGCGCTGGAGAGGCCGCGGCTCACCGGTGAGCTGGCGGCCATGAACGCCGATGGCAGCGCGACCGAACTGCTCCTTGGCTACCGCATCGACGACGGCGGCCTCGGCACGCATATCAAGCCCAAGAAGGACAACAACCGCGTCTGGGGCATCCCGATCGATGGCCCGTCGATCAACGATCGCTCGGTGCTGGTGTCGACCCAGGTCTACGGTTCGAACGACCCGTACTCGAACGCCGAGCGCATGGACCTGTACAACGGCCGGCTGGCGCGCGTGGCCAGTGCGCCGCTGCGCAGTGCGCGGTTCACCGCCGACAACAAGGCTGTGGTCCGTTTTGCCGCAGGTGCGGATTCGAACAACACGCGCCATCTGTTCTACCGCAGCGGCGAGGGCGCGCCGTGGGAAACGCTGTTCGTTGAGCGCAACGGCCGCTTCGAATATCCGATCGGCTTCTCCGCCGACGACAAGATCGCCTATCTGCGCGTGGAAATGCCCAAGGGCCCCGATGCGATCGTCGCCCTCGACCTGCAAACACGCGAACGCACCGAAGTGCTGCGCGACGACGACAGCGATCCGGCGCAGATCCTCTATCGCAACAACACGCGCGTGCCGGTCGGCGTGCAGTTCATGGATGGCCGCCCGCGCGTGGCGTACTTCGATGCGACCTCGAAGGAGGCGCGCCTGCAGCGCAGCCTCGAGGCGGCATTCGAAGGGAGCGCGGTGCTGGTCACCTCGCAGACCAGCGACGGTCGCTTCGCGCTGGTGCAGGTCTACAGCGACCGCAATCCGGGCGACTTCTATCTGTTCGACGTCCAGAACCTGAAGGCCCAGCATGTGGTCGCCCGTCGCGAATGGTTCGATCCGGAACTGACCGCGTTGATGAAGCCGATCAAGGTCCGTGCGCGTGATGGCCTGATGCTGCACGGCTACGTCACCACGCCCAAGGGTTCCGAAGGAAAGGCGCTGCCGATGGTGGTGATGCCGCACGGCGGGCCGTTCGGCATCCAGGACACCTGGGGTTTCGACTCCGAGGCTCAGATGCTGGCCGATGCGGGCTACGCAGTGCTGCAGCTCAACTACCGCGGTTCCGGCGGCTACGGTCGTGCGTTTGAGGACGCCGGTGGGCGCGAGTGGGGACGTCGCATGCAGGACGACCTTACCGATGCGACGCAGTGGGCCATCGCCGAGGGCATCGCCCAGGCCGACCGCATCTGCCTGGCAGGCGGAAGTTACGGCGGTTACGCCTCGCTGATGGGCGTCGCCAAGGAGCCGGACCTCTACCGCTGCGCCGTCGGCTATGTCGGCGTGTACGACTTGCCGAAGATGCATGCCGACAACAAGAGCCAGGTTTTCCGCTGGGGCAAGTGGACTGTCGACTGGGTGGGCAAGCCCGAAGAGCTGGGCGAGGTGTCGCCCAACCGGATGGCCAAGCGCATCAAGGTGCCGGTGTTCCTCGCAGCGGGTGGTGAGGACGAGCGCGCGCCGATCGAGCACAGCCGCCTGATGGAACGCGCGCTGCGCGACGCCGGTGTGCCGGTGGAAACGCTGTACTACAACAACGAAGGCCACGGCTTCTACGTCGAGGCCCATCGTCGCGAGTACTACACGCGCCTGCTCGCATTCCTGTCGCCTCACCTCGGCGGCGGTGTTGCTACGACCACCGGTGGCACGGCGGAGAAGAGCGCGAAGTAGGTCGCGTGTTCCGCAAGACGAAACACGAACGGCGCCGCAGGGCGCCGTTCGCATATGGATCCAGCGTTGCGGCTACTTCACGCCATGCATCATCCGGCGCAGCACGGGCGATGCGATGAAGGCGAGGATCGCCCAGCCGATGCCGATCCACATCATCAGCCAGAACAGGTCCGCGTACTTCGCGCCCGCGACGGCGAAGTCGAGCGCTTCACCTTCCACCGTGTCGAGTGCGGCCAGCTTGCCGAACAGCGCGGCGAGCGTCTCGGAGAACGCGGTGGCGAGGAACCACGTGCCCATCATCAGGCTGACCACGCTGCGCACCGACAGCTGCGTCACCGCGGCCAACCCGACCGGCGCCAGGCACATCTCGCCGATTTCCAGCACCAGGTAGGCGAGCACCAGCCACCACACGCTCGCCATCGCGCCGGTCGCGCCGGCATGCTGCGCGGCCCACGCCAGCGGCACGAAACTCAATCCCGCGAACAGCAGTCCGAGCGCGGACTTCGCCGGCTTCGACGGATCGAGCCCACGGCGGTCCAGCGTGTCCCACAACCGCGCGAACATCGGCGCCAGCAGTACCAGGAACAGCGCGCCAAGGTACGTCAGCGATCCCGCTGTCTGCGGCAGCACCACGCAGTCGCGCAGCAGGAAGACGAGCATGGTCACGATCGCGCCGGCGAACAGCAGCTTCGGCAACGGTGAATCCGGGCGACGATCCGACAGCGCGGCGGATGCGACGAACGCCAACGGCGCCAGCAGCAGCGACACCGTCGACCACGGCCACGGCGTGCCTTCGCGGATCACCAGCGACGGGAACACGTCCTTGGTCATCATGCGGTCGGTGAAGGTCACCCACGAACCGTAGGTCTGCTCGTACAGGGTGAAGAACACCAGCGCCATGAAGATCATCGCCAGCAGCGAGATCATCTGGTGACGCTGCTCGCGCGTGCAGCGCGCGGTCACGAACCACGCGAACCATCCCAGCACCGCCAGCATCACCAGGATCATCAGCAGCAGCGCGAGCGAGATCTCGCCGCCGAGCGCGAAGCGGCCGTTCGCCACCGCCCACATCAGCGACGCGACCGGCACCAGCGCGAGCAGCGCGCCGAAGTAGATCGCCCATTCGCGCGGCAGGCCGAACACGCGTTCGCGCAGGCGCGCAGGGGCCGGGGGTTCGGCGTGGCCGTGCAGGTACTTCTGCCCCCACAGGAATTGCGCCAGCCCCAGCAGCATGCCGATGCCCGCCGCGCCGAAGCCCCACTTCCAGCCCAGCGTCTGGCCGAGGTAGCCGCACACCAGCGACGCGAACAGCGCGCCGAGGTTGATGCCTGCGTAGAACAGCGAGAAGCCCGAGTCGCGGCGCGGATCGTTCTGCGGATACAGGCGGCCGACGATGGTCGAGATGTTCGGCTTGAGGAAACCCACGCCGAGGATGATCAGCGCCAGCGACAGGTAGAACACCCGCAGCGCGCCTTCGTCGCGGACCACGGTGCCGGCGCTGACCGTCGCCGCATGGCCTTCCACCGCCATGCCCAGGTGACCCGCCACCAGCAGAAGACCACCGAACACCACCGCCTTGCGCATGCCCAGGTAGCGGTCGGCGAGCAGGCCGCCGACCACGGGCAGGCAGTACACCAGGCCGCCGTACGCGCCGAGCACGTCGAGGCCGGAACGGTCGCCGAAGCGGTGGTGCTGCAGCAGGTAGAGCAGCAGCAGCGCCTTCATCCCATAGAAGGAGAAGCGCTCCCACATCTCGGTGAAGAAGCAGACGTAGACGCCCTTGGGGTGGCCGAAGAGTTCGTCGCGTGGATCGCGGGCGAGGGGCAAGTCGAGGGTGGCCACGGGCGCCTCCGCGAAGGTTCGGGCGAGTATAGGCTTCGACGCGCGTCGACCTGCCGCAAGGGGAGAGGTGCAAGCCGATCCGATGCTTTTCCTTCTCCCCTCGCGGGAGAAGGTGCCCGAAGGGCGGAAGAGGGCGCGCGCAGCGCGTGCCCACCCCCTCTCCCTGGCCGCCTTCGGCGGCCTGTCCCTCTCCCGCAAGGGGAGAGGGTCTTGCTCTTGTTGTCCCTCGAGGCGACCGAACGGCACCGTGCTTCGATCGCAAGTCGTTTTGCCTTGCGCGCGAGCCGTTCTGCCTTGCGCAAGACACCGGGACTCGATCGCGAGACGTTCTGGCTTGCGTGCGAGGAGGCGAGTCCCGCCGAGGCACTGCTCCCGCTTGCGGGCGAGGCGACGAACCCGGGCATCCGCTGCAGTCCCTCGGCCTTGCTGGCTTCCGGGGCGCGGGATTCCCGCGTCGGCAGCTGTCCGCTCCCTGCGCCACCGCATGGTTTTTGCCGTGCTCGGCCGTTTGCTGCAGCGCTTTTTACAGGTCCGCCGGTGGATGCGATGATCCGGGACCGCTCGATCCGCCCGAATCTTCCTGGAGCCGCCGATGGCCTCACCCGCGACGCCGCAATTGACCTTCCGTGCCGTCCTGCTGGCCGTCGTGCTGGCGGTCATCCTCTCCGCCGCCAATGCCTACCTGGGCCTGTTCGCGGGCCTGACCATCGCCACCGCGATCCCGGCGGCCGTCGTCTCGATGGGCGTGCTGCGCCTGCTCGGCGGCGGCAGCATCCTGGAGAACAACATCGTCCAGACCGGCGCCTCGGCCGGTTCGTCGATCGCCGCGGGCGTGATCTTCACGATCCCGGCGCTGATCATCATGGGCTACTGGCCCGACTTCAAATACTGGTGGGTGGTCGGCATCGCCGGTCTCGGCGGTCTGCTCGGCGTGCTGTTCTCGGTGCCGCTGCGCCGCTCGATGATCGTCGAGGAACCGCTGCCGTTCCCCGAAGGCAAGGCCGCGGCCGAAGTGCTCAAGGCCGGTGAGAACCCCGGTCCGGGCCTGAAGATCCTCGGCGTGGCCGCGTCGCTGGGTGCGCTGGTCAAGCTGGCCGCCGAAAGCGGTCTGCGCCTGATCCCCGACAACGCCGTCGGCTCGGGCTTCATCGGCAAGTACCTGGGCTACATGGGCACCAACCTGTCGCCGGCACTGCTGGGCGTGGGGTACATCGTCGGCCTTAACATCGGCATCGTCGTCGTGTCCGGCAGCATCCTGTCGTGGCAGTTCGCGATTCCGATCTACCACGCGTTCTTCCTGAATTCCGATCCGGTCCTCGCCGCGCAGATCGCCGGTGCGTCCGCCGCCGACGCGGGCGGCGCGATCTGGTCAGCGAAGGTCCGCTACCTCGGCGTCGGCGCGATGCTGATCGGCGGCATGTGGACGCTGTTCTCGCTGCGCAAGTCGCTGGCCTCCGGCATCAAGAGCGGCCTCGCTGCCGCGCGCAAGGGCGGTGGCCTGGCCGTCGCCGAAACCGAACGCGACCTGCCGATGAAGTGGATGCTGGTGGCGCTGGCCGCGTTCGTGGTGCCGCTGTGGATGCTCTACCACGCCATCGTCGGCGCCTGGGGCATCAGCCTCACCATGACCATCCTGATGATCGTCGCCGGCTTCCTGTTCGTGTCGGTGTCGGCATACCTCGCCGGCCTGGTCGGTTCGTCGAACAACCCGGTCTCGGGCATCACCATCGCCACGATCCTGTTCGCCTCGCTGGTGCTGATGTTGCTGCTCGGCCGCGATTCCGCCATCGGCCCGGTGGCCGCGATCATGATCGGCGCGGTGGTGTGCTGCGCCGCGGCGGTCGGCGGCGACAACCTGCAGGACCTCAAGGCCGGTTACATCGTCGGCGCCACGCCGTGGAAGCAGCAGCTGATGCTCGGCATCGGCGCATTCTC
Organism: Lysobacter panacisoli; assembly: GCF_009765165.1. Taxonomy (NCBI): domain Bacteria; kingdom Pseudomonadati; phylum Pseudomonadota; class Gammaproteobacteria; order Lysobacterales; family Lysobacteraceae; genus Lysobacter; species Lysobacter panacisoli. The sequence goes on from NZ_VLNU01000001.1 coordinate 2,424,325, forward strand.
GTGCGCGCTGATCATGGCGCCGGTGCTCAACCTGCTCGCCACCGCGTACGGCATCGGCGCGCCGACGCCGGAACATCCGAACTCGCTTTCCGCACCGCAGGCCACGCTGATGGCATCGGTCGCCAAGGGTCTGTTCGGCGGCAAGCTGCCGTGGGACATGATCGCCATCGGTGCGGTCATCGGTGCGCTGACGATCGCGCTGGACGAGTGGCTGAAGTCGCGCAAGGCGCACTTCCGCGTGCCGGTGCTGGCCGCCGCCATCGGCATCTACCTGCCGCTGGAACTCATGGTGCCGATCTTCCTCGGCGGCCTGCTGGCCTACATCGTCGAGCGTCGCCACGGCCTGACGCTGGACAGCGACGAGGCCGATCGCGACCGCGCGCATCGTCCGGGCACGCTGTTCGCCGCGGGCCTCATCACCGGTGAAGCACTGACCGGCATCCTGATCGCGATCCCGATCGTCTTGTCCGGTCGCGCCGACGTGCTGTCGCTGGGCACGCACCTGGGGCCGTGGGTCGGCCTGGCCGTGCTCGCCTTCGTCGGCTGGCTGCTGTACCGCACCAGCGTGCGCAACGGCGGCGCGGCGGAATCGAAGCCCGCGGCCTGACGAATCCTTGAACTGCCGTCATTCCCGCTTCGGCGGGAATGACGGAGCCGTCGTACCTGCGACGGCCCGTACTTCCTCATCTGCAATCGGGAAACACCCATGACTCCACGCCACGCCGTCCTTCCGCTCGCCCTGATGCTGGCCTGCGGTTCCACGTCCGCACTGGCCGCACGCGGCTTCGAAGTGCGCGACCTCGCCACGCTCGACCGCGTGTCCTCGCCGACGCTGTCGCCGGACGGTCGTCGCGTGGTTTTCGCCAAGCGCGTGGCCGATCTGGCCGCCAACAAGTCGGCGACGGCCCTGTGGATCGAAGACCTGTTCGCGCGCGATGCCGCGCCGCCGGTGCGCCTCACGCCGGAAGGCTGGAACGTCAACTCGCCGGCGTTCTCGCCCGACGGAAAGACGGTGTACTTCCTCAGCGGCAAGTCGGGCAGCTCGCAGCTGTACGCGATCGCCACCAGCGGCGGCACGCCGAAGCAGCTGACCGCGTTCACGACCGACGTCGGCGGCTTCAAGCTGTCGCCGGACGGCAAGCGCGTCGCGCTGAACCTGGAAACCTTCGCCGACTGCAAGGCCGACCTCGCCTGCACGCAGAAGCGCATGGACGAGCGCGGCAAGCAGAAGAACACCGGCATGGTGTTCGACCGCATCTTCATCCGTCACTGGGACGCCTGGAACGACGGCCGCCTCAACCGCCTGTTCGTGGCCACGCTCGGCGACAAGCCGGCGACGACCGCGACGCTGGTCAGCGGTGACGTCAACGGCGACGTGCCGTCGCGTCCGTTCGGCGACAGCGGCGAATACACCTGGTCGCCGGACGGCCAGTCGCTGGTGTTCAACGCACGCATCGCCGACGCGAAGGAACCCACCTCGACCAATTTCGACCTGTACCAGGTCGCCGCCGACGGCACCGGCAGCGCGAAGAACCTCACCGCCGCCAATCCCGCGTGGGATACCGGCGCGACCTTCAGCGCCGACGGCAAGACGCTGTACTACCGCGCGATGAAGCGCCCGGGCTTCGAAGCCGACCGCTTCGGCCTGATGGCGCTCGACCTCGCGAGCGGCAAGCTGCGTGAGATCGCGCCGAAGTGGGACCGCTCCGCCGACGGCATCACGCTCGCCAACGACGGCAAGACCATCTACACCACCGCCACCGACATGGGCGAGCACCCGCTGTTCGCCATCGACATCGCCAGCGGCGAAGTGAAGAAGCTGGTCGGCGACGGCAGCGTGTCCGCCTTCGACCTCGCTGGCCCGACGCTCGCGCTGACGCGCAATTCGCTCAAGAGCGGCGATGTGCTTTACACCACCAGTGCCGATGCGACCGCGCCGCTGCGTGCGATCACCGCCGCTGCCGGCGAGACGCTCAAGGACGTGTCCTTCGGCGACTTCGAGCAGTTCAGCTTCAAGGGCTGGAACAACGAGACCGTGCACGGCTACGTGGTCAAGCCGTGGAATTACGTCGAAGGCCAGAAGTATCCGGTCGCGTTCCTGATCCACGGCGGCCCGCAGGGCAGCTTCGGCAACGGCTGGAGCTATCGCTGGAATCCGCAGACGTACGCGGGCCAGGGCTACGCAGTGGTGATGATCGACTTCCACGGTTCCACCGGTTACGGCCAGGCGTTCACCGACGCGATCAGCCAGCACTGGGGCGACCGTCCGCTGGAAGACCTGCAGAAGGGCTGGGCCGCCGCGCAGAAGCAGTACGGCTTCCTCAACGGCGACAAGGCCTGCGCGCTGGGCGCGAGCTACGGCGGCTTCATGGTCAACTGGATCGCCGGCAACTGGCACACGCCTGCATCTGGGCCGTGGAAGTGCCTGGTCAACCATGACGGTGTGTTCGACCAGCGCATGATGGGCTTCGCCACCGAGGAACTGTGGTTCACCGAGTGGGAACAGGGCGGCACCGCGATCGACAAGGCGTCGAACTACGAGAAGTTCAACCCGGTCAACCACGTCAAGGATTGGCGCGTGCCGATGCTGGTCGTGCACGGCCAGCAGGACTTCCGCATCCCGGTGGAGCAGGGCATCGGCGCGTTCACCGCGCTGCAGCGCCAGGGCATCGAGTCGAAGTTCCTGTACTTCCCCGATGAGAACCACTGGGTGCTCAAGCCCGCCAACAGCGTGCAGTGGCACGACACCGTCAACGCCTGGCTGAAGCAGCACATCGGCCAGTAAGCGACGTCCGACACGACCGCACGACCAACGGAACCCGACGATGCAAGAAGCTCCCAGTACCGCGCTGATCACCAACGACATCGTGGTACTGGGGCTGATCGCCGCCACGCTCGGGGCGGTGTTCTGGACGTCCTCGCTGGCGTCGTTCCGCAAGTTCTACGCGATCGTGCCGGCGTTGTTGCTGTGCTACCTGATCCCGGGCCTGTTCAACACGTTCGACGTCATCGACGGCGCCAACAGCAAGCTCTACAACCCGGTCGCCAGCCGCGTGCTGTTGCCGGCGGCGCTGGTGCTGCTGACGCTGTCGATCGACCTGAAGGCCGTGCTGCGGCTCGGGCCGAAGCTGGTGGCGATGTACGCCACCGCGTCGATCAGCGTGGTGCTCGGCGGCATCCTCGCGTTCCTGCTGTTCCAGGCGGTGCATCCGGAAACCGTCGCGGGCGATACCTGGGCGGGCATGACCGCGCTGGCCGGCAGCTGGACCGGCGGCGGCGCGAACATGCTGGCGATGAAGGAGATCTTCCAGGTCGACGCGACCACGTTCGGGCAGTTCGCGGTCGTCGATGTCGGCGTGGGTTATGTATGGATGGCAGCGCTGATCTTCCTCGCCGGCCGCTCCGCCGCGATCGATGCGCGTAGCGGCGCCGACACGCGCGCGATCGACGAGCTCAAGGACAAGCTCGCCGCGTTCAAGGCGCAGCACAGCCGCGTGGCGACGCTCACCGACCTGATGGTCATCATCGGCATCGCCTTCGGCACCGTCGGCCTGGCGCACGCGCTGGCGTCGCCGCTGTCGACGTGGTTCGGCGCGAACGTGAGCTGGGCGCGCACGGTCAGCCTGCACGAACCGTTCGTGTGGGTGGTGCTGATTTCCACTTTCGTCGGCCTGGGCCTGAGCTTCACCCGCGCGCGCACGCTGGAAGGCGCGGGCGCATCGAACATCGGCACACTGCTGCTGTATTTCCTGATCGCCAGCATCGGCATGCAGATGGACATCGTCGCGCTGTTCGACCGGCCGTGGCTGTACCTGCTGGGACTGGTGTGGCTGGCATTCCACATCGCGCTGCTGTGGCTGGTCGGCAAGCTGCTACGCGTGCCGTTCTTCTATTTCGCCATCGGCTCGCAGAGCAACATCGGCGGTCCTGCCTCCGCACCGGTCGTGGCCTCGGCCTTCCATCCCGCGCTCGCACCGGTCGGCGCGCTGCTGGGCACGCTGGGTTATGCGACGGGTACGGGACTGGCGTACGTGCTGGGGTTGATCCTGCGTTCGCTGGCGGAGTGAGTCCGGCGTTGCCCTAACGCACCTGAGCCCGCGACGCGCGCGGGCGCTCTCCGTTGGAGCGGTGCCCCTGGCGGGTCGAATTCACATCGATCGCCCGTGTGACTGCGACTGTTGCCGCTGCTCCTGCCACTGCGCCACGCGCGCCTGATGTTGCTGCTCGTACGCGCCGGCCTTCTCCATAGTCTCGGCGAGAGGCGGTGCAGGCGTGCGCAGATCGACCATGCCGTCAGACAGGAATGAGCCCAGCACCCAGGCCTTACCGTCGTGGACGTGAACCGATTCCACCTGATTCGGCCGCACACCGCCTTGCCTTGCCGCCAGCGTCAGCTCGGCCACCTTCTCATCGCTCGTGTCGGCCGGCAACTTATCCCGCAGCTCGCGGAACAGCGGATGGTTCGGGTGCGCGGGATCGAGGTAGGTCGGCGGTGCGAGGTCGGTTTCGCCCTTGGACGGTACTGACCACGCTTGCGGAGTGCGCGCACGATCGGAGCCCTGATTCGGCATGTCGGAAGCACGATACCGTTCCGGCATGGCGGGCGTTTCGCGATGCGAGATGGCTTGCGGCAATGCGGGCAAGTGCTCGATGGCCAACGGTTCTACATGGTGCCACTGGAACTGCCGGGCCAGCTGCAGATCGACCGGTTCCGCGTCGCGGCACGGATCGACGATCTTGCAGTTGGCCAACTCCGAGCGCAGGTTGCGTTGGCCATCGTGGTCCATCCGAACGCCCCATACCGCCGTTGCGCCCTGGGTTTGATGGATCGTGTACTGCACCGGGTTGCTCGGCACCGGCCGATGCTCGAATAACGGCCGGTCGCTCAGTGCGTTGAGGTAGTCGGCCATGCCGTTGAAGGCCAGCGTTTCCAAGCCGTCGGCGCGGTTGCCACCGCCGACGTTGGAATGACCACCCGAGACGGGCATGTTGAGGAAGCGGCCAGCGGCGGAACGCTGCGGGTCGAGGATGGTCTGGTGCGGAAACAACTCACGCTGCTCGTCACGTGCGATCAGCGAGAAGCCTGAGACGACCGACGGCGGCAGGCGTGTGTCGTAGTTCTCAGGCATGTTCGTCGCGACCGGGTCGAACAGGCCGACGGCTTGTGCGACCTGACCCGGTGGGATCAGCGGCGGGTGCGGGGTTTTGACCGTGAGGTTGCCGTGGGCGTCGCGGCCGAACCTCAGTTGATCGGGATGGACGATGCCGTACTCGTCCACCAGTCGCGCCAGTCCCGGCACCAGCACTGCGCCTCGGCTGTAGCCGACTTCGGCGAGGCGGATCTGTGCTTGTGGGTCTTGCTGCTGCCACTTCCAAGTTTGATCGGCCAGAGCCCGGTACATCCCCTCGATCTTGTCGTCCCAAGTGTAGGCGGCAGCGCCATCAACCATGCGGGTGATCGGATTCTTCTGTGTGCCGATGCCGGCTTCGTAGTGCGCACCAATCCGATTGGTCGGATCACGATTCGGTTCGTAAACCTGCTTCCACAACTCTCCAATATTGGTCGGCAGTTGCTTGGGGTCGTTGACATCCTGCCCGGTGCCATCGAACAGCGCGACGAACAGATACTCGTGCAGGTTGCTGCGACTGTGCAGCAGCGGCACGGGTTGTTGCGCCTGCTGCTGCCGCATCCGCTCGTAGAGTTCCAGATCCTGCGTAGTGGCCTGGCGGGACGTGCCGCCGGAAACGATGCCGCCCATGTATCACGCTCCTTGTGTCAGTAGGTATAGGTCTTGACCAGAATCAGGTCGTCGCGCCAGTCTCTCCGCATATGACCTGCGACCTCGACCTGCCTCTTCAGCGGAATCCCTTGCCGCATGTAGACCCGGATCGTACGGTCGTTGACTTCCAGCAGGATGTGCGGATCAAGGACCAACTTGCCGTCGGGCTGTTCGACGATCTCCTCGCGCGGCACGTTGTGCCGGATCAACCGGTCCTTGAAGATCTCTCCTATATCGATCTTGGCTTTGTGCTCGGTGCCGTCCTTCGAACGCCACCTCACCTCGGCCGGGGGCGGGAAGTTATCGACGCCGTACCCGCCCATCCAGTGGTCAAGGTATCCGGGGCCGTACTTCGAGGAAGGTGGTGACGGCTTCTCGCTGCCGCTTTCCAGACCGCCATACCAGACGCTGCAATACTGAGTGTCGTAGCACCACGCGCCGAAATTGTGCCGCTTGAACTTCAACGGCCACTTCACCGGCTGAAGGTTCATCTCCGCGCGCACCGCCGCGAAGTACTCCTCGGAGTACGGCACCATCTCGGAAGAATCCCGACGCAGTGGTTTTGCGGCGGTGAGCGGATGGGCGCACGCAGCCAGTCCCAGACTCGCGGCCGCAGCCAGGTGCTTCAGCTTCATTTCGTCGTTCTCCCTTTCCTCATTGCGGCGATGCGCCGCCAGTTCCAGCTCCTGCACGACAGGGCGTGCGCGCGGTGACGGCGCCAGTTCCGGGCAGTCCTCCCACAGCGCCTCGTGGAACGGGCGACGCTGGATCGGAATCGGTGAGTGCTCTGGCTGTATTGCCGTAGAAGGCTTCTCGACAGAATGCGGACGGAGACTCCTGAGCCATTCCGCCTGCGCGCGATCCCGTTCACGCCATCGCCCTTCGGACCAGAAGAACGCGACCAGTACGCCCAGCGATAGCGATGCGCTGAGCGCCACCGCCGCGTAGATCATGATCTCCACCCTCACTGCCGCTCCCGCCTCTGGTAGACGCGCCGCTGCGCGCGGCTTATGCCCCAGAGATCACCGCATCGCGCGGGTTCGGGCAATCAGACGAAGTCTTGTCCGTGGGCCTGCAGCGCTTTCGGCACGGATCGCGTCGGCTCCTTTATCGATCGAGTCCACTGCGGGAGCGTCGAATGCGGGAGGGAGGGCCCAAAAGGAAAGGCGCCGTCCCATTGGGCGGCGCCTTTGCCCAACCTATCAATGTGTGCTCAACAACAGCGACTACGCCCCTTCCCATACCGCGCATCCATCCGCTCGCGGAAGAACTCATCGCGGGTCATCGGTTCGCGGTCCGGGTGGTTGCGCCGCACGTGGGCGGCGTACACGTCGTAGTCGGGAATGCCGATCGCGAGCCGGGCGGTCTGGCAGCTCGCACGCCACCAGCGTGCGAGCAGGTCCAGGGCCAGCCGGCCAGCGTCAGCGGGCGACGGCATCGAGCGCGACATAGTCGGTCTCCTTCGCGGTCGGCGTGTTGGCGCGGCGCGCGGCGAACGCGGCGCGCAGGCCGAAGAACACCGTGGCCAGCACCACCGCGACGAACAGCGCGCACAGTCCCGCGTCGAGGTAGTTGTTGAAGATCACGCGCGACATGTCGTCCATCGACTTCGCCGGCGCCAGCACCTCGCCGCGCGCGGCGGCGTCGGCGAACTTGCGGGCGTTGGCGATGAAGCCGATCTTCGGATCCGGGTGGAACAGCTTCTGCCAACCCGCGGTGAGCGTGCAGATCAGCAGCCACGCGGTCGGGATCAGCGGGATCCACAGGAACTTCTCGCGCTTCATCTTCACCATCACGACACTGCAGAACACCAGCGCGATGCCAGCGAGCATCTGGTTGGCGATGCCGAACAGCGGCCACAGCGTGTTGATGCCGCCCAGCGGATCGACCACGCCCTGGTAGAGGAAGTACCCCCACAGCGCGACCGCGATCAGCGTGCACACGACGTTGCTCACCCAGCTTTCGGTGTGCTTCATCGGCTCGTACGCTAGGCCCACGAGTTCCTGGATCATGAAGCGCGCCACGCGCGTGCCGGCGTCGACCGTGGTGAGGATGAACAGCGCTTCGAACAGGATCGCGTAGTGGTACCAGAACGCCATCATCCCTTCGCCCGGGATCAGTCCGTGCAGGATCTGCGCCATGCCCACCGCGAGCGTTGGTGCGCCGCCGGTGCGCGAGAGGATCGTGCCTTCACCGATTTCCTTCGCGGTCGCGGTCAACACCTCGGGCGTGAGCACGAAGCCCCAGCTCGAGATCGCGGCGGCGGCGGATTCGGCGGTGGTGCCGATCAACGCGGCGGGCGCGTTCATCGCGAAGTACACGCCCGGCTGCAGCACGCACGCGGCGATCAGCGCCATGATCGCGACGAAGGCCTCCATCAGCATGCCGCCGTAGCCGACCATCGGGATGTCGCCCTCGCTGGCGATCATCTTCGGCGTGGTGCCCGAGCTGATCAGCGAATGGAAGCCCGACACCGCGCCGCAGGCGATGGTGATGAACAGGAACGGGAAGAGCTTGCCCGAGAACACCGGGCCGGTGCCGTCGACGAACTTGGTCATCGCCGGCATCTGCAGGTCGGGCATCGCGACGACGATGGCGAGCGCGAGGATCAGCACGGTGCCGATCTTCAGGAACGTCGAGAGGTAGTCACGCGGCGCCAGCAGGAACCACACCGGCAGGACCGAGGCGACGAAACCGTAGGCGATCATCAGCCACGCCAGCGTCGTGCCCTTGAGGTGGAACACCGGGCCCCACGTCGGGTGCGCGGCGACCACGCCACCGCCCCAGATCGCCAGCAGCAGCAGGACGAAGCCGATGACGGAGACCTCGAGGATGCGGCCCGGTCGGAAGTAGCGCAGGTACAGGCCCATCAGGATCGCGATCGGGATCGTCATCGCGACGGTGAACGTGCCCCACGGACTTTCCGCGAGCGCCTTCACCACCACCAGCGCCAGCACCGCCAGCAGGATCACCATGATCATCAGGATGCCGATCATCGAGATCACGCCCGCGGACGGGCCCATCTCGGCGCGGATCATCTCGCCCAGCGAGCGGCCATCGCGACGCGTGGAGAAGAACAGCACCAGCATGTCCTGCACCGCACCGGCCAGGACCACGCCGAACAGGATCCACAACGTGCCGGGCAGATAGCCCATCTGCGCGGCCAGCACCGGGCCGACCAGCGGCCCCGCGCCGGCGATCGCGGCGAAGTGGTGGCCGAACACGATGCTCTTCGCGGTCGGCACATAATCCAGACCGTCGTTGCGACGCCACGCGGGTGTCGCGCGGGAGGGATCGATCACCAGCGCATGGCGCGCGATGTACAGACCGTAGAAACGGAACGCGATGGTGAACACCGACACCGCCGCCACCACCAGCCACATCGCGCTGATGGTTTCGCCACGGTGCAGGGCGATGGTGCCGATGCAGAACGCCGCCAGTACCGCAAGGGCGGCCCAGCCGAGCCAGGACAGACCTTTCATGACACCCCTCCGTTAGGATCACCGAAGGGTCGCGCCGGCTTGCCCGCCGGGTCAATGCGCAATGCGTCAACTCGCCTGAGACTTTGGTCTAAGCGGCGCGCATATCCCGAGCGTTTACATGGACTTGCGCGGTTCCGGGGCGTTCGTCACAGCCATTTGGCGCGGCGCAGCAGCACGAACAGGCCGACGCATACCAGCGCGACCAGGCCGATCATGATCCAGTAGCTGTAGCGGCCGTCGAGTTCGGGCATGTGGGTGAAGTTCATGCCGTACCAGCTGGTGATCAGGGTTGGCGCGGCAAGCAGCGCGGCCCAGCCGGCGAGGCGCTTGACCACTTCGCCCTGGTGGATCGTCACCAGCGACAGGTTCACGCTCATCGCCGCGGTCAGCATCTCGCGCAGGGTGTCGGTGGTTTCGTTCAGCCGCACCGCGTGGTCGAGCACGTCGCGGAAATAGAGCTGGCTCTCGTCGTCGATCAGGGTCGTGCGCGTGCGCGTGAGCTGACCGAGGATGTCCTGCAGCGGCGAGACCGCCATGCGCAGGCGCGTGAGTTCGCGCTTGAGGTCGTACAGGCGCTTGACCGTTTCGCTGCGGAACTCCTCGGCGAAGACGTCCTGCTCCAGCTCGTTCAAGTCCTGGCTGAATTCCTGCACGATCGGCATGAAGTTGTCGACGATCAGGTCGAGCACGGTGTACAGCGCCGCGCCCGGACCGTGCGGAAGGTCGTCGGCGTCGCGCTCGTAGCGCGCGCGGGCCGGCGCGTAGCTCGTCGATGCACCGTGGCGCACCGTCACCAGGTAGCGCGGCCCGACGAAGATGTGGCTCTCGCCGAAGCGGATGTGGCTGTCCACGCTCTGCGCGGTGTGGACCACGATGAACAGCGAATTGCCGTAGGTCTCGATCTTCGGACGCTGGTGCGCGTTCTGGGCGTCTTCGACGGCGAGATCGTGCAGGCAGAATTCTTCCTGCAGCTTGTCGAGGATCGCGTCTTCCGGCTCGTACAGGCCGACCCAGATGAAGTTGTCGCCGTCGTGGGCGAGGACGTCGCTGATCTCGTCCAGGCCGATTTCGCGACGGGCGCCGCCGCGTTCGTACACGGCGCAGTTGACCACGCATTGCGGCAGGCCGTGGCGGTCGGGGGCGGGGGAGTTCATGCGCGAATCGTGCCCGCGCATGGCGGGCACGGCAAGCCTCAACGCGTGCGGAACGCCTGCAGCAGGCCGAGGTGGATCGGCAGCAGCAGCGCGATCCAGTGCGCGTTGCGCTGCGGCAGCACCGGCAGCCAGTACACGAACAGCGCCAGCACCGCGCCAGCGGCAATGAGCGCGAGAAGGCGGCGGAACCAGACGCCCGGATCGCGTCCGCGCAGGGCACGCCACGCGCCCGGCAGCAGAAGCCAGCCCAGCGGGGTGAACAGCAGCAGGTTCGCGTTGGTCCAGCCGTAGGTGTGGCCGGTGCCGAACCAGATGAACAGCATCACCGCGCCGAGCACGCCGCAGAGCAGCCAGAAGGCGAGGCCGACGGCGGCGGTCGCGCGCGGCGCGCGTCGATCCGCGAAGGCGATGAGCACGCCCAGCGCTATGCCCGCCAGCGCCCACGGCCACCAGCGCACCGGGCCGTCCTGCGGTTCCGGCGGCAGGCGATGCGGGAGCACGAGCTGTTCCTCGCTCACGATCGGCCGGCCTTCGCTGTTCTTCACCTCGCGCAGGGCCGCGGCCAAGCGCATCGGCACGTAGGACTCGCCCCACACCGGCAACGGACGGTCGGACGACGGCCCCAGGCCGATGTCGAAGCCCAGCCACATCCACCACGCCGGCGAGGCCAGTCGCACCGCCTCGCTGCGTGCGGTGCTGCCGTGCGAACGGCCTTCGATCTGCCGGCGCAGGCCGCCGTCGAGAACGCGATCGAGCGCGTCGCGCACGCGCGTGGAGCAGTTGTCGTCGAAGTACTGGTAACGGTAGTAGGCGTTTTCGGGCTTGGCGTTCTCGGCCAGCGCGTCGGCGAGTTCGCGCGCCTGTTCGGGCGTCACGTCCAGCCACTGCACGCTGACGCCGCGGCCTTCCTCGCGGTACTGCATCAGGTCCTGCTCGAACGGCAGCGCGGCGAGCCGGTAGCGCATGTCGTTGCGCACGAAGCGGCCGATGAAGTCGGGCTCGGTCGGATCGAAATAGCCGAAGTTGTACGAGGTCGCCGCGCCGCTGTCGGGATCGACCACGACGATGGCGTTATGGCCGAAACGCTCGAAGAAGATCTCGCCCGGCTGCATCGTGACCACGCCCACGCGCGGCGTCGTCGCGGAAGCGATGCCCGCGAACAGCGACAGCAGCGTGAACAGCAGGACCAGCAGCGACGACGGCAGCGGCGCGCGTACGCGCGACTCAGGCGTCACCCAGCACCCCGACGTGGAAGGCATGGACGCGGCGCGCGTCGGCGCCGGAGACGCGGAACACGAAGCGGCCGAGCGTGAGTTCCTCGCCGGCCTCGGGCAGGTGGCCGATCGCGGCCGTGACCAGGCCGCCGATGGTGTCGTATTCGTCGTCGTCAAAGTCGGCACCGAAACGCTCGTTGAAATCGGCGATGGGCGTGAGCGCATCGACCACGAACTGGCCGTCGGCCTGCGCGGCGATCAATGCGTCGGGATCCTCGGCGTCGTCGTGCTCGTCGTCGATCTCGCCGACGATCTGCTCCAGCACGTCCTCGATGGTGACCAGGCCGGCGACGCCGCCGTGCTCGTCGATCACGATCGCCATGTGGTTGCGCGACTGGCGGAACTCGCGCAGCAGCACGTTCAGGCGCTTGGATTCGGGGATCAGTACGGCGGGGCGCAACAGCTCGTGGATCGTGCCCGGGCCGTTGTCGGCGACCACGCCGCGCAGGAGGTCCTTGGCCAGCAGCACGCCGAGGATCTCGTCCTTGTGCTCGCCGTGGACGGGGAAACGGGAGTGGCCGGATTCGACCACTTCGCGCATGAGTTCGAGGAACTTGCCGTCGGCCGGCAGCGACACCATCTGCGAGCGCGGGATCATCACGTCGCCCACGGTCAGGTCGGACACGGCGATCGCGCCTTCCATCATGCGCAGGGTGTCGGCGGCGATCAGCCCGTCGGCCTGCGCATCGCGCAGCAGCTCGACCAGGTCTTCGCGGGAGGAAGGTTCGCCGGAGAGGGCCGAACTGATGCGTTCGAGCCAGGAGCGCGGTTTCTCCGGATGGCGCTTCTCGCTGCGCTTCTCGTGCAGCTCGGCCGGGTGGAAGCTACTACTGTCGTCCTCGGACATTGGGTTCTTGAAGGCGCCCGGGGGGATGGGGCGACAACCCAGTCTAGCGCGGATGGGTCCCACGCGCTCGACGGCCCCGCGAGGCCGCGATCAGTCCTGGTAAGGGTCGTCGAAGCCGATCGAGGCGAGGATCTCGCGCTCCAGCTGCTCCATGCACACCGCTTCCTTCTCGTCCGCGTGGTCCCAGCCGAGCAGGTGCAGGACGCCGTGGACGGTGAGGTGGGCGTAGTGCGCCGCGACCGCCTTCTTCTGTTCCTTGGCCTCGCGTGCCACCACCGGCGCGCAGATGACCAGGTCGCCCAGCAGCGGCATCTTCACGCCCTTGGGCAGACCCTCCGGCATTTCCGCCGGGAAGCTCAGCACATTGGTCGCGTAATCCTTGCCGCGGTAATGGTGGTTGAGCGCGCGGCCTTCCTTGGTGCCGACGATGCGGATCGCCAGGTCGGCCTCGCGGATGCGGCTTTCCAATGCAGCGGCGACCCACTTGCGGAAACTGACCGCGGAAGGAATGCCGGTGCGCGGGACGGCGTAATTGATGGCGACGTCTAGACGAGTGGGGCCGCGGGTCATGGAGGAGGTCGCTCGGATTCGCAGGATCGATTCGCGATCAGGCGGACGGGCCGGTGGCCGCGTCCTGCGCGTCGCGCGCGTCGTAGGCGTTGACGATGCGCGCCACCAGCGGGTGGCGCACGACGTCGCGCGATTCGAAGAAGGTGAAGCTGATGCCGTTGACGTTGCGCAGCACGTCCAGTGCGTCCTTGAGGCCGGACTTCTGGTGCTTGGGCAGGTCGATCTGGGTCAGGTCGCCGGTCACCACGGCGGTGCTGCCGTAGCCGATGCGGGTCAGGAACATCTTCATCTGCTCGATCGTGGTGTTCTGCGCTTCGTCGAGGATCACATACGCATCGTTAAGCGTTCGTCCGCGCATGTAAGCCAGCGGCGCGATCTCGATGACGTTCTTCTCGAGCAGCTTGACGACCTTCTCGACGCCGAGCATCTCGTACAGCGCGTCGTAGAGCGGACGAAGATAGGGGTCGACCTTCTGGGTCAGATCGCCCGGCAGGAAACCGAGCTTCTCGCCGGCCTCGACCGCGGGGCGTACGAGTACCAGCCGCTGCACGCGCGCTTCGTTCAGCGCTTCCACCGCGCTGGCGACCGCGAGGAACGTCTTGCCGGTGCCGGCCGGGCCGATGCCGAAGTTGATGTCGTGCGTGGCGATCGCGTGCAGGTACTTCGCCTGGTTGATGCCGCGTCCGCGGATGGTTCCGCGCTTGACGCGGATCGCGACTTCCTGCGGTTCGGCGTCGTCGTTGGCGACGTTGTCGGCGTCGATCTCGGTCAGGCGCAGGTGGATCGATGGTTCGGTCAGCGTTTCTTCGGCGGCATCGCGCCAAAGGTCGCGCAGCAGCCGTTCCGCCTTGCCGACCGCGTCCTGCGGTCCGACGATGCGGAAGATGTTGCCGCGATTGGCGATCTCGACACCCAGGCGCAGTTCGATCATGCGCAGGTGGCCGTCGAAGGGGCCGCTGAGGTTGGCCAGGCGCTCGGTTTCGGCCGGCTCAAGGACGAATTCGGACGTGGTTCGGGTCATCGGGGGGACCGGTCTTTCCGTGTCGGCACGGGACGCGCGGGTGCGCGCCGGGGGCAAACAGCTTGCGCCCGCGAGGCGCATTTCGCAAAGGGAAGGCTAGTGGCGACGTTCGCGCCGATGCGCAGCGAATGCACGCCACGACAGCCACGCGCCGATCGCACCGAGCAGCAGCGAACCGATCAGCCACACCTGCATCACCGTGTCGGTCCACGCGTTCGGATCACGCGAGACGCGCATGAAAAAGCGCAGCAGTCCCAGCGCCGACAGTCCGCAGAACCACAACGCGAGCGCGCTGCGCTGGAGCAGGTTGGCGGGGCGTGGCGAGGGCATGCGCGGGCTCCGGTCGGGGCGCCGCAAACGATAGGACAGAACGCGCCGGGGCCGTGTTGCAGGGCTGGGCGGCTGGCGGGGATCGACCGCTCGTCGGCTTGGGGTTGAAAACTAATTAAGCACGCAATTAAATATTGGCCATGAGTCCGAAAGCCCCGTCCGCCCCGCGTAAAAGCCCCGGTCGTCCGTCGAAAGGCCGCGCCCCCGGCCGCCCCGGTCCCGACAGTCCCGATCTGCGCGCGCGCCTGCTCGACGCCGCCATCGCGTGCTTCGTCCGCGAGGGCATCGCGGCGACGCCGCTGCGCGCGATCGCGGTGGAAGCGGGCGTCACGCCGGCCCTGCTCCACTACTACTTCGGCGACAAGGAACAGCTGAAGGAGGCGGTCATCTCCGAGCGAGTGCTGCCCGCATTCAACCAGTTGCGCGAGCCGCTGCTGAACGCCGGCGACGACGTGTGCGGGCTGGTCGCGGGCTTCGTCAACGGCGTCGGCCGGCTGGTCGCCGCGCATCCGTGGCTGCCGCCGCTGTGGGTGCGTGAGGTGTTGTGCGAAGGCGGCGCGCTGCGCGACGTGCTGTTCGAGCGCATCGGCCCGCAACTGCCGCAGATGATGACCGCGCGCTTCGCGCGGGCGCAGGCACGCGGCGAAATCAACGAAGACCTCGACCCGCGTCTGCTGATGGTGTCGCTGGTCGGACTCACGCTGTTCCCCGCAGCAGGCGCGCCGATCTGGCGTCGTCTGCTGCAGGCGGACGATCTCGACTTCGACGCGCTGCGCCGGCACACCCTCGCGTTGCTGGATCGCGGCCTGGGCATGGGCTGAGACATGGACATGGCACGACACACCCCTCGCGTTCTCGCCCTTGCGCTGAGCGCATTCGCGCTGGTCGGCTGCGGTAACGAGCAACCACAGGCGCTGGGCACGCTGGAATGGGACCGCATCGCGTTGCCCGCGCCAGCGTCGGAGAAGATCGTCCGCATCGACGTGCGCGAAGGCCAGCAGGTCAAGGCGGGAACCCGCCTGCTGCAGCTGGAGCTGACGCGCACGCAGTCGCAACTGGATGCCCTGCAGGCGCAGGCGCGACAGGCCGGCGACGTGCTGGCCGAACTCGAAGCCGGACCGCGCAGCGAGGAAATCGCGCGCGCGCGCGCGGCACTCGCCGCCGCGCAGGCCGAAGCCGCCGATGCGCGAGCGTATTACACGCGCCTGCAACCGCTCGGCCGCCAGCGCCTCGTCGCCGCGTCCGACGTCGACCGCGCCCGCGCCGCCGCCGGCAACGCCGAAGCGCAGGTCCGCGCCGCGCAGGCCGCGCTGCTCGAACTCGAACGCGGCACGCGCATCGAACAGATCGCGCAGGGACGTTCCGCGCTCGCCGCGGCGCAGGCACAGGCCGCGGTCGAAGCGGTCACGCTGGAGAAGCTCGACCTGATCGCGCCACGCGCCGGCGTCATCGACAGCCTGCCGTACCGGCTCGGCGACCAGGCCCCGGTGGGTGCGCCGCTCGCGGTGATGCTGGTGGGCGACAAGCCCTACGCGCGCGTGTACGTCCCCGAACCGATCCGCGCGAACGTGCAGGTCGGCAGCGACGCGCGCGTGTTCCTCGATGGCCGCGACCAAGCGCTGCCCGGTCGCGTGCGCATGATCCGCAATGAACCCAGCTTCACGCCGTACTACGCGCTCACCGGCAAGGACGCGGCGCGGCTGAGTTACCTCGCCGAAGTGGAAATCACCGGTGGCGATTCCGCGAAACTGCCTGCCGGCGTGCCGGTGCGGGTCGAGTTCGCGGCGCGGGGGAAGTAACCGTGGCCGACACCGACCTGGCGATCCGCGCGCGCGGGCTGACCAAGCGCTTCGGCGAACTGGTCGCGGTAGATCACGTCGACCTCAGCGTCCCGCGCGCGAACGTCTACGGCTTCCTTGGCCCGAACGGGTCCGGCAAGACCACCACGATCCGCATGCTGTGCGGTCTGCTCACGCCGACGCAGGGCGATGTCGAAGTGCTCGGCCTGCGCATCCCGGAGCAGGCGGAGGAGCTGCGTCGCCGCATCGGCTACATGACCCAGAAGTTCTCGCTGTTCGAGGACCTCACCGTGCGCGAGAACCTGGAATTCCTTGCCGCTGTGCAGGACATTCCGCGCGCACAGGCTGCGCGGCGCATCGACGAACTCGTCGTGCAGTACCACTTCCAGGATCGCCAGAAGCAACTCGCCGGCACGATGAGCGGCGGCCAGAAGCAGCGCCTCGCGCTGGCCGGTGCGGTTATCCAGGATCCCGAGCTGCTGTTCCTCGACGAACCGACCAGCGCGGTCGATCCGGAATCGCGGCGCGATTTCTGGGAGAAGCTCTTCGACCTCGCCGATGCTGGCACGACCATCCTCGTCTCCACGCACTACATGGACGAAGCCGAGCGGTGCCACCGCATCGCCATCCTCGACCGTGGCGTACTCGTCGCCGACGGAACGCCCGACGAGCTGACGCGCGCGCTGGGCGGACGCACCGTGGAAGTGCTGGCCGCACAACCGCGCAAGGCGCAACAACTTCTGGTCAACGTGCCGGGCGTGCTCAGCGTGGCGCAGATCGGCAATACGCTGCGCGTGCTCAACGAGCGCGACGGCGATGCGGCGGAACGCCTGCGCAGAGCGCTCGCCGACGCGGGGCTGGAAGCGCAGGTCGAGCCGTCGCATCCGAACCTCGAAGATGTGTTCGTTTCCTCCACGCGCGGTCGCGCCGAGCCGGCGCAGGAGCGCGCCGCATGAGCCTGCGCCGCCTGTTCGCGATCGTGACGAAGGAGCTTCGCCAGATGCGCCGCGACCGCATCACCCTGGCGATGATCGTCGGCATCCCGGTGATGCAGCTTGTGCTGTTCGGCTATGCGATCAACCTCAATCTGCGCGGCCTCGAAACCGGCATCGCCGACCAGGCCAATACCGCCGGCTCGCGCGCGGTGGTGATGGACATGGTCGCCACCGGTGTGATCGATCCGAGCGTCACCGCGAGCACGCCGCAGGAACTGATGGAACACCTGCGTCGTGGCGAGATCAGCGTCGGCATCGTGATCCCGCCGGATTTCGAGCGTCGCCGATACGAGGGCCGCGAAGCCGTGCAGGTGCTGGTCGACGGCAGCGACACGGTGGTGCAGAGCGCGGCGGTGCAACTCGCGCAATTGCCGCTGGACAATCGCGCCACCGCGAACACGCGCCCGGCGCGCGACGGCACCGGGCAGCTCGCGGTCGGACAGATCAGCGTGGTGGCGTTCTACAACCCGGAGCGGCGCTCACCGATCAACATCGTGCCGGGCCTGATCGGCGTGATCCTGACCATGACGATGGTGCTGTTCACCGGCGTCGCCATCGTGCGCGAACGCGAGCGCGGCAACATGGAACTGCTGATCGCCACGCCGTTGTCGCGCTCGGAGCTGATGATCGGCAAGGTCCTGCCTTATGCCGCGATCGGCCTGGTGCAGACCACGGTGATCCTGCTGCTGGGCGTGTGGCTGTTCGAGGTACCGATACGCGGCAGCCTGCTCGACGTCTACTTCGCCGCGGTGCTGCTGATCTTCGCCAACCTCACTCTGGGCCTGCTGATCTCGACCAAGGCGCGCTCGCAGTTCCAGGCGATGCAGATGACGTTCTTCGTGTTCCTGCCGTCGATCCTGCTGTCGGGATTCATGTTCCCGTTCGCGGGCATGCCGAAGGTGGTGCAGTGGCTGGCCGAGGTCCTGCCCCTGACCCATTTCCTGCGGCTGATACGCGGGATCATGCTGCGCGGCGCCGGCCTGCTGGAATTGTGGCCGGAGGTGCTGGCACTGCTGGCGTTCACCACGGTGATGATGACGGCCGCGATCCTGCGCTTCCGCAAGCGGTTGGACTGATTTCGCACTTGCCTCCGGCGCCGGGTTTGCGCACAGTCCGGACACTTTCGGACATGTGGGGTAGGGGATGCGCAAGCTCGCGTTGGCCGTGTCGGCGGCCCTGGTGGCGATGTCGGGAACCGCGTTTGCGGCGAAGGTCACAGTGCTCAGCGCCGCGAAGATCCACACCCTCGACACGGCGCATCCCGCCGCGCAGGCGATGGCCTACGACGACGGCGGTCGCATCCTCGCGCTGGGCGATACCGCCACGCTGCTGAGGTCCTACCCGAAGGCGCAGCGACTGGACCTGGGCGCGGCCACGGTGATTCCTGGCCTGATCGACGCACACGCGCATGTGGCCGGGCTCGGCATGACCATGCTCAGCGCGGATCTGGTCGGGGCGCAGAGCAAGGAAGAGGTCCTGCAGCGCCTGCAGGCGTTCGCGAAGCAGTTGCCCGATGGCGCATGGCTGATCGGTCGTGGCTGGGACCAGAACGACTGGCCCGAGAAGCGCTTCCCGAGCGCGGCCGATCTCGACGCGGCCTTCCCCGATCGTCCGGTCTGGCTGGAACGCATCGATGGCCACGCCGGTTGGGCCAACACCGCCGCGATGCGCGCGGTGACGCGCGATCTCTCCGGCGAGTGGCAGCCCGACGGCGGCCGCATCGAACGCGGCGCGTCGAAGCGTCCGACCGGCATCTTCGTCGACGGCGCGATGGCGCTGGTCGACCAGGCCCGTCCACCGCTCGATGAAGCCACCGCCGAACGCGCGCTGTCGCTGGGCATGCAAGCCGCCGTCGAGCATGGCCTCACCGGCGTGCACGACGCCGGCGTGAGCCTGGCCGAACTCAAGCGCTACCAGCGCCTGGCCGATCGCGGCGCGATGCCGTTGCGCATCACCGCGATGGCGGACGGCAACGGCGAAGCGCTGGCGTCGCTGTGCAGCACCGGCCTGTATCGCCACAAGTCCGGGCGCCTGCAGATGCGCACGGTGAAGCTGTACGCCGACGGCGCGCTCGGCAGTCGCGGCGCGGCGATGCTGCAGGAATACAGCGACGACCACGGCAACCTTGGCCTGATGGTGATGTCGCCCGAGCAGATCGCCGTCGCGGTCGACAAGGCCAAGCGCTGCGGCGTGCAGGTCGCCACGCATGCGATCGGCGACCGAGGCAACCGCGTCGTGCTCGAAATCTACGCCAAGGCGCTCGGCAACGACGCTGCGACCGACCACCGCTGGCGCATCGAACACGCTCAGGTTCTGTCGAAGCAGGACCTGCCGCGCCTGGCGCAACTGCACGTGATCGCCTCGATGCAGCCCACGCACGCGACCAGCGACATGCCGTGGGCGGAAGACCGCGTGGGCGCGGAGCGCATCATCGGCGCGTACGCATGGCGCCGGTTGCGCGACAGTGGCGCGCGCCTGGCGCTGGGTTCGGATTTCCCGGTCGAATCGGTCGATCCACGCTTCGGTCTTTATGCCGCCGCGACGCGCACCGACGCGCAGGGACTGCCGGCCGGCGGGTGGTATCCGCAGGAGAAGCTCACCGCGTTCGAAGCGCTGCGCGGCTTCACCCTCGACGCTGCCTACGCCGGCTTCGCGGAGGCGGAAGTCGGCAGCCTGGAAGCCGGCAAGCGCGCGGATTTCGTCGTGCTGACGCAGGACCCGCTGGGCATCGATCCGGGCAAGCTGCGCGATGTCACCGTGCAGGCGACCTACGTGGACGGCAAGGCGGTCTACACGGCGAAGTGATGTCGCGATGCCGTCCGCGCATCAACGCGGACGGAATTCGCTTGAAGGACCCGGGCCACGGAACGTGCCGGTGCGTCTCAGACGACGGGCTCGTCCTGCGTCGCCACGCGTGCGCGCAGCGAGTTGCTCATCGCTTCGGTGATGACGACATCGACGAACTGACCGACCAGGCGCGGATTGCCGGGGAAATTCACCGAGCGCATGTTCTCGGTCTTGCCAGTCAGCTCGTTCGGATTCTTCTTCGACGGACCTTCCACCAGCACGGTCTGCACGCTGCCGACCATCGCATCGGAGATCGAACGCGCGTGCGCGTTGATGTGCGCCTGCAGGCGCGAGAGGCGCGCGTGCTTTTCCTCGCTGGAGACGTTGTCCTCCAGGTCCGCGGCCGGCGTGCCCGGGCGGCGCGAGTAGATGAAGGAGAACGACTGGTCGAAGCCGACGTCCTCGATCAGCTTCATGGTCTTCTCGAAATCCGCGTCGCTTTCGCCGGGGAAGCCGACGATGAAGTCGGAGGAGATCGAGATGTCCGGGCGCACCGCGCGCAGCTTGCGGATCTTCTGCTTGAACTCAAGCGCGGTGTAGCCGCGCTTCATCGCCGAGAGGACGCGGTCGCTGCCGGCCTGCACGGGCAAATGCAGGTAGTTGGCGAGCTTGGGCACGTCGCGGTAGGCCTCGATCAGCGAATCGGAGAACTCCAGCGGATGCGAGGTGGTGAAGCGGATGCGACCCACGCCCTCGATCTCGGCGATGGTGCGGATCAGCAGGCCGAGGTCGGCGACCTCGCCATCACCCAACGGCCCGCGATACGCGTTGACGTTCTGGCCAAGCAGGTTGATCTCGCGCACGCCCTGCGCGGCGAGATCGGCGACTTCCACCAGTACGTCCTCGAACGGACGACTGATTTCCTCGCCGCGGGTGTAGGGCACCACGCAGAACGAGCAGTACTTGCTGCAGCCTTCCATGATCGAGACGAACGCGGTCGGGCCTTCGGCGCGCGGCTCGGGCAGGCGGTCGAACTTCTCGATCTCGGGGAAGGAGATGTCGACCTGCGGCAGGCCGGTGTCGCGCCGTGCCTGGATCAGTTCGGGCAGGCGATGCAGGGTCTGCGGACCGAACACGAGGTCGACGAAGGGCGCGCGCTTCACGATCGCCTCGCCTTCCTGCGACGCGACGCAACCGCCGACGCCGATCACCACCGGCTTGTCGCCCTGCTTGAGCGATTTCCAGCGGCCGAGCTGGCTGAACACCTTCTCCTGCGCCTTCTCGCGGATCGAGCAGGTGTTGATCAGGATGACGTCGGCTTCCTCGACGTTGTCTGTCAGCTCAAGGCCATCGCTGGCGGCGAGCACGTCGGCCATCTTGGCCGAGTCGTACTCGTTCATCTGGCACCCGTGGGTCTGGATGAAGAGCTTGCGGGGCGTCGCGGCGTCGTCGGTGCCGCGCTTGGCGGCCGGGGTCGTGGTCTGGCTCATCTGGCTCGATCCGGGAGGGGCGGCGGTTATTCCGCGCCGGAGGGGGCGCATTCTACAGGCCGGGGCAGGGCGCGGACCGCGTTTGCTGAGGCGAGGGCAGGAGAGAGGGCGCGCGACCGCGCCGGCGGGACCCGCAATCCGTGAAGGCAGGCTTGGCATGGCTGGGACTGGCGTGGCTGCTGGCGTTCGCGCC
The DNA here is from genome assembly GCF_009765165.1 of Lysobacter panacisoli. Taxonomy (NCBI): domain Bacteria; kingdom Pseudomonadati; phylum Pseudomonadota; class Gammaproteobacteria; order Lysobacterales; family Lysobacteraceae; genus Lysobacter; species Lysobacter panacisoli. The sequence goes on from NZ_VLNU01000001.1 coordinate 2,446,047, forward strand.
GGCGTTCGCGCAGAACCCGGGGGCTTCGAGCGGCGTATCCCAACCCAGTCGTCCGTCCCTGCCGGGGCGCGACCTGGGCTACGTGCGCACCGCGACGGTCGGGGATCCGCTGTCGCCCGTCCCGGCGACCGGCGCCGGCGACTTTCCGATCTCCCTGCGCACGGCCCAGGGCGAGGTCTTCACCTACGTCGAGGACGGCGTCGTCCACTACAGCAGTCAGCGCCCCGCGCGGCGTGCCGGCATGGGGCGGGTGACGCGCATGCGCTACACCTACCTGGAAACCTGCTTCGCCTGCGCCATCCAGCCCGGGGTGGACTTCGGCACGATCCGGCTCAACACCGACGCCTACCGGGCCGAGATCAGCGCCGCCGCGCGCGACTACGGCGTGGATGAGGCGGTGGTGCGGGCCGTCATCCACGCGGAATCGGCCTACAACCCGCGCGCGATCTCGCGGGTTGGGGCGCAGGGGCTGATGCAATTGATGCCGGCGACGGCACGCCGGTTCGGCGTGGCCAACGTGTTCGACAGCGGCCAGAACATTCGCGGCGGCGTGCAATACCTGGCGTGGCTGCTCAAGCGCTTCAACAACAACCTGACCCTCGCCGCCGCCGGCTACAACGCGGGCGAAGGCGCGGTCGATCGCTACAAAGGAGTGCCGCCGTACGACGAGACCCAGCGTTACGTCGAGCGCGTGGCGGTGCTGGCCGAACGCTACCGGAGCGCGAAGGCGCGCTAGGAACAGGATGGACAGGGGAGCAGTGGGCGGACCGGGCACCGGATCCCGCCGGATCGGGGCAGGGTGCGGGAGCGGTCACGTTTCCCGCACCCCAGTCCGATCAAGGACTTGTGAAGGTCACGGAGACAGGACACACTCGCCGCCATGAGGGGGAGCTGGCTGCTGTTGGGGATGGCAGGCCTGCTGGTTGCGGCACCCGCCGTGGCCGGCACCCTGTACCGTTGCGATTCGCCGGACGGCAGCCGCAGTTACGTCAACAAGCGCGTCGCCGGCGCCACCTGCACCGTCATCAGCAAGGCCGCGCCGCCTGCGACTTCGTCGGCCGCCGCGTCCAAAGCGCCCGCCACGGCGATGGGCAGCGTCACCTCGACCAGCGCCGTCGTCGGTTCGCCTGCCGTCGCGCACGCCGAGCCAACCCGGCTCGTCGCGCCTGCCGCGCCTGCTCCCGCCGCCGCTCCTGCGCCGGCGCAGAACGGACCGCGCGTGGTGCAGGGACAGGTGTACTCCTACATCAAGGACGGCGTGCGCCATTACACCAGCCGCAAGCCGGCGGGCGTGGCAAACGCCAGCGCGGTGCGCACGATCCGCTACAGCTACATCCAGACCTGCTACGCCTGTTCGGTGCGGCCGGGCGTGAACTTCGGCACCGTGCGGCTCAACACCCAGGCCTACAGCGCCGAGATCGCCGCCGCCGCGCGCCAGCACGGGGTCGACGAAGCCATCGTGCGGGCGATCATCCACGCCGAGTCGGCCTACAACCCGAACGCGCTCTCGCGCGCCGGCGCACAGGGCCTGATGCAGCTGATGCCGGCGACCGCGCGGCGCTTCGGGGTGAGCAACGCCTTCGACGCCAGCCAGAACATCCAGGGCGGTGTGCAGTACCTGGCGTGGCTGCTCAAGCGCTTCAACAACAACCTGACCCTCGCCGCCGCCGGCTACAACGCGGGCGAGGGCGCGGTCGACAAGTACAAGGGCGTTCCGCCTTACAGCGAGACGCAGCGCTACGTCCAGCGGGTGGGCGTCCTCGCCGACCGCTACCGGGGTGCGACCGCGGTCATGCGCTGAGGCCGCCCGGACGCCCCGGGCCGGCGCTTCCGGCCCGTTGTGCAACATCGGCGGATTGTCGGGCCATTCACCGTTCCGTTACACTTCCCCGTCTTTTGTGCCGCGAGCCGTCGCCAGTGGCGTTGGCGCTGCGGTGTAACTTCGATCCAGCTTTGCGGAGTGCCGGATGGCCAACCAAGGGGTCCACGATCCTGTCAACCAGGGCCGCCGTCGGTTCCTGACCGCGACCACTGCCGTGGTCGGTGCGGTCGGTGCCGGTTTTGCGGCGGTACCGTTCATCAAGTCCTGGAATCCGAGCACGCGAGCCAAGCTCGCCGGTGCCCCGGTGACCGCCGACATCAGCGCCCTGGCCGAAGGCCAGCGCCTGATTTTCGAGTGGCGTGGCCAGCCCATCTGGATCGTCAAGCGCTCGAAGGCGATCCTCGACGCACTGCCGACCCTGGACGGCCACCTGCGCGATCCCAAGTCCGAGAACAAGGACCAGCAGCCGGCGTACATCACCGGCGAGCTGCGCTCGATCAAGCCGGACATCTCCGTGCTGGTCGGCCTGTGCACGCACCTGGGCTGCTCGCCGGAAATGAAGGCCGAGATCCGCCCGGAGCCGTTCGATCCGGAGTGGAAGGGCGGCTACTTCTGCCCTTGCCACAAGTCCCGCTTCGACATGGCCGGTCGCGTGTTCGAAGGCGTGCCCGCACCGACCAACCTGGTCGTGCCGCCGCACTACTACGAGAACGACACCACGATCGTGATCGGCGTGGATCCGTCGAACAAGGGAGCGGCGTAAGTCATGGCGAACATCTTCACCCGTGCCGCTAATGGCGCGATGGATTGGGTCAACGCGCGCGCACCCGGCATGATGCCGGCGTACCGCAAGCACATGACCGAGTACTACGCGCCGAAGAACTTCAACCTCTGGTACTACTTCGGCTCGCTGGCGCTGCTGGTGCTGGTCAACCAGATCCTCACCGGCATCTTCCTGACGATGCACTTCAAGCCGTCCGCGGCGGAAGCGTTCTCGTCGGTCGAATACATCATGCGCGACGTGGAGTGGGGCTGGCTGATCCGCTACATGCACTCCACGGGCGCGTCGATGTTCTTCATCGTCGTGTACCTGCACATGTTCCGCGGCCTGATGTACGGCTCGTACCAGAAGCCGCGCGAGCTGGTGTGGATCCTGGGCATGCTGATCTACCTGGTGCTGATGGCCGAAGCCTTCATGGGCTACGTGTTGCCGTGGGGCCAGATGTCGTTCTGGGGCGCCAAGGTGATCATCTCGCTGTTCGGCGCGATCCCGGTCATCGGCAACGGCCTGACCGAATGGATCATGGGCGACTACCTGCCGGGCGACGCCACGCTGAACCGCTTCTTCGCGCTGCACGTGATCGCGCTGCCGCTGGTCCTGCTGCTGCTGGTCGTGCTGCACCTGGGCGCGCTGCACGAAGTCGGCTCGAACAACCCGGACGGCGTCGAGATCAAGAAGGGCCCGAAGGGCAACCGCTGGGACGCGAACAAGCCGGCCGACGGCATCCCCTTCCATCCGTACTACACGGTGAAGGATCTGTTCGGCACCGGTTTCTTCCTGATCCTGTGCGCTTTCGTCATCTTCTTCGCACCGGCCTTCGGCGGCTGGTTCCTGGAGCATGACAACTTCACCGAGGCCAACCGCCTGGTGACGCCGGAGCACATCAAGCCGGTCTGGTACTACACCCCGTACTACGCGATGCTGCGCGTCGTGCCGCACAAGCTCAGCGGCGTGATCGTGATGTTCGCCGCGATCGCCGTGCTGTTCCTCGTGCCGTGGCTCGACCGCTCCAAGGTCAAGTCGCACCGCTACCGCGGCTGGATGACCAAGGTCATGCTGGGCATGCTGGCGATCTGCTTCCTGTGGCTGGGCAAGATCGGCGCCGGTCCGGGTACCGACCCGGTCGAGACGATCATCGGTCGCGTGCTGACCTTCCTGTACTTCGTGTTCTTCATCACCATGCCGATTTGGACCAAGCTCGACAGGACCAAGCCGGTACCGGAACGGGTGACGATGCATGACTGACCTCAATCAAGGCCACGACATCCACCGTCCCCAGAAGATGCGCATCGTGAAGAAGCTCGCCACCTTTGCCGCCGGTCTGCTGATCTCGTTCGGCGCCTTCGCCTCCGAGGGCGGTCACCTGCTGCAGTCGGGCACCGACCTGGACGATCCCGCATCGCTCCAGCGCGGCGCCAAGCTGTACATGAACTACTGCTCGGGCTGCCACTCGCTGAAGTACCTGCGCTATTCGCGCATGGCCGAGGATCTGGGCCTGTCCGAAGACGAGGTGATGAAGAACCTCAACTTCACCGGTGCCAAGGTCGGCGAGCAGATCCAGGTCAACATGACCCCGGAGCACGGCGCCCAGTGGTTCGGCAAGATGCCGCCGGACCTGAGCCTGATCGCGCGCGTCCGCGGCAGCGACTGGGTCTACACCTACCTGAAGTCGTTCTACCTGGACGAGTCGCGTCCGCTGGGCTGGAACAACCGCCTGTTCCCCAATGCCTCCATGCCGAACGTGCTGTGGGAGTTGCAGGGCCTGCAGCACGCCGAGTTCGGCGAGCCGGACAAGGCCACGGGTGAGCGTCCGGTCCTCGACCTCAAGGTGACCCAGCCGGGTCAGTTGAAGGAAGCCGAGTTCAACCAGGCGGTCCGCGACATCACGACGTTCCTCGAGTATGCCGGCGAGCCGGCCGCCCTGAAGCGCACGAACCTCGGCGTCTGGGTGATCCTGTTCCTGGCGATGTTCACCCTGATCGCCTACCTGCTCAAGCTCGAGTACTGGCGAGACGTGGACAAGCACTGATCCCTTGCTGTATCCCTTGGAGCCCGCGCAGGAATGTGCGGGCTCCTTCGGTTTGGCGGGGTGATGCGCTGATCGAGGCCGCGACGACCGTCCACACGGGGTGGATGGCGTCTTCCCACCGGCGGATTCCGGTGGCTGGAGAGGTCGATGATGGCGGCTAGTCCACGTATGCGTAATGCCCTGACGCTGTTCTCTTCCACCGACTGCGTGCTGTGCCACCGTGTACGCCTGGTGCTTGCGGCCAAAGGCGTCACCTACGATCTGGTCCCGGTCGATCCGCAGAACCCGCCCGAAGACCTGGTCGACCTCAACCCGTACCACTCGGTGCCGACCCTGGTCGAACGCGACCTGGTGCTCTACGCCGCCAGCGTCGTCAGCGAATACCTCGACGAACGCTATCCGCACCCGCCGCTGATGCCGGTGGACCCGCTGTCCCGCGCGCGCCTGCGTCTGGCGATGCTGCGCCTGGAGCACGACTGGGTGCCGCAGGTGCAGGCCATCCAGCTGGGCAACAAGGCGCAGGCCGAGGCCGGTCGCAAGCGCCTGAAGGAACTGCTCACCGCGTCGGTGCCGCTGTTCAAGGCCAGCAAGTTCTTCCTCAATCCCGAAATGAGCCTGGCCGACTGCGCGATGGCGCCGATCATCTGGCGGCTCGATGCGCTCGGCGTTCCGCTGCCGAAGGACGGCAAGGCGATCGAGGATTACGGCAACCGCATCTTCCGCAACCCGGGCTTCACCCGCAGCCTGACCGAGCAGGAACGCAAGCTGCGCGAACTTCCGGCCTGACCGCCGGCGCGATGCGTTTTTTCTGGCGGGCCGCATGGCCCGCCTCGCGTTTTCGGCCTTCGGCGTGCACCTGCGCACCGCTTCGCGGCGCTACACTTCGGCCATGAGTCAGGAAAGTTCTTCGATGACCAGCCATCGCCCGTACCTGCTTCGGGCGCTGTACGAGTGGATCGCCGACAACGGCATGACCCCCCACTTGCTGGTAGATGCCGCCCGCCCCGGTGTGCAGGTGCCCACGCATGCGGTCAAGGACGGCAAGATCGTCCTCAACGTCGCCGAGCGCGCCGTGTCGCGACTGGAAATGGGCAACGACGCGATCCGTTTCAGCGCCCGCTTCGGCGGCGTGAGCTATCCGGTCACCGTGCCGGTGCACGCGGTGCTCGCGATCTATGCGCGCGAAACGGGGCAGGGCATGGCATTGCCCGAGGACATCCACGCGGCCGCCGACGAAGGCGAGGTCGAGCTTGAGATGGCCGACGAAAACTCCGCGCCGTCGCTCAGTGCGGTTCCCAACGACCCCGCACCCGATGGCGACGACGACGGCCCGCAGACGCCTTCGCCGCGTCGCGGCGGACACCTGCGCATCGTCAAGTAACGCTGGCGATCAGGGGCCTCCCGCACTTCGTTAGTGCGTGTCGCCGTGATCAACCTTCTCCGCGAGGGAGGGGCGAAAGGCGCTCAGTGCAGCGACGTCGGCGCCTGCGTTACCGGTCCGCTGAAAGCCACCAGCCGGTCGCCGCGCAGCACCAGGCGACCGATGTGGCGGTCCTCGCCGTCGATCGAATAATCGAAGCGGAACGTGCGTTCCCAGCCGAGCCAGCCGCTGTCGTGCCGGCACAGGCGGATGCCGATGGCGTGCACGCTGTGGTCGAGCCACTGCACCCCGGCCGCGTGGCAGGCGTTGCGACCGACCGCCTCCGCGCGTTCGGCGGCGGCGCGACCGGCGCTCCAGAATGCGAACGCCATCGCAGCGAGGATCATCAGGATGAGTAAAGTCGGCATCCAATTACTGTGGCGGCGGTGTGCGCCTGCCGCAAGAGGTCTTGGACTGCGCTGAGGGGGGCTGGTCCTACGTGAAACTCGTCTTTCCGGGTGGCGAACACCCGCAGGTTCTGCTCGGCCACGGCGTGAACCGCGTCGGGTCCGATCCTCAATCCACCATCGTCATCGACCATCCCGGTGTCCTGCCGCAGCATTGCCAGCTGCACGTGACAGCGCAGGGCGTGATGCTCGCCGTGCCCACGGGCACGGCGGTGACCGTCAACGGTCGACCGGTGCAGGGGCTCATCGCCCTACGCCCCGGCGACAGCGTCGGCTTCGACCAGGTGCAGGCCAAGCTGGCTGCGCTCGGACCGCCGCCGGTCGTCGCCCGCCAGGCGAACGCCGGTCCGGAACTGCCCCCGGCCAACGACGACCCGGGCGTTACCGCGGTGAGGCCGGTGCTGCCGCGCTTCTTCCTGCGCGGCGTCTCGTCCGAGGTGTCCGGTCGCAGCGACGCGCTGATCGGCGTGCTGACCATCGGCCGCAGCAGCGAATGCAACCTGCGCTTCGACACGCCCGGACTGTCGCGCACGCATGCGCGGCTGATGCCGACCGAAACGGGCGTGCAGGTCGAGGACCTGGGATCGAGCAACGGCAGCTACATCAACGGCAAGCGCGTGCTGCGCGGCGAAGCGCATGTCGGCGACGAGGTGATGTTCGACACGCTGCGCTTCCGCGTGGCGGCGACCAGCGTGCAGGAGCCGCCGGTCGAAGTCGTCGCGACCTCGAAGCGCCGCCAGAAGAAGGCGAAGGGTTCGTCGCTGCGCTGGCTGCTGCTGGCCGCGGTCGTTGCCGGCGGCGTGGCTGCCGCGTTGATGTCCCTGCCGCGCTGACGCGCACGCCGTCGGTCAGGCCGGCGGCGGGCCCAGCTTGAGCGAGAGATCGATCGCGCGGACGTGCTTGGTCAGTCCGCCGATGGAGATGCAGTCGACGCCGTCGCGCGCGATCGCGCGCACCGTGTCCATGTCCACGCCGCCCGAGACTTCCAGCGGAATGCGCCGGTCGATCGGCAGCGCATGCGCGATGCGCACCGCCTCGCGGCGCATGGTGGCGTCGAAATCGTCGATCAGGATGCGGTCGCAGCCTTCGCGCAGCGCTTCCTCGAGCTGGGCGATCGACTCGACTTCCACGATCAGCGGCAGCGCGGGATGCATCGCGCGCGCCGCGCGGATCGCGGCGGTCAGCGAGCCGGCCGCGCGCACGTGGTTTTCCTTGAGCATGACCGCATCGAACAGGCCGATTCGATGGTTCACGCCGCCGCCGACGCGCACCGCGTACTTCTGCGCCTGGCGCAGGCCGGGCAGGGTCTTGCGCGTGTCGAGGATCTTCGCGTTCGTGCCGCGCACGGCGTCGACGTACGCGGCGGTCACGGTTGCCGTCGCGGACAGCGTCTGCATGAAATTCAGCGAGGTGCGCTCGGCGGTGACGAGCGCGCGGGCGCGGCCCTGCAGCGTCGCCAGCACGGTGCCCGCGGCGACGCGCTGGCCTTCGGTCACGCGCCAGTCGATGCGCACGTTCGGATCTAGCGCGCGATGGGTGGCGTCGAACCAGGGGCGGCCGCAGACCACGGCCGCTTCCTTGCACAACAGGTAGGCGCTGTCGGCAACGTCCGGCAGCAGCGCCGCGGTCACATCGCCGTCGCCGACGTCCTCGGCAAGGGCGCGGGCCACGTCCTGCGCGACCGAGCCGGCCGGCGGCGGAAGCACGGCCGTGCTCATGCGCCCGGGAACGACGGGATCTGCACCGTCGCGATGCCTTCCTCGGCGAGCAGGACGGGAATGCCGTCGTCGACCCGGTAGACCGTCTTGCGATCGCGGGTGATCAGGCCTTCGCGCAGCGCGTCGGACTGGGCGCTGCCGTCGCCGCGGATCACGCCGCCGCCCTGGATCGCGGTATTGAGTGCCTGCAGGCCGCGGCCGTCGAGCAGCAGCAGGGGCTGGCGCGTGGTGGGGCAGACGAGCAGGTCGAGCAGCTTGCGGTCCATACGGTGCGATGCCGGGGGAGCGGGACAGGGCGTTAGAATACGTCTTTGCGCCAAGGCTCGACCAATGTCCGAATCCGCTGTCGCCCCGCTCGTGGGCATCGTGATGGGCTCACGCTCCGACTGGGAGACGATGCAGCACGCCGCCGCCAAGCTCGAAGCGCTCGGCGTCCCGCACGAGGTCCGCGTGGTCTCGGCGCATCGCACGCCCGACGTGTTGTTCGACTACGCGGCGACCGCGGGTTCGCGCGGGCTGCGCGCGATCATCGCCGGCGCCGGCGGCGCGGCGCACCTGCCGGGCATGCTCGCGGCCAAGACCGCGGTGCCGGTGCTCGGCGTTCCGGTGCAGAGCAAGGCACTCAACGGCATGGATTCGCTGCTGTCGATCGTGCAGATGCCGGCCGGCATTCCCGTGGGCACCTTCGCGATCGGCAACGCCGGCGCGGCGAATGCGGCGCTGTTCGCCGCGGCGATGCTGGCCCACGACCATCCCGCCATCGGCCAGGCACTCGATGCCTTCCGCACGCGCCAGACCGACGACGTGCTCGCCAACGACGATCCGCGGAAATGACGACTGTAGGAATTCTGGGCGGCGGGCAGCTGGCCCGCATGCTCGCGCTTTCCGGCGCGCCGCTCGGCCTGCGCTTCCTGGTGATGGACAACGTCGCCGACGCCTGCGCCGGCCAGTTCGCGCCGATGGTGGTGGGCGACTACCGCGACGAAGCGGCGCTGGGCGAGTTCGCTTCGCGCGTGGACGTGGCGACGTTCGATTTCGAGAACGTGCCCGCCGAATCGGCGCAGTGGCTGAGCCAGCGCGTGCCGGTGTTCCCCAATCCGGGCGCACTCGCCACCGCGCAGGATCGTCTCGCGGAGAAGACGCTTTTCAAGGGGCTCGGCATCCCGGTGCCGCCGTTCGCGCCGATCGACACGCGCGCGCAGCTCGATGCGGCGCTCGCGGAGATCGGCACGCCGTGCATCCTCAAGACGCGTCGTCTTGGCTACGACGGCAAGGGCCAGTTCCGTATCAAGACGCCGGCCGACGCGGATGCCGCGTGGGACGCGCTGGGCGCACAGGCACCGAAGGTCGGGCTGATCCTCGAAGGCTTCGTCCATTTTGAGCGTGAGCTGTCGGTGGTCGCGGTGCGCGGTCGCGACGGCGAGTTCCGCGCCTGGCCGCTGACCGAGAACTGGCATGTCGACGGTGTGCTGTCGGCGAGCCTTGCGCCGGCGCGCGTCGACAGCGCGTTGCAGGAAATCGCCTACGACTACGCGCGTCGCCTCGGCGAGGCGATGGACTACGTCGGCGTGTTCGCGCTGGAGCTGTTCTGCCGCGACGGCGAACTGCTCGCCAACGAACTCGCGCCGCGCGTGCACAACTCCGGCCACTGGACCATCGAAGGCAGCGAGACCAGCCAGTTCCAGAACCACCTGCGCGCGGTGCTCGGCCTTCCGCTGGGCGATACGCGCATGGTCGGACTGGCGTGCATGCTCAACTGGATCGGCGAAATGCCCGATGCGTTGCCGATGCTGCGCGAAGCCGGCGGCCATTGGCACGACTACGGCAAGCAGCCGCGCGCCGGACGCAAGGTCGGCCATGCAACGCTGCGCGCCGACACTGCCGAGGCGCTGGCCGTTTCGTTGCAGCGCGTCGGCGAGGCGCTCGGACGCCAGGCGCAGGTCGCACCGGTGGTTGAACGCCTGCACGGTTGAGCCACTTCGCTTCATCGCCGCGACGGTCGGCGTTGCAAAGAAAAACGGCCGGGTCTCCCCGGCCGTTTTCGTATCCGCGGATACCGCGTCTTACTTCAGGTTCGAAGCGACGAAGTCCCAGTTGACCAGGTTCCAGAACGACTCGACGTACTTCGGACGAGCGTTGCGGTAGTCGATGTAGTAAGCGTGTTCCCACACGTCGCAGGTCAGCAGCGCGGTGTCGTCGCCGGTGAGCGGGGTGTTGGCGTTGGACGTGCTGACCAGCGCCAGCGAACCGTCCGGACGCTGCACTAGCCAGCCCCAGCCCGAACCGAAGGTGCCGACGGTGACCTTGGTGAACTCTTCCTTGAACTTGGCGAAGTCGCCGAAGGCCTTGGCGATCAGGTCGGCCAGCTTGCCGGTCGGCTCGCCGCCGCCGTTGGGCGACAGGCAGTTCCAGTAGAAGGTGTGGTTCCAGATCTGCGCGGCGTTGTTGAACATGCCGCCCTGCGACTTGCGGATGATCTCTTCCAGCGACAGCGAGGCGAACTCGGTGCCCTCGATCATCTTGTTGAGGTTGTCCACGTAGGTCTTGTGGTGCTTGCCGTAGTGGAAATCGATGGTCTCGCCGGAGATGTGCGGTTCCAGGGCAGTGCGGTCGTAGGGCAGCGGAGGCAGTTCGATGGCCATTGCGGGCTCCAGAAGGGCTGGCTAAGGGAATGCCGGGCGGCGACCGGTGGGCGGCGCGTCCGCGGCTCGGGAAGGCTTACAATTGCCATTCTATCCCCACGCTTCGTTGCCGTGCCGTCAATGGCGCGCAACGCACCATCGCAGGAGTTGCATCCATGTCCGTTATGGAACGGATCCAGGCTGAAGTCGAAAGCCATCCCATCGTCCTTTTCATGAAGGGCACCGCGCAGTTCCCGATGTGCGGCTTCTCCAGTCGTGCGGTGCAGGCGCTCAAGGCCGCCGGCGCGGCCGAACTGCACACCGTCAACGTGCTCGAGGATCCGGAGATCCGCGCGAATCTGCCGCGCTATTCGAACTGGCCGACGTTCCCGCAGCTCTTCATCCACGGCGAACTGATCGGCGGATGCGACATCACGCTGGAGCTGTTCGAGTCCGGCGAGCTGGCGCGCATGATCAGCGAGACGCAGCGCCAGTGATGGCGGCCGCTGCACAGGGCGCGGGCGCGCTCGATGGCCGTGTCGTCCTGGTGACCGGCGCGTACGGCGGTCTCGGCAGCGCGGCCGCGCTGGCATGCGCGCGCGCCGGCGCGACAGTGGTGCTGCTCGGTCGCAAGGTGGCCAAGTTGAACCGCGTGTACGACGCGCTGGCGCAGGTCGGCCCGGAACCGCTGCTGTATCCGCTCGACCTGGAAGGCGCGTCGGCCGACGACTACGCCGAACTCGCGCAGCGCATCGAAAGCGAACTCGGACGTCTCGACGGCGTCCTGCATTGCGCCGCGGATTTCGCTGGACTCACACCGCTGGCGCAGACCGATCCGGCTGCGTTCGCACGCGCGCTGCACGTCAACCTCACCGCGCCGTGGTGGCTGACACAGGCCTGCCTGCCGTTGCTGGCGAAGTCGGAGGATGCGTCGATCGTGTTCGTCGTCGACGACGCCGCGCGGGTATCGAAGGCGTACTGGGGCGGCTACGGACTGGCGAAGCAGGGCGCGGCCGGACTGGTCGCGATGCTGCACGCGGAACTCGGCAGCTCGACGGTGCGGGTCGCCGGCCTGCAGCCCGGTCCGATGCGCACGCCGTTGCGTGCGAAGGCCTACGTCGAGGAAACCGATCGCAACGCGGTCGAGCCGAACGCCTACGCCGCGGCCTGCGTGACCCTGCTGTCGCCCGCCGGGGCGGCGCATCGCGGACAGGTCTGGGCGCCGACGCCCGCCACCCTCACGCTGACCCAGCTGCAGTGACGGGCTCGATTTCATGACCATCGCCTCCGCGGCACTGCTGCTGTTCCTGATCCTCGATCCGCTGGGCAACGTCCCGGTATTCCTGAGTCTGCTGCGCGGCCTGCCGCCCCGGCGCCAGCGCATCGTGCTGGCGCGCGAGCTGCTGATCGCGCTGGGCGTGCTGATGCTGTTCCTGTGGGGCGGCAAGTACGCGCTGGAGTTGATGCATCTGCGTCAGGAGTCGGTGTCGATCGCTGGCGGCATCGTGCTGTTCCTGATCGGCATCCGCATGATCTTCCCGCCGCCGGAAGGCCTGATGGGCGAGATCCCCGACGGCGAGCCTTTCATCGTGCCGATGGCCATCCCGCTGGTGGCCGGCCCGTCCGGCATGGCCGCGGTGATGCTGATGGGCAGCAACGAGCCCGCACGCCTGGCCGACTGGAGCCTGGCCCTGCTGATCGCCTGGGGTGCGACGGCGGCGATCCTGTTCTCCGCGACCCTGCTCTACAAGCTGCTGGGCCGCCGCGCCCTGACCGCCATCGAACGCCTGATGGGCATGCTGCTGGTCGCCATCTCGGTGCAGATGTTCCTCGACGGCCTAGGCACCTACCTCCAGATCGCGCCTCCGTAAGGACGGCCCTGCCGACCGGCCGACCGCTTGCGTCGGCCGGCTCCCGAACCCCGGGGCCCGTTCTGGCGCCCCTTGTCGCCGTTTGGCGGCATGTGTCGGTTGTTGACGGTCGTCACGTCTCTGTCACAGACCCTACCTAGCCTGTTAAACTGCTGTTAACCCGGCGGGTTCCGTTTCGCCGCCCGGGTCAGGGGCGTTCTGAATTCTTCTTGCGCATGGCGCGGCCTTCGTCGCCCGGCGCTCCGTCACGTAATCCCATGCACCGAGGCCATCTCAAATGACCCATCCGAACCGCGTCCGCTTGTCCAAGCTCACGCTTGGCCTGCTTGCCGCTCTCGCTACCGCGCCCGTGTTCGCGCAGGCCACCTCCGCCGGTGTCGGCGGCATGGTGACGCGCACCGACGGCCAGCCCGTCGCGGGCGCCGAAGTCACGATCACCCACGTCGAGTCGGGCACGGTCAGCCGTGCGACCACCGACGCGAACGGTCGTTACAACGCGCGCGGCCTGCGTGTCGGTGGTCCGTACAGCGTCACCATCACCAAGTCGGGTGAGGGCACCAAGACCGAGGACGACGTCTACCTCGATCTGAACAAGATCAACACCGTCAACGCCGCCCTGACCGGCGACCTGACCACGCTGGACACCGTCACCGCGGTCGCCGTGGGTGGCTCGGATGTGTTCAGCGCGACCAAGATGGGCGCCGGCACGAGCATCAGCCGCCAGGCCATCGAAGCGCTGCCGTCGGTCAACGGCAACATCCAGGACTACATGCGCCTTGATCCGCGCCTGTCGTTCACCGACCGTGCCTCGGGCTCGATGTCGGCCGGCGGCATGAACCCGCGCTTCAACAAGATCAACATCGACGGCGTCTCGGCCAGCGATACCTTCGGTCTGGAAGGCAACAACATGCCGACCCAGCGCCAGCCGGTGTCGATGGAAGCCATCGAGGCCATCGACGTCAACATCGCCAACTACGACGTGACGTTCTCCGGCGCGGCCGGCGCCAACGTCAACGCCGTCACCAAGTCGGGCACCAACGAGTTCCACGGCTCCGTGTACGGCAGCTACCGCGACGGTGACTGGTTCGGCGACTACCCGGCCCGCGTGGCGGGCAGCCTGCTCGACGTCACCGGCCTGCCGTTCGACGAATTCTCCGAAGAGTCGACGTGGGGCATGACCGTCGGCGGTCCGGTGATCAAGGACAAGCTGTTCTTCTTCGCTAACTACGAGAAGTTCAAGCAGACCGACATCGGTCCGGCCGGCAAGAGCCAGGGCACCAACCCGCTGGCCGTGGGCGCCGACTTCACCGCCGCCGACGTCCAGACGGTGCAGGACATCGCCCGCGACATCTGGGGCTTCGATGCAGGCGCCACCACCGGCAGCGGCGACACCGAGCTGGAAGAGTACGCGCTGAAGCTCGACTGGAACATCAACGATGCGCACCGCGCCAGCCTGCGCTACAGCAAGCTCGAGCAGAACCGCATCCGTCCGGAAGCCTCCAGCGCCAGCGTGCTGGCCCTGAGCTCCAACTGGTTCAACCACGTCAAGACCGTCGAAAGCTACGTCGGCCAGGTCTTCAGCGACTGGACCGACACGTTCTCGACCGAGTTCAAGGCCTCGTACCGCGACTACTCGGCGATCCGCGTCGCGCCGACCAACGCGCCGACCATCTCGATCTTCTTCGACGACAACAACCCGGGCACCGCCATCAACACCGGCGACTCGATCCGCCTGGGCACCGAGCGCAGCACGCCGGGCAACACGCTGCTGACCGAGACTTGGAACTACTTCGCCGCCGGTACCTGGTCGCTGGGCGACCACGATCTCAAGTTCGGCGCCGAGTACAGCGAGAACGAGGTCTACAACTTCTTCCTGCAGGACTCGTGGGGCAACTACAACTTCTACGGCATCGACGCGTTCCGCCGTGGCGAGTACTACGACTACGACCTGCAGACCAACCCGACCAATCCGGACGCCATCGCCGCGCGTTACACGGACAAGCGTCTGGGCCTGTTCGTGCAGGACACATGGTACGCCTCGCAGAACCTGACCCTGACCTTCGGCGTGCGTGCCGATCGTCCGGAGGCGACGCCGCCGCCGCCGTTCAACGCCTGCTTCGCTTCGGCGCGCGTGGCCAACGGCACCGGCCCGGCCGGTTGCACGAACGGTGGTTTCGGTCTGGACAACACCAATACCTACGCCGACGACTACCTGGTGCAGCCGCGCTTCGGCTTCAACTACACCTTCGACTGGGAACGTCCGGCGCAGCTGCGTGGTGGCGTGGGCCTGTTCCAGGGTGATGCGCCGAACGTGTGGGTGGGCAACTCGTACAGCAGCACCGGCATGAACTACATCGCCTTCGGTACGCCCAACAGCACCTCGCCGGGCGGTAGCAACATCGCCTGCGTCTGGGTGCCGGTGGCCAGCGAGCCGCACGGCGGTCATTGCGCCAACGGCCTGAACTTCTCGCCCGATGGTTTCAACCAGCCGATCCCGGCGGGCGGCGCGGGCATCCGCAACGTCAACCTGATCGCCGACGACTTCGAGCTGCCGTCGGTGTGGAAGGCCAACCTGGCGATGGACGTCGAGACGCCGTGGTACGGCATCGTCGCGTCGGCCGAATTGATCCTGACCGACGTCAAGAACGGCCTGTTCTATAACAGCCTCAACGTCGGCCCTGGCTTCCTCGGCCCCGATGGTCGCGTGCTGTACTGGAACCGTGCGCGTCCGGACTACGTCGTGCCGTCGGGCACAGCCGCGGCCAACCAGCCGCAGTCGCGCTTCGGCAACAACAGCTTCTTCGGTGACGTCTACGAGCTGGACAACACCAACAAGGGCAAGGGCCAGCAGTTCACCGTCTCGCTGACGAGGCCGTTCACCGACGGCAGCGACTGGTCGTGGAGCCTGGCGTACACCTACACCAACGCCGAGGAAGTGTCCGCGCTCACCAGCTCGACGGCGGGTTCGGGTTACGGCTCGCAGCTGGGCTTCAACATCAACGAGCCGACCAGCTCGACCGCGCGCTACGAGATCCGCGACCGCATCACCGGTGCGTTGAACTGGGACCACAAGTTCTTCGGCGACTACACCACGCACGTCGGCCTGTTCTACGAAGGCCGCAGCGGTCGTCCGTTCAGCTACATCTTCACAGGCGACGCGAACGGCGACGCTCGTACGTTCAACGACCTGTTCTACGTGCCGGCGGGCCCGGGCGACGTGCTGTTCGGTTCGATCGGTGGCACGCAGGCTGCGCCGACGTTCACCGCCGATCCGAACATGGAAGCAGCGTTCTGGTCGTGGCTGTCGACCCAGGACGGCCTGGCCGCCTACAAGGGCCAGTTCGCTCCGGAGAACGAGTTCCGCGCCGATTGGGTCAACACGTTCGACGTGCGTATCAGCCAGGAACTGCCGGGCTTCTTCGAAGGCCACAAGTCGCAGATCTGGCTGGACATCCAGAACGTCGGCAACCTGCTGAACAAGGATTGGGGCCACGTCGTCGACTACGGCTTCAACGCCAACAACGCCGTCGCGACGCTGCAGGGCATCTACAACGGCAAGTACGTGTACGGCTACCGCGGCAACGGCCCGGACAATCGTCCGGAGTTCGGCCAGGTCACCGCACTGGGCCTGCCGACCAACTCGGACGGCCAGACCAACGGCATCTCGCAGTGGTCGATCTCGGTGGGTCTGCGTTACGAGTTCTGATCCATCCAGACTCGAGCTTCAGCGAAAACGGCCGGGGAAACCCGGCCGTTTTCTTTTTGTGGGGCAGGGGGCTAGAGTCGCATTGCCAAACAACGAAGAAGACGAAAAGAGAGCTTGATGAGCACCATCGAAACCACCCTTCCCACCGTCAACGCCCGGATCTACCCCAAGGGCGGGCTGGACGTGCTGTCGCGCGACGAGGTCGCGCGCCTGCGCGATGTCTCCACCGGCATGCACGACCTGCTGCGCCGCTGCGCGCTCGCCGTGCTGACCAGCGGCAGCGCATCCGACGACCCGCGCGCTGCGCGCGAGCTGTATCCCGAATTCGACATCGAGGTGCACCAGCAGGATCGCGGCATGCGCATCGACCTGCACAACGCGCCGGCGATGGCATTCGTCGACGGCGAGATCATCCGCGGCGTCGCCGAACTGCTGTTCGCGGTCGTGCGCGACCTCGCCTACACCGTGATGGATCTCGGCGCCGACAGCGGCCGCGACCTGCAGAGCACCGACGGCATCACCGACGCGGTGTTCGGCCTGCTGCGCAACGCGCGCATCCTGCATCCGGCCGAACCGAACCTGGTCGTGTGCTGGGGTGGCCATTCGATCTCGCGCGACGAATACGTCTACACCAAGCAGGTCGGGTACGAACTGGGCCTGCGCGGCCTCGACATCTGCACCGGCTGCGGCCCGGGCGCGATGAAGGGCCCGATGAAGGGTGCAACGATCGCGCATGCCAAGCAGCGCCGCTTCAAGACGCGCTACATAGGCATCACCGAGCCGGGCATCATCGCGGCCGAGTCGCCGAATCCGATCGTGAACCACCTGGTGATCATGCCGGACATCGAGAAGCGCCTCGAAGCCTTCGTGCGCCTGGGCCACGGCATCATCGTGTTCCCCGGCGGCGTCGGCACGGCGGAGGAGATCCTCTACCTGCTCGGCATCCTGCTGCGCGAGGAGAACGCGCACCTGCCGTTCCCGTTGATCTTCACCGGACCGACCGCGGCCGCGCCGTACTTCGAGCAGATCGACAAGTTCATCCGCCTGACCCTCGGCGACGAGGCGACCTCGCGTTACCAGATCGTCATCGGCGATCCGGACGAAGTCGCCAAGCGCATGTCCACGGGCATCCGCAAGGTGCGCGAACACCGCATCGCGCAGAAGGATTCGTTCTTCTTCAACTGGGCGGTGGACATCCCGCTGGAATTCCAGCGTCCGTTCGTGCCGACCCACGAAGCGATGGCCGCGCTCGACCTGCACCACGGCCGCAAGCCGCACGAGCTGGCGGCGGACCTGCGCCGCGCGTTCTCCGGCATCGTCGCCGGCAACGTGAAGGAAGACGGAATGCGCCGCATCGAACAGTTCGGGCCGTTCGAGATCCACGGCGATGCCGACATGATGCAGTCGCTCGACGCATTGCTGCGTGCGTTCGTCGAACAGCGGCGCATGAAGATCGCCGGCGAATACCGCCCCTGCTACCGCGTGGTGGCGTAAGCCGGACGCGCCTTCCTCCCGCGCGGGAGGAAGGCGTCAGTTCTCGCCGATGGGCAGGCGCACCGTCGCGATGAAGCGCTTGCCTTCCTGTTGCGTGAGCACGCTGCCGCGTCCGCCGGTCAGCGCCTCGATCCGCACCTGCGAGGCATTCAGTCCGACCTGATGGCCCGGGCGGTTCTCGCCGCCCGACGGCAGCGGATTGATGATCCGCACGACGACGGTGTCCGGTGTGGTGGTGACCGCGATCTCGATGTCGCCGCCTTCCGGTCGGCGTTCGATGCCGTGTCGGATCGCGTTCTCGACCAGCGGTTGGATCGACAGCGCGGGAACGGTGACGTCGGGCAGTTCGCGCGGCAGTTTCCAGTCGATGCGCAGCCGCTCGCCGAAACGTAGCGATTCGATTTCGAGGTAGCGGCGGGCGAGGGCGAGTTCGTCTTCCAGCGAGATGTCGCGCGGACCGGCCAGCGCGGCGCGGAACAGGTCCGCCAGGTCGAGCAGCAGCCGTTCCACTTCTTCCGGCTGGCGATGCACTAGGGCCGCGCCGGTGTTGAGTGTGTTGAACAGGAAATGCGGACGGATGCGCGCCTGCAGCGCCTGCAGTTCCGATTGCTTGGCGCGCACCGCATGCAGGCGCCCGCGCCAGTGGTTCTCGAACGCGGCCAGGCCGAGCAGGCCCACCGCCAGCACGATGCCGGTGAGCTGCAGGATCAGCCGCGGCCATCCCTCGCTCGCCAGCGGCCAGCCGTCGCCGAACATCATCCAGCCCATGCCCGAGACCAGCCAGGTGTTGAGCAGCATCAGGCCCAGCGCCACCCACGCCAGCCGCTGCGGACGCAGGTGCGCGAGCGCGCGCCGCAGCAGGTACAGCACGCCCAGCGACAGCATCGACACCCACTGGATCACCAGCGAGGCGAGGCCGAAGTAGACCATCCGCGTGCCGCTCGCACCGGGCGCGAGCGCGAGCACGACCGCCAGGCATTCGCCGGCCAGGATCACCCATACGATCGTGGGGGCCTGCCAGAGCGTGTCGAGGGGCTGGGGAGCGTCGGTCGCACGACGATTGGCGCGACGGGTGGAAGGAGTCGTCATGTGGCTAATGATGCCTGTCCCAGAACGCGGGGGCAGGGGACCGTTCATTCCGCGATCCCGCCCGACCATCGGTACCCGGTGGCGCGTACCGGGGGGAGTCCCTACCGTATCCGTGGGGACACTCTGGGGTCAGGACGCATGCAGCGCCTGCAAGGCAAGAACACGGCCGCCATCGGCGGCTTCACATTGATCGAACTGATGGTCGC
Source organism: Lysobacter panacisoli (assembly GCF_009765165.1). Classification (NCBI taxonomy): domain Bacteria; kingdom Pseudomonadati; phylum Pseudomonadota; class Gammaproteobacteria; order Lysobacterales; family Lysobacteraceae; genus Lysobacter; species Lysobacter panacisoli. The sequence goes on from NZ_VLNU01000001.1 coordinate 2,465,211, forward strand.
GCTGGCCGTGATGGCGGTGATCCTGACGCTGGCCGTGCCCAGCTTCACGAGCATGATCGCCCGCAATCGCCTGGCGGCGGCCAGCAATGAACTGGTCGCGGGCCTGCAGATCGCCCGCACCGAGTCGGTGCGCCGCAACGCCCGGGTCCTGCTGTGCCCGAGCACCGACGACGCCACCTGCACCGGCGACGACTGGTCGCACGTGATCGTCTTCCACGACGCGAACAGCGACAGCGACGCCACGGCCGGCGAAGAGATCATCCGCAGCATCCAGATCACCAACGGCCTGACGGTCAACCCGAGCGCCAACGTCGCGACCAACCAGCGCATCGGCTTCGGCGCCGACGGTTTCGCCCGCGTGGGCGATGCCGGTGCCCGCGAAGGCGCGATCTCGGTCTGCTCGACCAAGGTCGCCGAGGCGGAGAACACGCGCGACGTGAGGCTCGGGGTCAGCCGCATCAACGTCGAGCGCCGCGACGGCACCGCCGACTGCACCGCCCTGGCGAACTGAAATGAGGACGTCCATGCAATCGCATCGCAAGCCGCGGCCGCCGGGCCGCCGACGCCAGAAGGGCTCGAGCCTGCTCGAAGTGCTCATCGCCGTGCTGGTGATGGCCATCGGCATGCTCGGCATCGCCGCCCTCCAAGCGGTAACGCTGAAGAACAGCAACAGCAGCGCCGGCCGTTCGCAGGCGGTCATCCACATCTACAGCGCGTTCGACACGCTGCGCCTGAACCGCGCCGTCGCGCTGGCGGGCGGCTACAACGTGCCGGACTTCGTGTGCGAGACCAAGGAAGCCGAGGACGGCGACGACACCGACTACACCGTGTTCAACGGCTGGCTGGCTGGCGTGCAGGCGGACCTGGGTCCGGCCAGCTGCGGCCGCATCAACTGTGCGGACGAGGTGTGCACGATCGGCGTGCAGTGGGACGACTCCCGCGCGGTCGGCGGCGGCGCCGAGGAATCTTTCAACATGCAAAGCAGGCTGTGACATGACGACCCTCCAACGCCACAAGGCCGTCCGGGCCGTCGCCAGTCCCCGCCACGCACGCGGTTTCTCGCTGATCGAGCTGATGATCTCGCTGCTGCTTGGCATGTTGGTCGTGGCCGCGGCGGGCGGACTGTTCCTGTCCAACCAGCGTATCTACGCCTCGACCGAAACCCTCAACCGCATCCAGGAAAACAGCCGCGTCTCGTTCGAGATCATGAGCCGCGACCTGCGCGAGGCCGGCGGCATCCCGTGCGGAAACAGCGCGGTGATCGTCAACCTGCTCAGCAGTCGCAGCAGCGACTGGTGGACCTCGTTCGACCGCGGCATGCGCGGGTACATGGGCGACGAGGAAGCGGCCGGCACCGACAACGGCGCCGCTGCGGCCGAGCGCGTGGACGGCACCGACGCCATCGACATCCACCTGGCCAACGAGAACGAGGCGGCCGTCTCGCAACAGCTGCTGCCGGCCTCCGATATCACGATGGCCAGCACGGCGGGCTTCGCGGCGAACGACATCGTCGTCGCCTGCAACACCTCGCGTGCCTATGTCTTCCAGATCAGCGGCATCTCCGGCAACGATCTGGCGCACGCCACCGGCGGCACGGCCCCGGGCAACTGCGTTGCCTGGCTGGTGCCGGAAGAGCCGGCCGCCTGTGGCGGCACGCCGACCACCGGTTCGTGCCTGCTGGTGCCCACCGGCACCGCGCCCGACGTGAAGTGCGTGCCGTCCAGCGACGCGCCGGCGATCGTCGCGCGCGTGTCGACCATGCGCTGGTACATCGGCAACAACGGCCGCGGCGGACGCTCGCTGTACCGATCGCGCCTGACCAACACCACGGCGGCCGGCGCACCCACCGCGACGGAGACCGTCGAAGTGGCCGAAGGCGTCAGCGGCATGCAGCTGCTCTACCGCGCCAACGGCGGCGCGGCCTTCGTCGAAGCCGATGCCGTGGCCGACTGGCGGACCATCAATGCCGTGCAGGTGACGCTGACCATCGAAGGCAGCGAAGGCGCGTTGCGCGGACAGAACATCGAGGGCACAGACGGCAACGTGCTGTCGCGTCGCCTGACCCACGTCGTCGCCGTGCGCAACCGGGAGGGCGTGCTGTGAGGAATCCTCCGAAGATCCGTATCCAGCCCAGGCTTCCCGCGCAGCAGCGCGGCGCCGCCCTCGTCGTCGTGCTGATGCTGCTGCTGATCGTGACCCTGCTCGGCCTGGCGTCGATGCGCGGCGCGATCCTGCAGGAACGCATGGCCGCCAACACCGTGACTCGTGCGCAGGCCTTCCAGGTCGCCGAAGCGGTCCTGCGCGAAGCCGAACGCTTCGCCGCCGGCAAGCCGGCGCTTCCCGACGAAGGCTGCGAGAACGGCGCCTGCGCCCGCACGGTCGCTGGCGAAGAGCCGGCCTGGGCCGCGGACGATTTCTGGGACGAGGCCGGTGGCTATCAGCTGACGGAAGAGGAGCTCGACGGCATCCGCGGCCAGTTCGTGGTCGAGGACTTCGGTCGTGGCGTCTCCTCCTCGTGCACCAACACGCTCGACATGTCCGCGGACGAGTGCGTCTCGCAGGCGCAGGTCTACCGCATCACCGTGCACAGCCAGGCCGCCAACGGCGCCGAAGTGCTGCTGCAGTCCCTGTACGAAGTGCAATGAGGAATGCGCCGATGACGAACCGCAAGCCCAACACGCCTCGGATCGCCCCGCTGCATTCGGCGCTCCTGGCCTGCATGGCGACGTGCCTGGCCCTGCCGGTGAACGCCGCCACCAGCTTCCCCAACTTTCCGCTGCAGACGGGCGTGGGCTCGCTGCCGCCGAACATCATGTTCATCCTGGACGACTCGGGCTCGATGGCATGGGACTTCATGCCGGGCGCCGTCGCCAACGACGCGAACACGATCAACGGCAAGACCAGCCCGACCGCGATCGGCCTGAAGACCTACAAGCACAACACGCTCTACTTCGACCCGTCCAAGGACTACAAGCCGTGGATGAAGGCCGACGGCACGCGCTTCACCACGGGCACGACGATGGACAGCGTCTACACCAACGACGCGACGCTGACGGGCCTGGACGATATCCGCTGGCAGGTCAACGAGTACTACCTGCCCAAGGCGAGTGCCACCGACTTCACCAACTCGGCGAACTTCGATCGTTACTCGATCATCATGCACAACGGTGCGTTGAAGGTGATCCAGGGCGGCGTGACCAACCTGCGCACGGACAACAACCAGGACCTCAACGACAACAGCAGCCGCGACTACGCCATCACGGTGCCGACCGGGGCGATCCGCCTGGACGTGCGCACGAAGGACGGCGACGGTAACGTCACGCTGACCCTGATCAGGAATGGCACCACCGTCTGCACGAGCGCGAACGACGGGAACTTCGAATCGTGCGTCCTGAACGACCCCGCCACGGGCGCCTACACGATCCGGCTTTCCTCGCCCCGCCGCGACAACGTCGATAACGTCGACCTGGTGGCGGAGTACTTCTCCGGCACGGCGATGGATGCGACCGCGGCGGCGACGATCATCACCAAGTACGCCACCTGGTACTCGTACTACCGCACACGCTCCAAGGCTGCCAAGGCCGGTGCGAGCCAGGCGTTCGGCGAGCTCGGCACGAACTTCCGCGTCGGCTTCGACTCGATCTGGAATCGTGACGGCAGTACCGCGGTCGCAGGCGACCTGCCCGCATACAAGATCCCGGTGGGCAATGATGAGGGCCTGTTCCGCGATACCAACAAGACCAACTGGTTCGACTACCTGCAACGGGCCAACGCCAACAGCGGCACGCCGCTGCATGGCGCGCTCAAGCGCGCGGGCGACTACTTCGAGATGCAGACCGGTACGGATGGCCCGTGGGGTCCGGAAGCCACGGCGAACCAGCTCAGCTGCCGCCAGAACTTCGCGATCCTGACCACCGACGGCTACTGGAACGACAGCGACGGCGGCTTCGGCGATGCGCCGGGCACGGCGGTGATCGGCAACTCGGACAACACGGCGGGCGTGAAGATCGATCCGGCCAATACGTCCCAGAAGAGCTATACCTACGCGGCGACGGCCCGCTTCAAGGACAGTGCCGCCGACACGCTCGCCGACGTCGCGATGCACTACTGGAAGCGCGACCTGCGTACCGACCTGGCCAACAACGTGCCGTCGACGGCGCAGAACGACGCGTTCTGGCAGCACATGTCGACGTTCGGCATCTCCATCGGCCTGCAGGGCACGCTGCAATTGTCGGACGTCCCGGCGATCGAGGCCGGCACCAAGGCCTGGCCGAACCCGTGGAAGACGGCCACCAATACCAACAACTCCTGGAGCAACGAGTCGAACCGCCGCATCGACGACCTGATGCACGCCGCGATCAACGGCCACGGCAGCTTCGTCGCGGCGACCGATCCGGACGCGTTCGCCAAGGCGCTCAAGGACACGCTGTCGGCCATCCAGGTCCGCACGGCCTCGGGCTCCAACGTCTCGACCAACGGCTCGACGCTGCAGAGCGATTCCAAGCTGTTCCAGGCCATCTACACCTCGGGCAACTGGACCGGCGACGTGCGGGCCTTCAGTCTGGTCGGCGGCCTGCAGACCACGCCGCTGTGGAGCGTGGCATCGGTAGCGGCCGCCAACCTGGGGTCGTTCCGCACGCGCGGCGTCTACACGTGGGGCGGCACGGCGGGTGCGGCCTTCCCGACCACGGCGCAGACGACGGCGCTGGAGCGCACGGGCGGCACCGCCGCAGTGACCGGCGCCAACAACGCGACCTACATCAAGGGCGGCGCAGGCGCCGCCAACCTGCGCAAGCGCGACTCGGTGATCGGCGATATCGTCAACTCGTCGCCGTTCTTCGTGAAGGGCACCGACACGCTGTTCATCGGCGCGAATGACGGCATGCTCCATGCCATCAACACCAGCGACGGCTCGGTGCGCTTCTCGTACGTCCCCTCTGGCCTGAATTTCACCAGCCTGGCCAGCCTGAGCGACCCGGACTACCAGCACCGTTTCTTCGTTGACGGCGGCATCGACGTCACCACCCTCACGCAGGGCAAGGACAAGAACATCCTCGTCGGCTCGCTGGGTCGTGGCGGCAAGGGCGTGTTCGCGCTCGACGTGACCGCGCCGGCTTCGTTCGGCGCCACCAAGGTGCTGTGGGACAAGACGTTCAGCAGCTCCGCCGCGACCGTCGCCGACGCCGACATGGGCCATGTGCTGGGCGCACCGCTGGTGCGTCTGGGCAACAACGGCAAGACCGTGGCCTTCGTCGGCAATGGCATCGACAGCGACAACGGCAGCTCGGTGCTCTACGGCTACGTGATGGGCACCAGCGGCGCGCTGGAAAGCACGATCAAGATCGTCGCCAGCGCGACCGGCGGTGGCCTGGCGGAACCGCGCGCTGCGGACATCGACAACGATGGCGACGCGGACTACATCTACGCCGGCGATCTCACCGGCAACCTGTGGAAGTTCGACGTGCGCAGCCCCACTGCGTCGAACTGGGCGGTCGCCAACAGCGGCTCGCCGATGTTCGTCGCCACCGACCCGGACGGCGCGACCCAGCCGATCACCGCGTCCGTCGCGCTCGCGCGCGATCCGCAGACGACGCAGATCTTCGTCGCCTTCGGTACGGGCAAGTACATCACCAACGGCGACGTCACCGACACCGTCCAGCAGGTGCAGACGATCTACTCGCTGATCGACTCCAACGACACGATCGACGGCCGCGACGATCTGGAAGAGCGCTCCATCCCCTACGTCGGCACCGACGCCAAGGGCAATACGGCGCGATCCTGGGAGAAGTACTCGCCGCTGCCGGCGGGCGTGGACGGCTGGTTCATCGACCTGGGCGTGCCGCTGCCCGCCGCCAAGGGCGAACGTGTCGTCACGGCGCCGTTCGTGAAGGGTCGCGCGCTGTGGTTCTCCAGCATCATCCCGTCGCCGGGCGAGGATTGCGACGCGACCGGCCGGGGCTACATCAACGCCATCGACATGTTCACCGGCACCAACCCGCAGTCCAACGGCACGACGACGGGCTACATCGACGTCGGCGCGGACGACAGCCTGCAGAATCCGACCCAGCCCGATCCGAACAATCCGAACACCGGCGACGATTCGCAGATCGTCGGCTCGGTGGACCTCGGCATCGGCATGCCGGGCCAGGGCGACGTCGTCGGCGAGAACGTCTACGCCTGCGGTTCGGAAGCGGAGTGTGGCGGCATCAAGATGCCCCCGCCGGAAGGCGAGCAGAAGCGCCTGAACTGGCGCGAGCTGTTCAAACAGGATTGAGGACGAAAGACATGCAGATTGCGAAGATCCGTGGCTTCACGCTGATCGAACTGATGACCGTGGTCGGCATCATCGGCATCCTGGCGGCGATCGCCTATCCGAGCTACCAGAACCACATCATGAAGACCCGACGCGCGGCCGCTGCGGCCTGCGCGCTCGAGGTGTCGCAGTTCATGGAGCGCTATTACACGACCCACCTGAGCTACGTGGACGACGACGGTGCCGCGCCCGGCGTGCCGGACCTGCAGTGCCGAGCCGATCTCGAGGACTTCTACACCATCGACATCAGCGACGACGCGGACGCGACGAGCTTCTCGGTCACCGCGGCGCCGGAGGGCCAGCAGGCCTCGCGCGACACCAAGTGCGCCACGCTGTCGATCGACCAGACCGGCAAGAAGGCCGTCAGCAACAGCGGTACCGAAGTCAAGGATTGCTGGTGACGGATCGGATCGTTCCGATGTGATCGTCGGAGCGATCTTCGGAAACGGAAAGGCCGCGAGCGATCGCGGCCTTTTTGTTCTCCGGTTTGTAACGACGTATCGCGTACACGGCTCATCGCACGTGTCGTGCAGGTCTTGGATGGGCCAGATTGCGTCGTGATCAGGCAGGCGCTGAAGGTTGGCTCGCCGCCGCGATCCTGGTGGTCAGCGGGCCGACCCGGCCGAAGCCGGTGCGGTGGGCATCGTCGCGACATACGGCGCCTGCAGCAGGCGATTGAGATCGGCAGCGATGTCCTCCAGGTCCTCTTCGGAGTAGCCCCTGCGAACCGTGTCGACGCGCCCGTCCTTGCCGATCATCAGCATGTGCGGAATCGACTGGACCCCGTAGGCTTCGCCTATCCGACCGCTGGTGTCGCGGGTGAGGGTCAGCGTCAGGTCCTTGAGCCTGTGCTTGACGACGCGATACGTATCGCGGTCTTCCTTCCAGTTGACAGCGATCACTTCGATCCGCTCCTTGCCCACGAGGTTCTGGATGTTCTCCAGGATCGGCAACTCCTTGAGGCAATAGGGACACCAGGTCGCCCAGAAGGTCACGATCACGACCTTGCCGCGATGGTTTTCGAGCGAAATCGGATCGCCCGATTCGTCCTTGCCGAAGATGTCCGGCGGCATGTCGCCGCTGCTGACCTTCGGCGCTCCAGCGTGCGCCGCGAACGCCATCACGCATGCCAGCAGCATGCCGGCACTCCATCGCTTGATCATGCCTGCTCCCCTGGTCGCTCCAGCGACACCGTCCCCGAGAGAGCGATTATGCGAGTTGGCGATCCATTGTTCCGACTGGAGGCGGCAAGTTACTTTACGTGTCCTGGAACGGCCGCTTTCGACCCCGAAGCGGATACTCGTAGAGGGCGGTGTCGGATGGACCCATTTGGCCCGAAGCGCATCGAGCACATTGGGATGACAGGATTCTGGGTGCCTCGTCCTGGTAAAGCTGCCGCGCATGTGGTTCAGGGCGGGACTGTTCGGTTAAGGCAGTCAATCCAACGACGCTTGTTCACCACACTCCGGAAGCACCGATGAAAGCCTGGCTCCTGCTGCTGCTCGTCATCATCTGCCCGGCACGCGCCGGCACCATCGTCACCGAAGTGCCCGAGTCGCCTGACGCAGCCAGGATCCATCTCATTTACCTGCACGGACGGATCATCGAGAACGCCGGGCCGCGGCCGACCGATGTGCGTTACGGGTTGTACGACTATCCCGCCATCCTCGACGCGCTGTCGTCGCGCGGCGCGGTCGTCATCTCGGCGCAACGGCCGCACGCCACGGATGTGAATCGATATGCCGGCGTCGTCGTCTCGCAGATCGAAACGCTGATCGAACGCGGTGTGCCGCCTGAAAAAATTGTGGTCGTCGGCTTCTCGAAGGGCGGTGCGATCGCAGCACGTGTATCGAGCTTCCTGAGACGGCCCGCCGTCCGCTTCGTCCTGCTTGCCACCTGCCCGCGTGAGTCCGCGCCATCGTCGCTGCGGTTCACGGGGCAGGTGCTGTCGATCTTCGAAACCAGCGACACGCTGGGAGGAAGCTGCCGGCCGATCGCGGAGCAAGCGGAGCGGCCCGCATCATTCAAGGAAACCGCGCTCTCCACCGGCAAGATGCACGGCGCGTTCTACCTGCCGCTTCCCGCATGGCTCGACCCGGTGCTGGACTGGGTGCATGGCGGTGGGCCAACCATCTAGAGTCGGCGAGCGACCGTTCTGGCCGATCGAAGTGATTCGCGCACGCTTCTTCGAATTTCACGCGTACAAAAGAAAAGGGCTGCGATTTCTCGCAGCCCTTTCGAATTTTGGCGCCCGAAGTTGGACTCGAACCAACGACCCCCTGATTAACAGTCAAGTGCTCTAACCGGCTGAGCTATTCGGGCGGGGACCGGCATTGTAATGCCTCCGTCGGCAGGGTCAAGCGCAGGGTGTGCTTCAGGGCGTGTACGGGCAGGCAAGCGGCTTCGCGGGGCGTTGCGAGCGGACGCGGCCGGCGTTGTTGACCACGACGTCCCCGACCTTCTGTAGCGGAGTGCGGGTGCAGATTCGCAGGGTGAAGTTCGTCCCGTAGCTGAATCCGTCCGGGCGGAAGCGGACATAGTGCCGGCCCACGGTGCTGCGCACCGCGAGGCCGCCGAGCGAGGGCGAGATCCGCTGGAGGATGTCGTCCCCCGTCGCCGGTACGCCCTTGCTTTTGCGATCCAGGAAGACGATCCAGCCGCTCTCCCAGACCAGGTCGCGGCGGCAGTTTTCGCCGTCTACGCTGGGGCAGACGGTGGTCGGGATGTGGTGGCTGATCGCATGGATGCGCGCCATCGCCATCGCGGTGGTGAGGCCGTGGAAGGCCGTCGCGGTGCGCGCCGACGCCAGCAGCCGGCTGAACGCGGGCACGGCCACGAGGGCGAGCACGGCGACGACGGCGAGGACGACCGCCAGCTCGACGAGGGTGAAGCCGAGTGCGTTCCGTCGCATCGATCCGCGTCCAGGGAAGGTGCGGTGAGTCTTCGACAGCGAAGGCAAACGGCCCATCGGTCCGCGGGCAGGGTGGGGGTAGGGAAACGCCGGCCGCGCCCCCATCCCTGTGGGCAACTACACTGAAGGTTTATTCCCACTCGGGAGCTTGCCGATGAACGACAGCCGTCACCCCGCAGGATTCCAGCTCGTCGCGCCGTACTCGCCCGCGGGCGACCAGCCGGCGGCGATCGCGCGCCTGGTGGACGGCTTCGAGAACGGGCTGGCGGCGCAGACCGTGCTCGGCGTGACCGGATCGGGCAAGACGTTCACCGTCGCCAACGTCGTGCAGCAGGTGCAGAAGCCGACCATCGTGATGGCGCCGAACAAGACCCTGGCCGCGCAGCTTTACGGCGAGTTCAAGGCATTCTTCCCGAACAACGCCGTCGAGTACTTCGTCAGCTACTACGACTACTACCAGCCCGAAGCGTACGTCCCGTCCTCCGATACCTACATCGAGAAGGACAGCTCGGTGAACGAGCACATCGAGCAGATGCGCCTGTCGGCGACCAAGGCGCTGCTGGAGCGTCGCGACGCGCTGATCGTGTGCACAGTCTCGGCGATCTACGGCCTGGGCGATCCGAACGAATACTTCCGCATGGTCCTGCACATGGTGCGCGGCGAGCGCATCGACCAGCGCGAACTGATCCGCCGCCTCACCGAAATGCAGTACACGCGCAACGACACCGAGCTGCGCCGCGCGACCTACCGCGTGCGCGGCGAAGTGGTGGACGTGCATCCGGCGGAAAGCGACGCGGAAGCGCTGCGCATCGAACTGTTCGATGGCGAGATCGAGAAGTTGACGCTGTTCGACCCGCTCACCGGCGAGAGCCTGCGCCAGGTGCAGCGCTATACGATCTATCCGGGTTCGCATTACGTCACCACGCGCCGCACGGTGCTGGACGCGATCGAAACCATCAAGGAAGAACTGCGCGAACGGCTCGAGCAGCTGTACGCGCAGAACAAGCTGGTCGAAGCGCAGCGCCTCGCACAGCGCACCCAGTTCGACCTGGAAATGCTCGCCGAGGTCGGCTACTGCAACGGCATCGAGAACTACAGCCGCCATCTCACCGGCCATATGCCCGGCGAGCCGCCGCCGTGCCTGTTCGACTATCTGCCGCCGGACGCGTTGCTGGTGGTCGACGAATCGCACGTGACCGTCCCGCAGATCGGCGCGATGTACAAGGGCGATCGTTCGCGCAAGGAAACGCTGGTGGAGTTCGGCTTCCGCATGCCGTCCGCGCTGGACAACCGTCCGCTGCGTTTCGAGGAATGGGAAGGCCGTTCGCCGCGCGCGATCTTCGTTTCCGCCACGCCCGGCCCCTACGAGCTGCGCAAGTCCGAGGATCAGATCGTCGAACTGGTGGTGCGTCCGACCGGCCTGATCGATCCGGAAGTGGAGATCCGCCCGGTCGCGACGCAGGTCGACGACGTGCTCGGCGAGATCCGCGAGCGTGTCGCGATGGGCGACCGCGTGCTGATCACCACGCTGACCAAGCGCATGTCCGAGAACCTGACCGAATACCTCGGTGAACACGGCGTACGCGTGCGTTACCTGCACTCGGACATCGAAACGGTGGAGCGTGTGGAGATCATCCGCGACCTGCGCCTGGGCAAGTTCGACGTGCTGGTCGGCATCAACCTGCTGCGCGAAGGCCTGGACATGCCGGAAGTGTCGCTGGTGGCGATCCTCGACGCGGACAAGGAAGGTTTCCTGCGTTCCAGCGGCTCGCTGATCCAGACCATCGGCCGCGCCGCGCGCAACGTCCGAGGCAAGGCGATCCTGTACGCGGACCGGATCACGAAATCGATGCAGCACGCGATCGACGAAACCGACCGCCGCCGGCAGCGGCAGGTCGAACACAACACCGAGCACGGCATCATCCCGCGCTCGGTGGCCAAGCCGATCGTGGACATCATGGAAGGCGCGCGCGCCGAGCCCGGCGATACCGCCAAGGGGCGTGGCAAGGCGAAGAAGGTGGCGGAGAGCCTGTCCGAGTACGCCAAGCTCAGCCCGTCCCAGTTCGCGGCGCGGATCAAGGCGCTGGAACAACAGATGTACGAGCACGCCCGCAACCTCGAATTCGAGGAGGCCGCGGCGGTGCGCGACCAGCTGCGACAGCTCAAGGATGCGGGCTTCGCCGCGTGAATCGCGCCTCGCGCTGGTTTCGGCCGGCGGGAAGTGTTGCCGCCGGCGTGCCGACGGGCTACACTGCGCGCCCCTCGTCGAGCGGTTTGCGACGAGGCCTGTTCAAGAGCAGGGGGCGGTTAGCTCAGCGGTAGAGCACTACCTTGACATGGTAGGGGTCACAGGTTCGAACCCTGTACCGCCCACCACTTTTAAGTGGTTGATGACGGCGCGGCCTTCGGGTCTGCGCCGTTTTCATTTGCGCGGAGTGCCGGACAAGTCCCGGGCGAAGCCGCTGCGCCCCCGAGGTTGCCTGTCTGGCTGAAACCGGCTGCGGGCATTGTGGCCGGGATGCCGGTTCACACCCACATAACCCGGGCGGGCTGAGTATCCGCTGCGTTCCGCAGTCAGTCCCTTCCGGCGACACAGGGGCACTACATGAACTCCCTCCTCCGATCCGTGGCCCTTGCTGCGACGTTAGCGCTGCTGTCTGGCGGCTGCGGCGAGAAGAAGAACGACGACCCGTCCGCTGCAGCCAAGCCGGACGACACCGGAGGTTCCGCCAAGGGGGATCTCGGTCCACCCCAGGGGGCCGACGTCAATGCGGTGCTGACGAGCCCGCCGATGGTTCCGCCGGCCACGGGACGCAAGGCGCCTGCGCGCGTCATCGTGCAGCTCGACGTGGTCGAGAAGGACATGCCGATTTCCGAAGGCGTCACTTACACCTTCTGGACCTTCGGCGGCACCGTGCCGGGAAGCTTCATCCGCGTGCGCCAGGGCGACACCGTCGTCTTCCACCTGCGCAACATGCCCGACAGCAAGATGCCTCACAACATCGACCTGCACGGCGTCACCGGTCCGGGTGGCGGCGCCGCGTCGAGCTTCACCGCGCCAGGCCATGTATCGCGCTTCACCTTCAAGGCGCTCAATGCCGGTCTGTACGTCTACCACTGCGCGACCGCGCCGGTGGGAATGCACGTCGCCAACGGCATGTACGGCCTGATCCTCGTCGAACCTCCGGAAGGTCTCCCGCCGGTCGACAAGGAGTACTACGTGATGCAGGGCGATTTCTACACGACCGGGAAGTACCGTGAGAAAGGCCATCAACCTTTCGACATGGAGAAGGCCATCGACGAGCATCCCACCTACGTCCTGTTCAACGGAACGGAAGGTGCATTGACCGGCGAGAAGGCATTGCCGGCGAAGGTGGGCGAGACCGTGCGGCTGTACGTCGGTAACGGCGGTCCCAATCTGGTGTCGAGCTTCCACGTGATCGGCGAGATCTTCGACAAGGTCTGGTTCGAAGGCGGAAGCCGATTCCAGGAGAACGTGCAGACGACGCTGATTCCCGCGGGCGGCGCCGCGATCATGGATTTCCGGCTCGAAGTCCCGGGAAGCTACGTCCTGGTCGATCACTCGATCTTCCGCGCCTTCAACAAGGGCGCGATGGCGATCCTCAAGGCCGACGGACCGGAGAACAAGGCCATCTACTCCGGCAAGGAAGTCGATGCGATGTACATCGGCAACCGTGCGCAGCCGAGCCTGCGCGCCGTGGAGGACGCGGCGGCATCGGCCCAGACGGGCGATCTGTCGCTCGAGCAGCAGGTCGCAGCGGGCAAGGAGCTGTTCGCGGGCACGTGCTCCACTTGCCACCAGCCTGAAGGGCAGGGACTGGAAGGCGTCTTCCCGCCGTTGGCGAAGTCGGACTTCATCGCCGCCAATCCCAAGCGCGTGGCCGAAATCATCGTGCACGGCCTGGTCGGACCGGTGAAGGTCAACGGCAAGGACTACAACTCCAACATGCCGCCGATGAGCCAGCTCACCGACGACGAAGTCGCCAACATTTCCACCTACGTGCTCAACAGCTGGGGCAATCCCGGCGGGCGCGTGACCAAGGCCGAGGCGGCGGACATCCGGAAGGCGCAGTCGAGCACCGCCTCCGCCGGGCACTGAGCCATGCGTCGAAGCGTCGCCCTGGCGGTCTTGCTGCTTTGTGCCGGCGGACTGCTCGCGGCGGCGGACGTCGACTACGCGCACCTGTCCGGCGGATCGTTCCAGTCGGTGCTCAAGTACGAAGACGTCAAGAACGGGACGCGCGTGGCGCCCTACGACCTCATGCGCCGTCCGGTAACGAACGGCGAATACCTGGACTTCGTGCGCAAGCATCCGCAGTGGCAGCGCGACGGCGTCCCGCGCGTGTTCGCCGAAGCGCGCTACCTGCAGCACTGGCAGGGGCCGACGACACTGGGGCCGAATGCGCTGCCCGGCCAACCGGTGACCTGGGTGAGCTGGTTCGCGGCCAGTGCGTACTGCAAGGCGCAGAACGCGCGCCTGCCGACCTGGACGGAGTGGGAATACGCTTCCGCCGCCGACGAAACACGGCGCGACGCGCGCAAGGATCCGGCGTGGCGCGAACGCATACTCGCCTGGTATTCGCGGCCGTCGAACAAGGCGCTGCCGCGCGCGGGACTGCAGGCTCCCAATGCATGGGGCGTGCAGGACCTGCACGGTCTGGTGTGGGAATGGACGGAGGATTACTCCGCGCTGCTGGTGTCGGATGACAACCGCAACCAGGGCGATCCGGACAAGCTGAAATTCTGCGGCGCCGGCGCGCTGTCGATGCGCGACGTCGAAAACTACGCGGTGCTGATGCGCGTGGCGATGCTGTCCTCGCTCGATGGTGCCGACGCTACGGCCAATCTCGGGTTCCGCTGTGCGAGGGATGCAAGATGAAACGACTTTCGACAATGGCATCCGCGTTCGCGCTATTAGCCGCACTGGCGAGCGCAGACGCCTTCGCCGCATCGTCGTCGAACACGACGTTGCCTGCCGATTCGGTATACCAGCTGACGTTGCCGCTGACGGACCAGGCGGGACGGGTCAGCGACTGGCGCACGCGGCGCGGCAAGCCGCAGCTGGTTTCGATGTTCTATACGTCATGCCAGTACGTGTGTCCGCTGATCGTGGACTCAGGCAAGGCGATCGAATCGCAGCTGACACCTTCGCAACGCAATCGCCTCGGTATCCTGCTGGTGAGCATGGATCCGGCGCGCGATACGCCGACCGCACTCGCGTCCGTCGTCGCCAAGCGCAAGCTGGACACGTCGCACTGGACGCTCGCATCGCCGCCTGCCGGTTCGGTGCGTGAAGTCGCGGGACTCCTCGGCATCCGCTTCAGGCCGCTCGCCGACGGCGAGTTCAACCACACGAGCGCGTTGATCCTCCTCGATCCGGAGGGGCGCGTCCTCGCGCGCACGGAACAGATCGGCACGCGTCCCGATCCGGAATTCCTGTCCGCCGTGCGCAAGGCCGCCGGCCCCTGAACGAGCAAGGTCCTTCACGTCCACAATGTCGTCCAGCCTTGCGGGATCGCCTCAAAAGCGTTGACTTGGCCGCGCCCAGCCCCAAGACTTCACCCTGAGCCCCGGCGACCGCCGGTGGCGGATACTCGAGGTGGCCCGCGGGAAACCGCCAGCCGAGCGTGCGACATGAGCACTACCACGTCCCATCGCTGATCGCCGACGACGCCCCTCATCAGACGGCGCCGCGGCGCCGTTTTCGTTTCCGGACCCCGCGTCCGCCCGCATCCACTTCGCCAGCCGCGCACTGCGCGCCCGCATCCCATGATCGCAATCACGCTCCCCGACGGCAGCCGCCGCGAATTCGAACAACCCGTTTCCGTGGCCGACGTGGCCGCCTCCATCGGCGCCGGCCTGGCCAAGGCCGCGCTCGCCGGCAAGGTCGATGGCAAGCTCGTCGACACGGGCTTCCGCATCGACCACGACGCGTCGCTCGAAATCGTCACCGACAAGCATCCCGATGCACTCGAGGTGCTTCGCCATTCCACCGCGCACCTGCTGGCGCAGGCCGTGCAGCGCCTGTATCCGGGTGCGCAGGTCACCATCGGCCCGGTCATCGACAACGGCTTCTATTACGACTTCGCCTACGAGCGCCCGTTCACGCCGGAAGACCTGCCGGCGATCGAGGCCGAGATGCAGAAGATCGTGAAGGATGCGCTGCCGGTCGCGCGCAGCGTGAAGTCGCGCGACGACGCGGTGGCTTACTTCCGTGGCCTGGGTGAGGCGTACAAGGCCGAGATCATCGAATCGATCCCGTCCGGTGAGGAGCTCTCGCTCTACAGCCAGGGCGAGTTCACCGACCTGTGCCGCGGTCCGCACGTGCCGTCCACGGACAAGCTGCGCGCGTTCAAGCTGATGAAGGTCGCCGGCGCATATTGGCGCGGCGATTCCAACAACCAGATGCTCAGCCGTATCTACGGCACGGCGTGGCTCAACGACAAGGACCTCAAGGCCTACCTGACGCAGCTCGAGGAAGCTGAGAAGCGCGACCATCGCAAGATCGCCAAGGCGCAGGACCTGTTCCACCTGCAGGAAGAAGGTCCGGGCCTGATCTTCTGGCATCCGAAGGGCTGGTCGATCTGGCAGGTCGTCGAGCAGTACATGCGTCGGGTCTATCGCGAAACGGGCTACGGCGAAGTGCGTTGCCCGCAGATCCTCGACGTGTCGCTGTGGCAGAAGTCCGGCCACTGGGACAACTACAAGGACAACATGTTCTTCACCGAGTCCGAGAAACGGACCTACGCGCTGAAGCCCATGAACTGCCCGGGCCACGTGCAGGTGTTCAACCAGGGCCTGCACAGCTACCGCGACCTGCCGATCCGCTACGGCGAGTTCGGCGCCTGCCACCGCAACGAGCCCTCCGGCGCGCTGCACGGCATCCTGCGCGTGCGCGGCTTCACCCAGGACGACGGCCACATCTTCTGCACCGAGGACCAGATCGAGTCCGAGGTCCGCGCTTTCCACGAGCAGGCACTGAAGGTCTACGGCGACTTCGGCTTCAGCGACATCCAGATCAAGATCGCCCTGCGTCCGGATTCGCGCCTGGGCGACGACGCCACCTGGGACAAGGCCGAGGACGCGCTGCGTTCGGCCCTGCGCGCCGCGGGCGTGGAGTGGCAGGAGTTGCCGGGCGAGGGCGCGTTCTATGGCCCGAAGATCGAGTACCACCTGCAGGACGCCATCGGCCGCACCTGGCAGCTGGGCACGATGCAGGTCGACTTCATGATGCCGGGCCGCCTCGGCGCCGAGTATGTCGACGAGCACAGCCAGCGCCGTCATCCGGTGATGCTGCACCGGGCCATCGTCGGCTCGATGGAGCGCTTCATCGGCATCCTGATCGAGCACCACGCCGGCCAGTTCCCGGCTTGGCTGGCGCCGATCCAGGCGGTGGCCATGAACATCACCGACGCCCAGGCCGATTACGTGGACGAAGTCCGGAAATCCCTTGCAAATCAAGGCTTCCGGGTCCATTCCGATTTGCGCAACGAAAAGATCGGCTATAAGATTCGCGAGCACACGCTGCAGCGCGTGCCCTACCTGCTGGTGGTCGGCGACCGCGAAAAGGAAAACGGCATGGTCGCCGTCCGTACCCGCGGAGGAGAGGATCTGGGGACGATGTCCGTCGCCGATTTCGCCTCGCGTTTGCGCAGTGAGGGCGTACAGTAACGCCTGCAGACTGATCAGACTCCGGCTGCCCCTGCGGCCGGCACGTTCCATAACGGAGATTGCAACATCAGTACCCCCGAAAAGCCCAATCGGAAGAACCAGGAAATCCGCGTACCCCGCGTGCGTGTGATCGGCAGCGACGGTGAAATGATCGGCGTGCTCACGCGCGACGAAGCCCTGCGCATGGCCGAGGACGAGGGTCTGGATCTGGTCGAGATCCAGCCCAACGCCGATCCGCCGGTCTGCAAGATCATGGACTTCGGCAAGTTCCGCTTCGAGCAGCAGAAGAAGGCCAACGAGGCGAAGAAGAAGACCAAGCAGGTCGAGATCAAGGAGCTCAAGTTCCGTCCCGTGACCGACGAGGGCGACTACCAGATCAAGCTGCGCAACATGCGCCGTTTCCTGGAAGAGGGCGACAAGGTCAAGGTCAACATCCGCTTCCGTGGCCGCGAGATGAGCCACCAGGAGCTGGGCCGCGAGATGGCGGCGCGGATCGAGGCCGACCTCGGCGAGGACATCGTCATCGAGTCCCGCCCGCGCCTGGAAGGTCGCCAGATGGTCATGATGATCGCGCCGAAGAAGAAGTGAGCCGTCCGCCCCCGCGCGCGGGGGGGGGGGGGGCCGGACCCGGGAAAGGCGCCGCAGGGCGCCTTTCGCCGTCCAGGGGTGGGGAACCCCCTGATTTTCAAAGAAAAGATTTGCAAGCCAGGCGACGGTCCCGCATAATGTGCGACCCGGTTCGCCGGGTTTGTTGTTTGCAACATTACGGACCTGTCGTGGATTCCATTCGGATCAACGACTTACAAGCCGGCAGGGCAGGACGGAAAGAGTGGCTCAGCCACCGCCCAGGCCAGTGACCAAACCTCCGAAAGGACATCGCAATGCCCAAGATCAAGACCAATCGGGCGGCGGCCAAGCGCTTCCGGAAGACCGCTTCCGGCAAGTACAAGTGCGGCCACGCCAACAAGAGCCACATCCTCACCAAGAAGGCGACCAAGCGGAAGCGCAACCTGCGGCAGACGAACCATGTTCGTGCCGAGGACGCGGGCCGTCTGGACCGCATGCTGCCGTATCTCTGAGGAGGGCTGAACAATGGCACGAGTTAAGCGTGGTGTTACGGCGCGTCGCCGTCACAAGAAAATCCTGAAGCAGGCCAAGGGCTACTATCACGCCCGTCGCAAGGTCTTCCGCGTCGCCAAGCAGGCGGTCACGAAGGCCCTGCAGTACGCCTACATCGGTCGCAAGCAGAAGAAGCGTCATTTCCGTTCGCTGTGGATCACCCGCATCAATGCGGCTGCCCGCATCAACGGTCTGAGCTACAGCCGTTTCATCAACGGCCTGATGAAGGCCGGCATCACCCTCGACCGTAAGGTGCTGGCGGACATCGCCGTGCACGACGCGCAGGGTTTTGCGGCGCTGGCTGAGAAGGCGAAGAGCGCGCTCGCGGCGTAAGTTGCTCGCCAGGTCGTGCCGGTCCTGCGGGACATGGTCGCGATCCAGGCACAACGCAATAACGCATGGGGAAGGGCGCAAGTCCTTCCCCATGTTTCGTTTTGAGACTTGGTTTTTCCAGGCGGATCGTTCCGGGGACAGGTTCCAGGGGGAACGGACGCCGTGCGGAGCGGAGGTTCGTGAGCGAATGAGTGGAATCGAATCACTGACGCAGCAGGCGCTGGTCGAGATCGCCGCGGCGGAATCGCCCGACGCGATCGAGGCGCTGCGTGTTTCGCTGCTGGGCAAGAGCGGCAGCGTCACCGCCCAGCTGAAGCAGCTCGGCACGCTGCCCGCCGAGCAGCGCAAGGTCGCGGGCGAAGCGATCAACAAGGCGCGCGACGAACTCACCGCCGCGCTCGCGCAGCGCCGCACCGTGCTCGACGAAGCCGTGCTGCAGTCGCGCCTGGCCTCGGAGAGCATCGACGTCACGCTGCCGGGCATCGACGCCGGCCGTGGCGGCCTGCATCCGGTCAGCCGTACGATGGAGCGCATCGCCGACATCTTCGGGCGTCTCGGTTTCGAACTGAGCAACGGTCCGGAGATCGAGGACGACTGGCACAACTTCGAAGCGCTGAACTTCCCGCCGCACCACCCGGCGCGCGCGATGCACGACACGTTCTACTTCGGCGACGGCCGCCTGCTGCGCACGCACACCTCCGGCGTGCAGGTGCGCTACATGCAGGACCACCAGCCGCCGCTGCGCATGATCGCGCTGGGCAAGGTGTACCGCAGCGACAGCGACCAGACGCACACGCCGATGTTCCACCAGTGCGAAGGCCTGCTGGTCGACGAGCACGCCAGCTTCGCCGACCTCAAGGGCACGCTCGCGGAATTCGTGCGCGCGTTCTTCGAGCGCGATTTCGAGATGCGCTTCCGCCCGAGCTACTTCCCCTTCACCGAGCCCTCGGCCGAAGTGGACATCGCCTGGCAGCAGCCGGACGGTTCCACGCGCTGGCTGGAAGTGCTCGGCTGCGGCATGGTCCATCCCAACGTGCTGCGCAACGTCGGCATCGATCCGGAGAAGTACACCGGCTATGCGTTCGGCCTGGGCGTCGAACGCTTCGCGATGCTGCGTTACGGCGTGGACGACCTGCGCAGCTTCTTCGACAACGACGTGCGCTTCCTCAAGCAGTTCGCCTGACCTGTCGCGTTGCGGATAGAACCGAATGAAATTCTCCGAAAACTGGCTCCGCCACCACGTACCGACCCGCGCCTCGCGCGATGAACTCGCCGCGACGCTGACCGCGATCGGCCTGGAGGTCGAGGACGTCACGCCGCTGGGCGACTCGCTCGACGGCGTCGTCGTCGCGCAGATCGTCAGCGCGGAAAAACACCCCGAAGCCGACCGCCTGCAGGTCTGCCAGGTCGATACCGGCAACGGCATCGTGCAGATCGTGTGCGGCGCGCCGAACGCGCGCGCCGGCCTGAAGGCGCCGCTTGCGACAGTCGGCGCGAACCTGCCCGGCGGCATCGCGATCAAGGCCGCGAAGCTGCGCGGCGTGGAATCGGCGGGCATGTTGTGCTCGGCCAAGGAACTCGGCGTGGACCCGGATGCATCCGGCCTGCTCGAACTGCCGGCCGATGCTGCGGTTGGTACGCCGCTGGCGCAGTACCTCGGCCTGCCGGACGCGTCCATCGAGATCAAGCTCACGCCCAATCGCGCCGACTGCTTCAGCGTGCGCGGCATCGCCTACGACGTCGCCGCTGCGCTCGGCAGTGAAGTCGGCTCGTTCGACGCGACGCCAGTGACGGCGCAGAGCGACGCCGTGCTCGCGGTCGAACTCGACGCAGGTCCGCGCGTGCCGCGCTTCGTTGGTCGCGTGATCGACGGCGTGGACGCCAACGTCTCCACGCCCGTGTGGATGGCCGAACGCCTGCGTCGCAGCGGCGTGCGCCCGATCAGCTTCCTCGTCGACGTCACCCAGTACGTGATGCTCGAACTCGGCCAGCCGATGCACGCCTTCGACAAGGACGCGCTGGAAGGCGCCGTCGTCGTGCGTCCCGCGCGCGAGGGTGAGGAGATCAAGCTGCTCGACGGCCGCACCGTCGCGCTCGATCCGGAATTCCTCGTCGTCTCCGACAGTCGCGGCGGCAAGGCCGCGCGTGCGGTCGCGCTGGGCGGCATCATGGGCGGGTTTGACACGCGGGTCACCGATGTCACGCGCAACGTCTTCCTCGAAGCCGCGCATTGGGTGCCGTCGGCGATCATCGGCCGCAGCCGCAAGCTCGGTCTGCACACCGATGCCGGCCATCGTTTCGAGCGCGGCGTCGATCCGGAACTGCCGCGCATCGCGGTGGAGTACGCATCGAGGCTGATCGTCGACATCGCCGGCGGCGTGCCGGGGCCGATGATCGAAGCGGTGCACACCGAACACCTGCAGCCGGCGCAGCCGATCGTGCTGCGTCGCGCGCGCCTGGCGCGCGTGCTCGGCCTGCAGGTCGCCGACACGGAAGTCGAACGCATCCTGCGCGCGCTGGGTCTGTCGGTCGAAACCCTCGCCGACGGCTGGCGCGTGGTACCGCCGAGCCGCCGCTTCGATCTGGCGATCGAAGAAGACCTGATCGAGGAAATCGCACGCATCCACGGCTACAACGCGATCCCGACCACGCTGCCCGCTGGCGCCGCGCGTCTGGTGTCGCCGAGCGAAACGCGGATCGACGAGGCCACCGCGCGTCGCCATCTCGCTTCGCGCGATTACCTGGAAGCGATCAACTACGCCTTCGTCGAGGCCGACCTGCTGGCGAAGTGGGGCCTTACCGTCGACGCCGTGCCGCTGGCCAATCCGCTCAGTGCCGAACTCGGGGTGATGCGCACCGGCCTGCTGCCGGGCCTGGTCGCCGCGCTCGCGCGCAACGCCGTGCGCCAGCAGTCGCGCGTGCGCCTGTTCGAGCTGGGCAACGTGTTCGCGAGCGCGACGCCGGGCGTCGGCGATGGCGCCCCGCGCGAAACCCAGCGCATCGCCG
Source organism: Lysobacter panacisoli (assembly GCF_009765165.1). Classification (NCBI taxonomy): domain Bacteria; kingdom Pseudomonadati; phylum Pseudomonadota; class Gammaproteobacteria; order Lysobacterales; family Lysobacteraceae; genus Lysobacter; species Lysobacter panacisoli. The sequence goes on from NZ_VLNU01000001.1 coordinate 2,486,585, forward strand.
CTGTCGCCTGTGGCGATGCGCAGGCCGAGCAGTGGGCGGGCGCATCGCGCGCGGTCGGTTTCCACGACCTCAAGGGCGATCTCGAAAGCCTCGCCGCGCTCGCCGGTGCGACGCTCGAGTTCCGCACCTCGCAGCCCGCCTGGGCGCACCCCGGCCGGTCGGCCGACGTGTACCGCGACGGCGTGAAGCTGGGCTGGATCGGTCAGCTGCATCCGCGCCTGCAGCGTGCGCTGGAGCTGGACGTCGACGTGATCGCGTTCGAACTCGACCTGGAACCCCTGTTCAGCCGCGCCGTGCCCAAGGCCGGGGCGCTGTCCAAGTTCCCGTCCGTCCGCCGGGACCTCGCGTTCGTCGTCCCGGAGGACGTCGAATGGGGGGCGCTTGCGCAGTCCGTGAAGCATGCCGCAGGCCCGTCCCTGCGCGATCTCGTACTGTTCGACCGCTACCAGGGCAAGGGCGTGGAACCGGGTTTCAAAAGTCTTGCTATGGGCTTGATTCTGCAGGATGAATCGCGCACCCTGACTGACCGTGACGTCGATTCCACGGTGGCTTCGGTCACCACGGCGTTGCAGCAGGAATACGGCGCGGCGATCCGCGGCTGAGGTTGAGGGATACAGATGGCATTGACCAAGGCTGAGATGGCCGAACGCCTGTTCGACGAGGTCGGGCTGAACAAGCGCGAGGCGAAGGAGTTCGTGGATTCCTTCTTCGACGCGCTGCGTGAGGCGCTCGAGCACGGACGCCAGGTGAAGCTGTCCGGCTTCGGCAACTTCGACCTGCGCCGCAAGAACCAGCGCCCGGGCCGCAACCCGAAGACGGGCGAGGAGATTCCGATCTCCGCCCGTACCGTGGTGACGTTCCGCCCCGGCCAGAAGCTGAAGGAACGCGTCGAAGCCTATTCCGGAGCGGAGCATGCTTGATCCCGGCAGCAATCGCGAACTCCCGCCCATCCCGGCGAAGCGCTACTTCACCATCGGTGAAGTCAGCGAGCTGTGCGACGTCAAGCCGCACGTGCTTCGCTACTGGGAGACGGAGTTTCCGATGCTCAACCCGGTCAAGCGCCGCGGCAATCGCCGCTACTACCAGCGCCACGAAGTGCTGATGGTCCGCCAGATCCGCGGCCTGCTGTACGAACAGGGCTACACCATCGGCGGCGCGCGCCTGCGCCTGGAAGGCGAGACGGCGAAGGACGAATCCGCGCTGAGTTCGCAGATCATCCGCCAGGTGCGGATGGAGCTGGAAGAAGTCCTGCAGCTGCTGCGGCGCTGATCCGCACACCCGTCGCGCTGGCCGCGGCGACGCTTCAACCGTTATACTTGCCGCCCGCTCGCAAGGGCGGCACACGCAACACGTCGGGGCGTAGCGCAGCCTGGTAGCGCATCTGCCTGGGGGGCAGAGGGTCGTCGGTTCGAATCCGGCCGTCCCGACCATCTTGCGATGTAACCGATCGATCGGTTTGGAAGCCATGAGGGCGAGAAACGACCCTCTCTCGGCAGCTACAAGTCCCGCTACGCCGCACTGCTACATCGGATGTGTTTGCTCCGATCGAGCGAGTCATGCGTGAACCGCGTTCACACCCCCAAGCCTCGTCGCAGGCTAAGTGCACCCGAGCTAATCGCCTTGGAAGCGTGAGCCGCTTTGGCTTGAGGGTGTCGCGACGACCCGGGGCGTCGCGATGGCATGTACGACCAGCCATACAACGCACAGCAGGCTTCGACGCAATATGGCGAAGGCCATCTACTCACCACCCGTAACGCGCCAGCGTCATGAGTGCAGCGAAGCCTGTTATTGCGGTGAACCAGTACGCAGCCAGCATGACGGTCCGATAGCGATCGCAATAGCGGATGCCATCTCTGTCCAGGCTGTCCACATACTCACGGTGGTGCAGATAGAGCATCGTGCTGCGCGCGCTCAGTACGGTCCTGTCCTGCCAGATGAGGGGCTGCTCGGCATGCAGCCATAGCTGCGGATGCCGTGCCTTTAGCCTATGCAGGAAAGCAAGCCACACCACCGTTTCCACCACGATCGCGGCTGCGAACAATATGCCTGCGACTGCGGTGAGCTGGTTCATCAGATCCCAATCGAGGGCGGAACCCTCATATGCTGTGGACTACGCGCGCGACTTCCAGAAACGACATTGGCGAAGCTTTGAAGCTTCGCCAATGGCTCCGTTCGACTCGAACCGTAAGGCTGGGCCATCTGCAATGGCCTTGTGGCGCCACAACGCGCTCTCGCACTGAATGATCCGGTCAGGAGAGTAGTGCTTGCTCCATCTGGACTGTGCGCTGCGCGGCGTTACTTCGATGTTACGGTTCTTCGTCCAGCGTAGTGTCCGCTTGTCCAGGTGCGGGCGCTAAACGCCGCGGGCCCTGAGCAGGAACGTCTTGAGTGCTTCAGCGTAGCTGTAGTCGGCGGGAGAAAGACGGGGTTGGATGTGTTCCAGCTGAGCACGAAACGCCCAGCACAGATCGAGCATCTTCCGGTGACTCTCCGCCTCGATCAGCGCGGTGCGGCGTAGGACTTCGCTCATGGTTTCCATGAAAGTCTGTCCAGTCAGACTCAAAGCACCCGCGTTCGCGGTGCGAATTTCAATCTAGCACCCTTTAGCGCATTTGCCCCGGATTTCCGCATCAATCGATGGATGCGCTATACGCCGCTGCCCGGAAGGCGACGTAGGTCGCCACATGAACGCAATCACGATCCACACTCGTCAGATCACGAATAAGTAACGGGCGATAGCGCAGTCTCCGCTGGCACTACGACGCAATGTCGTAACGGCCACTCAGCCGCGCAGTACGTCCCACTCCTCACCCGCACTGAGTCCTATCGCCCCTGCCGTCGGCAGGAGCCTGGCTTCGGCCATCCTCGATTCCGTGCACTTCGGATCGCATAAAAGGCAATCATCTTCATGAGCACCATGACCAATACCAGCACCAACACCAAGAACCTCGTCGACACGGCTGCCGCTGACGGGTCGTTCAAGACCTTCGGCAAGGCCATCGAACGTGCAGGCATGAGCGACACCCTGCGCGGCGTCGGTCCGTTCACCGTCTTTGCGCCAACCGATGCGGCGTTCGAAAAGCTTCCTGCCGGGAAGCTGGAGAACCTGTTCAAGCCCGAGAACAAGCAAGAGCTCGTCTCGCTGCTGAACTACCACGTGGTCAGCGGCCGCAAGACCGTGGCCGATATCGGCAAGTGGGAAGCCGCCAGGACGGTGAATGGCCAATCCGCTCCGATCACGTTGGCCAACGACAAGGTCAGCATCGACGGTGCACAGGTCACGTCGGCCGACATCAGCTCCAGCAACGGTGTCATCCACGGCATCGACAAGGTCAACATTCCGACCAAGCAGTAATTTCGTCGGATTGAACCGGTGGGACGGCGGGCTTGCCCCGCCGTTTTCCTTTTCCAGGATTCGCTGGAACCTAGAAGCGCTCCAGGCTGATCATGGAGACGCGCAGGTGCATTTCATCGAACGATGCGCGCAGGCGTTGCTCGATCTCGGCGAGGTTCTCGAGATTCTGCCGCCCGTACAGCGAATAGGTCGGCTTGTCTCCGCTGCGCAGACCGGCCTTGCGTCCTACGCCGATGTCCGACGTGCGGCACGCCTTGGCCCAGATCTGCTGAAGGCTTTCCGGGCCAATGCTCTGATCGTTGCTGATGGTGAACTTGAAGAGGGCGATCATGGGCTTCATCGGAGTTCCTGTGCGTGTGTCGCTAGCGCGCTGGGTTCATGGGGTTCGGCAGCGTCACCCGGCATGGGTGGCGCTGCTCGAGGCGATCGTCACGATCCGTCCGCCGGGCCCGGTCGCGTCGCGGTGCTCGGGCGAGCTTCATCACGTACCGTCCGCTTCTTGGATTGTTTGGCGTCCTTTTCCTTCTTCTTTGCGATCTCGCGCTGACGCTTCTCGAATGCGTAGTTGGGCTTTGCCAAGTGGGGATACCTCTATGGGGTTGGAGGGAGGAGGGAAGAAGTGGCGGATTCCGCAGTGTCGCTGGCCTCGGGGAGTTTCGCGATGACGACAGTTGGTGCGGTCGTCTTGCTTGCGCCATCGGGTTTCGCGGGTTTGCGTCGCAACGGCGTGGTGCCGAGGACCTCGATCTGGCCGCCGGCCTTGTCGAACGAATCCATGTCTGCGGCCAATCGCTCACGCGCGATGCCCTTGTCGTGCGATGGCTGGAAGCCCGAGGTATACAGCGGACCGTAACCGCGTTGGCGAAGGGTGGACATAAGGCTCCTCGTTACACCAGGGTGAGTTCGATGGCGCGCGCGCATTCATCCGCGTAGTCGATGCGGATGGCCCGGCAGTAGGGACCGTTCATGACGAATCGCCGGCATACGGCAGGACGGGTTTCGTAGATGCCGCAGTTCATGCGGGCGCCGTCCATCGCCACGCACCAGCCGTCCTCGTCGTGTGCCATGACGAGCAGGTTTTCCGGCGTGCGCGTCGTCAGGTGAGAAGGAACCCGGTCTTCCGGCTGCAACACGACCGTCAACCGACAACAGACCGCATCGCACTCCGTGCACTTCGCCGCTCCTTTCAAGTAGCGGCTGCCCGGTTTCATGCGTGTACGCCCGGGGCACGGGTGTAGTGCAACAAGCGGCCGCGGTAGGGAGGCGTGTCGCGGTCGTCCATCGGGCAGCGCTCTTCGAGCGTCTCGAAGCCCTGTCGCGCCATCAATCGATTCAGGCGCGAGCTGTGCTCGCCGCCTGGATCGGTGACCAGTACTTCGCCGTCCGGGCATGCATGCCGCGCGATCACTTCGATCAGGAGCAGCGCGTCGTCGCGCTCGTAGAACACATCGCCGGCGATGATCACATCGAAGTGACCAAGGGACGGCAGCGGCACATCCCACCGCAGCTGGCGGTATTGCACGGTGGGCAGGGCATTCAGTGCCGCGTTGTACGCGAGGAACCCTTCGGCCAGCGGATGCACGTCCGACGCGACAACGTCCGCACCGCGACGTTGCAGCACCAGGCTCGCCAAGCCGATGCCGCATCCAAGTTCGAGGATGCGCTTGCCCGCGATGTCGAAGCGGTGCATGGCCTGCGCGAGTAATCGTCCCGCCGGCCAGACCTGCCCGAAAAGGCTCCATTGGGCTGCGGACATGCCCAGACGGGCACCGTGTCCATCGGGATCGGCGACCTGAGTCTTGTCGCTCAGAACCCGGAGTCGATACGTGTGCCCACCAATGGGCACGAGCTGATTGCGAGTGAAATAGCCGGGCACCGGCGCTCCCTGAGGCGTCTCTCCGCAGGGCGGAGAGGGTCACGCGTGAAAGGAAGCGAGGCGGGCGGACGCGGACGGCCGTGCGGAACGCGCGGGTAGGCACTGCGTTTGAGCTAGTGCCTTGCAGGTCATGCTACACCACTTGGGGAGACCCCACGTGACTGCGGTGCGGTGACGGCTGTGGAGACCGCTGCGATCGGACTGGTGCGACCTCGCACCTCTACCTGTGCGCATGGCTGGATGTGGTGGGTGATGCAGCCGATTGCCGGTCAGCTATCTCACGCCGCCTAGACGCGTGGAAACGAAAACTGCCGCTTCCCGCCGTGTGGAGGCCCGTCATGGCCAAGGTCGATCGGTCGCAACTGCCCATGCCCGACCCGCCGTTCGGCGGCAAGATCGGACCGACCTATCAGGAGTCCACACCGGAGTGGCCCGCATTGCCGACGGCGCCCAAGGGCGCGCCCAACGTCGTGATCATCCTGCTCGACGATGTCGGCTTCGGGCAGGTCTCCACGTTCGGTGGACCCGTCGTGACGCCCGCGTTGGACAAGCTCGCCGCCGCGGGCCTGCGCTACAACCGCTTCCATACCACTGCGATCTGCGGTCCATCGCGCGCTGCGCTGATCACTGGCCGCAACCATCACAATTGCGGCTCCGGCTTCCTCGCCGAATGGGCCACGGGATTCCCGTCGTACAACTGCATGATCCCGCAGAGCACGGCGACCATCGGCCGCCTCCTCAAGGACAACGGCTACAACACCTCGTGGTTCGGCAAGAACCACAACACGCCGGACTGGGAATCCAGTGTCGTCGGTCCCTTCGATCGCTGGCCGACCGGTCTTGGCTTCGACTACTTCTACGGATTCATCGGTGGCGAGACGCACCAGTACTACCCGGTGCTGTTCGAGAACACGCGCCCGGTGGAACCGGAAACGTCGCCCGAAGACGGCTACCACTTCATGACCGACATGACCGATCGCGCGATCGGTTGGTTGCGTTACAGCAAGTCGGTCAATCCCGACAAACCGGTGCTGTTGTACTTCGCGCCCGGCGCCGCGCATGCGCCGCATCACGCGCCAAAAGACTGGCGCGAGAAATACACCGGCCAGTTCGACCAGGGCTGGGATGCGGTGCGCGAGGAGACCTATCAGCGCCAGTTGAAACTCGGCGTGATCCCGCCGGGCACGCAGAACACACCGCGCCCGGAGTGGGTGAAGCCCTGGGATTCGCTGAGCGCCGACGAGAAGCGGCTGTACGCACGCTTCATGGAGAACTTCGCAGGCTTCCTGTCGTTCGCCGATCACGAATGCGGCCGCCTGCTCGACGCCATCGGCGAGTTGCCCGATGCCGACAACACGCTGGTTTTCTACATCGTGGGCGACAACGGCGCGAGTTCCGAAGGCGGATTCACCGGCACCGTGAACGAAGTGATGAACCTCAACGGCTTGCCGTCGAACCTGGAGGACAACCTCAGGGTGATCGACGAGATCGGAAGCGCGGACACCGAACCGCACTATCCCCTGGGCTGGGCATGGGCGGGCAACGCGCCGTTCCAGTGGGTGAAACAGGTGGCCAGCCACCTCGGCGGCTCACGCAATCCGATGGTTGTGTCATGGCCGGCGAAGATCAACGATGTCGGTGCAGTCCGCAGCCAGTTCGCACATCTCATCGACATACTTCCAACGGTGCTGGACGTCGCGGGCATTCCCGCGCCCTCAACAGTCAACGGCATCGAACAGAAGGCGATGGACGGCGTCTCGATCGCGTCGACATTCGCCTCGGCCGATGCGCGCCCCGTGCGCGATCAGCAGTACTTCGAAGTCTTCAGCAATCGCGCCATCTACGATCAGGGCTGGATCGCGTGCGCGCAGCACACGTTCCCGTGGCGGCAGGATTTCGCACCGGGCAACTGGGACAAGGACCGCTGGGAGCTCTATCACCTCGACGAGGACTTCAGCGAGAACGACGACCTGGCCGACAAACACCCCGACAAGCTGGAAACGCTGAAGAAGTTGTTCGATGACGCTTGCCGCAAGTACCACGTGCTGCCGCTGGACGACCGTGGATCGGGCCGCCTGACCGAGCCCAAGCCGCCGCCGGGCGGCGCCGACCCGAATCGCCGGCGCTTCACGTATTACCCGGGCGCCGTGCGCCTGGCCGAAACGGCCGCACCCAACACGAAGAACCGATCGCACCGCATCGACGTCACCATCGAGAAGAAGGGCGACGGCGTGCTGCTCGCGGAAGGCGGCCAGTCGGCGGGATTCGTGCTGTACGTGAAGAACGGCAAGCCGCACTACCACTACAACTTCTTCGAGATGGAACGCACCTCGGTGGAATCCAGCGTCGCGCTGCCAGAAGGTCGTTCGACGGTCTCGTTCGAGTTCCGCTACGACGGCGGTGGTGCGGGCAAGGGCGGCGAGGCGGTGCTGATCGTCGATGGCAAGGAAGTCGGCAAACAGCGCATCGAACGCACCGTCGCCGGCCGCTTCGGCATCGACACTTTCGGTGTCGGCTGCGACACCGGCTCACCCGTGTGCAAGGACTACAAGCCGCCGTTCGCGTTCGAAGGCGTCATCGGCCAGGTGGACATAGTGCTGGGCGACCCCGGCCTCAGCGAGGACGAGGAGCGCGTGATGCAGGCCAGGTTCCACGCGGGCATCAACTACTAGCGCGCCAAGTCAGTCCACCTTGATCCACCGACCGGTCAGTCCTGGCTAGACACCCGCCGGTGCACGCGGAGCAAACAGAATGATCGCGGCGCCCACCAGGCAAAGAGCGCTGCCTATCAGATCCCAACGATCCGGCTTGACGCCTTCAACCTGCCAAAGCCAAACGAGGGAGGCGGCGATATAGACGCCACCATATGCGGCATAGGCGCGCCCGGCCGCGCTGCTTTCAACCAGTGTAAGCAGCCACGCGAAGGCGGCCAACGAAAGCATCGACGCGGGCAAAAGCCACGCCGATTTCCCGAGCCGGAGCCAAGCCCAGAAGCCGAAGCATCCGGCGATTTCGGCGATGGCCGCGGCAACGTAGACGCCCCCGGTCTTGATCACTTTGCCCCCTTAGAGCAGTTGGAACTCCGCGCTCTCATCCAGAAAGAATGGTCAGGCACCCGGCGGTGATGCCTCATCGTCGATGTCATGCCCAAACCAGATCCCGCCAATCGCACCGGCCACCGTGGCGACGGTCAGCATCAGCAGCCCATCGTTTCGCAACTTCGGCCCGAGTAGTTCCGGAGCGAACAGCAGCATGCAGCAGGCGAAGAACACCAACATGACGGCCATTCCGACCAGGGCATCACCCGCGGCGCCAAATCGCCGATGAAGGTCCTTTCCAGACCAGACCATGACGCCACAAAGGAAGCCCATGCCGAAGGTAGCGGCGACAACGCCGAAGATGTCGGTCCAGGGCACCGGCCCATCGATACCACCGACGAGCGCCTTGCCGGCATTGAAAGCCGTGGTACCCGAGAGAACGATGCCGCCAATCAGTCCGCTTTCCCACCAGCGCATGGTCATTGCTCTCCTTGGCATGTAACGACATCGAGAAGCCTGCATCGAGATGAGGCGAAAAGCAGCTCCGGCTTGAATGGGCTGTCAGTCCTCAGAGGGCCTGCTTGTAGGCGATGGAAACCACGAGAGCGAACAACGCAGCCACAGACACAAGAAGAATGGTGCCCCACTTGACCAGTAGATCCATGTTCCGGGAGTACGCGGCGCGCTCGAATGTATCGACGTTTACGGAATAGGAAGGAACATGGTTCGGGTCTTTCAGGACCTGTGCGGCGTCAGACGCTTGAGAGTTGAGGCAGACGAAGACGATCCATCGCGGGACGGCACCGCGAGCGGGCCTGACCGATCTGCAAAACGTGGGAATGCCTTTCTCATGCAGGAGGCTCGTTATGCGCGTGAGCTCTGACTCGTCGTACACGTAGGTAAGGACGCGCATCTGAGGCCGAACTACCCCATAGACGGACCGATGGCCCGGTTGTTCATTCGGCACCACACTTCGCGAGTGTGGTGCATCCCCTTGATCCGGCGCGAGATTACGGAACCTGGGTCCGGCAAACAAGCAAGCGTAGCCCGGGTAAGGCCGCAGGCCGCACCCGGGGACACGTCATCGTCGGCGGCACGCCCCGGGTGCGCTGCGCTTACCCGGGCTACGCGCGCGGGCTACAGGAACCGGTGCATGACGTAGGCATCGACCAGACCCAGGCCCCGATGCCGGAACGCCTTGGGCAGTGTGCCCACGATGACGAAGCCGAGTTTCCGGTACAACGCGACGGCCGGTGCGTTGGTGCTCACGACATAGTTGAACTGCATGGCAAGGAAGCCGGCCGATCGCGCCTGCACCAGACTGTGCTCGACCAGGGCGCGGCCGATGCCTTGCCCCTGTGCCGCAGGATCCACGACGTAGGTGGCGCTGGCCACGTGGTCGCCCAGGTCGGGGTAATTGGCGCCCATCTTGTACATGCCGACGACCCCGGCTTCGGTCACGGCCACATGCGACGTCTGCGTCGTGAACCAGTGGCTGCGAAATGCCTCCACTGTGAATCCGTCCGAGAAGGGCAATGCGTCCGCCCTGGCGATGACGGATTGGAAGAGGGCCCACATGGCATCGAAGTCTGCGGCGGCGGCCAGTCGGATGTGCATGCGAGGTCCGCTATGGATCGGAAGTGACATTAGCATCGCCACCGCGAGCTTGGCCCGGCCGAACGTCCGCTATCGGCCAGGAGCGGACGTTGATGGCGGGTTAGGCTGAAGCGTCCTCTACGAACGCCCTTGCATCGCTAAGCACCCGCGGGCCCCAAGCCGCAACTCGTGCGCGTCGTCCTGGTCGACCTGGCTGATTATCGGCTTAACGGCGGCGGTGCTGCCTGACTCCTGCGATAGTCTAACGTCCGGATGGAGGTCGATTGGATGTGATGACGCAGGAAAATTGGTTCACGCCGTTATGACTTGAGTTCAAATAGTCAATGGAGGGAACATGAAGCGCTTTTCGACGGAAGATATTGTCGCTTGGTTCAATCCGGGTCGCCCGCCGCGCCTTAGCAGTATTGATGCGACACAGGCATTTCACACATTCAGCTCGCGCACCCGCTTCCTGAAGACACTCCCGATAGGCACTGCTGTCCTTGATGCGGGCGCAGGAGATGGTGTCCTGCAGGTCTTTCGTGAGTGGCTCAAGCCAAAGCGACGCGACCTCAAGATGTACGCATGGGCGAATACTAAAGGTCAGGACTTCCACAAGTACGACGGTTATGAAGTTGGCAGTTGGCCATCCGAGCCACCGGAGTTCAGAGGTGTGGAATTTGGGGCGGTATTAGCGGCAAACTTCATCGAGCACATAGATCAACCGCAACTCTTTGTCGAAATGTGCGCACGCCGATTGTCGCAGAACGGATCAATCTACCTTGAATGGCCACACCCGTCCTCCGTCGATCTCCCGCGCACGGAAGATCTGAAAGCCGCTGGCGTCAAAGTTTTTACTGGTAGCTATCACTGCGATAAAACGCACAAAGAAGAAGTGCCGAGCTTTGACTTGATCGCACAGACACTGAAATTACACGGTCTCGAAATACGAGAAACAGGAATTGCGTCGGTTCCGTTTGTCGATCAGGAGCTTGCAATCCACTCAGCCAACGGAGCCGACATCGTATCGGCGACCTTGGCCTATTGGTCGCACACCGGATGGTGTCAATATCTGATCGCCAACCGATAAGCCTCTGCCGCTGCCACCGTGATCTGCCGAGCCAGCGGGCGCGGCTCGACCGGAACGGGGCCGGCTGGCGACTAGCCGGCCGTGACCTTGTCGCTCCAGGCGGACGGCGTTTTCATGAGTGCCCCATATCCAACCGCCCAACTGCCGACGAACGTCCGTTTTGGGTCGAAAGCGTGCTACGTGCCAATCCTCGTGCGGGGCAAGTAGCTACGCAGCAGAGCCCGCGTAGCCCGGGTAAGGCCGCAGGCCGCACCCGGGGACACGCGTCGTCGGCGGCAGGACCCGGGTGCGCTGCGCTTACCCGGGCTACGCGTGTCGATGAAATGGCGCGCACGCGGGGCGCGCCATTTTCGCGGTTACGCACGTTGCGCGCCGATAGCAGACTCCGCGCCGGAGTGTCGAAACTCCAGTCCTGTAGCGGTAGCCCGTCGTCGAAATCGACGGGTTTTTTGTGCCCGGCTCCGGGCACTCGACGCAGTTGCTCCGCGTCGGGAGGGCGGCCAATACAAAACCCGCAAGGGGAATACGCCCACCGTCTACAGGCGGTTTCGAACCTCCCGACACCCTTGCGGCGTCATGCAGGGATTACTGTCAATGGAGCGACTCATGCGTAAGAAGAACCGGTCTGGTTCCGCGTCATCCGTTTCCCGTTCCCCCGGCTATGTGCTGAGCGAATCCTCGCGCGGCACGTTGATCCGTACCGCCGAGCACCTGCACCTGCTGTCGCGCGTGTCCGCCGCGCGCATCGTCTATGACGCCGAGGAATTCGAGCTGTCGCCGGATGCCCTGATGGCGAGCTTCGAGCGTCTTGCCTGCGCGCTGGACGAGGTGGTCCAGGGCGCGAAGTGGCGTGCGTCCTGAACGACCGGAGTGAGCCTGCCGCCCGCACCTCGCGGGCGGCGCTCCATTCGGCTTGCGTCGTTCGCGAATGGAATTGGCTTGCGCGCAAGGCAAATTACCTTGCGCGCAAGCCGGCGCGTGTCGTGCGCAAGGCAAATTACGTTGCGCGCAAGCCGGAATACCTCGTCCGCAAGCCAATCCGTCTCGCGCGCAAGCCGGAATGCGTTGCGACTGGGCGAAATTGCCTTGCGCGCAAGGCGTGACGAGTCGCGCGCAAGCCGCTGCGGTTCGCGCGTCAGTCGTTCTGGCTTGCACGCAAGCCGAAACGGCTCGCGGTCGAACGGGTTTGCCTTGCGCGCAAGCGGGCATGGGTTGCGATCGGATCAGCGAGCGTTGCGCGCGCATCGCATTTGCTTGCACACGGGCCGGGACGATTCGCGAGCCTAAGCGCGCGCCTAAACACTCAGAAGTTTTCTCGTTCCGCTGCTCCGCCGCGTTGCACGCGTGCGCCGACGTCTAAGGTGAATCGCCGGCCGGATGGGCCGGTGCAAAGACAAGGAACCAAGGACGTATGAGTCAGAACCTGATCTCCCTCACCATCTCGGCAGAGCAGTGGGACGCCATCGATGTATGCCTGGGTGCGCTGGAGACGCACCTCGCCCCGCTTATCGCCATGCCCGCGGACCAGCGCCGGCAACTGGCGAAGATGGGCGACAAATCCGAAGCCTTCTGCCGACAGGCGATGGACGTGCTCAACGCGAACCCGGGCGTGATCCCGCCGAACTTCGATTTGGCGGCGCTGCGCGAAGACCTGAAAGCGCTGGATCAACTGCGCCCGCGTCTGGTGCGATTGGCGCGGCTGCATGAGCGCGCCACCGATACCGAAACCGCGTTGGGCAGCGACATCATGAGCGGCGCCCTGGAGGGCTACGCGCTGCTCAAGGTGGCGGGCAAGGGCGAGGGGTTGGAAGGGCTGCGCAAGGCGCTGTCGGCGCGTTTCAGCCGCAGCACACGCCAGGCCGAGACGAAGCCCACCATGTGACATCGAACCGCCACGCCCAGCGCTTCAGGGCGCTGGGCGTGCGGAAAACCCCGGGTGCGCTGCGCTTACCCGGGCTACACGCGCAGGGTGTTTACCGGGAACCCAGGTCCAGCCCGCGTAGCCCGGGTAAGGCCGCAGGCCGCACCCGGGACACCTTACCGCTGCCGGCAAGCCCCGGGTGCGCTTCGCTTACCCGGCTACGCGGGCTCCAGCCGGGCATGAGCGGGGTGAAGTCGCATGCCACCCCGCGTGATTGGGACTTTCCCCAGCAAATAGGATTCGTCCTATTCGATGACGGATTCGAGAGGCCGATCATGGCCTTCATTGATCCTTTGTCGCAGAAGCAGTGACGCAATTGCACGCGTAACGCACCGGCTCTCCCGAAGAGCCCCCCGCGAAACCCCGTGCAGGGCCAAGGGCCCCTCCGACCAACCAGACACGTTCCGACGCGCGACCCGGTCGCAGCGCGGGCGTCAGCCGTTTCCGATTTCCAGCCTCAGGACGTAACTCAGATGAACAAGATCTACCGCATCGTATGGAGCCAGGCCCTTCGCACTTGGGTCGTGGTCAGCGAGCTGACCGCAGCGCGGGGCAAGAGCGCTAGTGGGCGCCGAGTCGCTGGAGGCGCGCTCGCGCTCGTGCTGAGCTCGGCGCTGCTGCAGGCGCACGCGGTTACGGTGATCCCGGATACGCCGTCCGGCGTCACGCCGTTCACGCTCTCGCCGACCGCGGACAACACCTACCTTCTTGGCGCCGGCACCAGCTATGTCGACACGGCGGGCAACGGCATCGTCGCGCCGACCGGCACCGCGTGGACCTTCACCAACAACGGCACGATCGGAGGCTCTGCGATCGGTCTACTGGTCCAGGGATCGAACTCCAACATCTTCAACAACGGCATCGTCAACAGCGGGACGAGCGGCATATCGCTTTCCGGCGCTGCCAACACCACGGTCACCCTCGGCACGGGCTCGCAGTTCAACCCCGCGGGCGGTACCGCCCTCCTTACTACTGGAAACACCAACCGTCTGGTGCTGACGGGCACGGGCAGCGAGAACGATAACTTCGGCGGAACGCTCAATTCCGGTTGGGCCAGCCTCAACTCGACGGCCGGCAGCGTCTGGACGTTGGGTGGCAATGTCACCACGGCGACTGGCGGCGCGGGCCAGGTCCAGGTCTCCGGCGATCTCACCTTGAACGGTGCGGTCCAGGGAAATGGTGGATCCGCTGTGACGACCACCGTGAACAACGGCGGCACGCTGCGCCTGGGCAGTGGTGGTACGACTGGCAGCGTCAACGGCAGCATCGCCAACAACGGCAGCCTGATCGTCAATCGCGACGGCAATCTCACCCTCGGCGTGATCACAGGCACCGGCACGCTGGAGAAGGCGGGCAGCGGCACGACGACGCTTTCGGCCGGCACGAACTACTCGGGCGCGACGACGGTATCGGGCGGTACGCTCAACGTGAGCTTCGTCGATGCGCTGCGCAACAGCAGTTCGGTGCATGTGGCCGCGGGCGCGACGCTGCAAGGTGCCCCGGCGGTGAGTGGTATTTTCAGCACGGTCAACAATCTGTCCGGTGATGCAGGCTCGCAGGTGGTCGGCTTCGATTCACTCAATCTGGTCAACGATCGCGATACCACGTTTGCCGGTTCGGTCACGTCCGGCGGAGTGACTGTCGGCACCGTGCAGAAGCTCGGCAGCGGCACGCTCACGCTCACGAGCAACAGCCCGCAACTGTGGCGGGCCGCGAACGTACTTGGGGGGACGCTCGAAGTCGCCGACGGCGGCCAGCTCAAAACGGGTGCCGGTGGCGTGAACATCAAGAATGCGACCGGCGATGCGACGATGCGGGTCCGGGATGGCGGTAGCCTTTCCACCACCGGCGTGTACGTCGATCGAGGACAGCTGCAGGTGCTGCAGGGCGGTGCGACGACCGCGACAGCGCTCCGGGTTGGCAGTGCGATGGGCGACAGCGGTAGCATTACCGTCGCCGATGGCGGAAGGCTCAGCATGACCAGTCCGTTGTTCGATGGACGCATCGGCGTCTCGGGCACCGGCACGCTTGATGTGCAACGCGGCGGCGTCGTCGAGACGATTGGTTCCGTGAATGTGGGCCTGAACGCCGGCAGCTCCGGCACCGCGACCATCGACGGCGCGGGCAGCACCTGGACGAGCGCGGGACAGACCACCATCGGCAACAGTGGCACCGGCTTCGTCACCGTCGATCACGACGCGACGATGCAGGCCAGCCGCGTGGTGCTGGGCAACAACGCCGGCAGCGTCGGTTCGCTCGGTCTGCTCAACGGCGGCACGCTGACCACCGGGCAGGTGGCGGCCGGTGCGGGCACGGCCAGCTTCGCGATGGACGACGGTGTGCTGCGTGCTTCGGCCGCGAGCACCGACTTCATCAGCGGTCTCGTCAACGGCGTCAACCTGCTGTCCGGCGGTGGCACCATCGACAGCAACGGTTTCGATGTGGCGTCTTCGTCGTCGGTGACGGGCGTGGGTGCGCTCGACAAGGCCGGCGCGGGCACGCTGACGCTCAATGCCGCCAGCGATTACAGCGGCGGCAGCAACGTGCACGCCGGCACGCTGGCGATCACGCGCAGCGATGCGCTTGGCTCCGGCACCGCGACCGTCGACAGTGGTGCGACGCTGGCCGTCGCGCCGACGACTGCGGGCGATTTCACCTTCAACAATGCGCTGGCCGGCAGCGGCCTGTTCACCGTGGGCCTTGTCGATACGACCAACGCGTTCGCGTTCTCCGACGCGAGCGGTGGCTTCGCCGGCACCGCGCAGCTGGGCAACAGCCGCTTCGATTTGTCCGGCACCAACACCGCGGCGCTGGCGAATGCCACGCTGCAGCTCGATGCCGGCAACACCACCACCGTCGGCACCGGTACGCAGACCATCGGCGGCTTGAACCTCAACGGCGGTCGCGTCGTCTTCCCGGGCGTGCGTGTTCCGGGCAGTGCCTCGGCCGACGCTTCGATCGCGGTGGGCGACCTCGCGCTCAACGGCGGCGAGATCGCGCTCGACCTTGCCAGCAGCGGCCTGGTCAACCATCCGACGCCGAGCGGCGATGCCAATCTGCTGTCCCAGGACGACGACGTGCAGTTGCAACTGATCGCAGCGAACGGCGCGGTCACCGGCAGCGGCAGCAACCTCGCCTTCATCGATGCGACCACGCAGCAGCCGATCAGCAACGCGTTGCAGACGAATGTCATCGAAGGCGGCAACGTCGTCGCCGTCGCCGACCACGATTTCATCTTCAACACCGTCGATGCTGCCGGCCAGCAGGGCCTGTTCGTGGGCTACGGCCTGCGCCAGCTCAATGTGCAGGACGGTCAGACGCTCACGCTCGCTCCCGATGCCGGCGCGACCGGTCTGGACACCGATCTTGCGGCGAAGGTGACGGGCACGGGCCACCTGGCCATCGATGCCGGCGCCAACCTCGTCAGCCTGTCCAATTCGGCCAACGACTACACGGGCGAGACGCACGTGCAGACGGGCACGCTGCGCATGGACAACGACCACGTGCTCGGCGCGACCTCGCTGCTCGATGTCGCGACCGGTGCCAGCGCCGATCTGAACGGCCACAGCCAGACCGTCGGCAAGCTGGTCACGCAGGCCGGCAGCCATCTGCAACTCGATGGTGCGCTGACCATCAGCGATGCGCAGCGCACCAGCGGCGATCCGCTCGGTGGCACCATCGAGGCGAACACGCTGGCCGGTAGCGGCACGCTCACGCTCGATCCGAGCATCGTCGAAGTGAATGGCGCCAATGCCGCGTACACCGGCAACGTCGACGTGATCGACGGCTCGCAGCTGATCCTCAACGATGTGCAGGGCGTGGGCGACACGGGCACGATCACGCTCGCGGCCGGCGGCGATCGCCTCACGCTCGGCAACGTGACGGCCGCGCCGGGCACGAGCCCCAATGGCACGCTCGCCAAGCAGCTCGCGGGTGCGGGCACGGTGGCACTGCGCGACAGCGCCAACGTCACGCTGAGCGGCGACAACAGTGCGTTTGCAGGCGATTTCGACATCGCCTCCGGCACCACGCTGGCGGCATCGCAGCCGACGCACCTGGGCAGCGCGACGATCGCCAACGCCGGCACGATGAACCTCACTGCCGACAGCGACTGGTCGCTGGACAACACGGTCACCGGCGACGGCACGCTGGTGAAGCTCGGTGGCGCGACGCTGAGCGTCGATCAGGCACTGGCCGGCTTCACCGGCCCGACGCAGGTGGATGCCGGCACGTTGCAGCTCGCCGCGAACGGCGCGATGGCCGGCGATGCGCGCATCGCCAGCGGCGCACAGCTGACGGCGCTCGACGGCGCATTCGTCCACGGCACCGTCGACAACGCGGGCACGCTGACGGCGAATGCCGGCAACGCGACCGTCGGTGCGTTGAACAACGCCGGTCTCGTGCGACTGGGCGGCGCGAGCGTCGGCAACACGCTCACCGTCGCGGGCAACTACACGGGGCAGGGCGGCACGGTGCAGATCAACACGGTGCTCGACGGCGACAACTCGCTGACCGACCGGCTGATCGTGCAGGGCGATACCGCTGGCAGCAGCAAGCTGCACGTCGATGCCGTGTCCGGCACCGGTGCGTACAGCAACGCCGACGGCATCCAGGTGGTGCGCGTCGACGGCCAGTCCAACGGTACGTTCGGCCTCGACGGTCGCGTGGTCGCCGGTGCGTTCGAGTACGACCTGTACCACGGCGGCAAGGCCGATCCGAACGATGGCGACTGGTACCTGCGTTCGGATGCGCCGGTAGTCGTCACTCCGCCGGATACGTCTGGCACGCCGGGCACGCCGGATTCGGGCGGCACGCCGGGTACGGGTGGCACACCGGCGCCGCTCGGACCGCAGCGTCTGCGTCCGGAAGTGGGTGCCTACCTCGGCAACCAGTACATGGCGGGCACGATGCTCAAGCAGACCCTGCGCGACCGCGCCGGTGAGCTGGCGTTCGTCGAAGGTCGCCAGGACGGCGGCTTCGCCGGCTGGGCGCGCGTGCAGCGCGACGAGATGCAGTCCGGCGTGAGCCGCAATGGCGTGAAGCAGCTCGATGTGCGCGGCGACAGCAGTGTCGTGCAGGTCGGCGCGGAGACGGTGCGCCACCCGGGCGAAGGTCGCCTGCACGTCGGTCTCATGGGCAGCCACGGCGAGGCGGACACGCATTCGCAGTCCGACGTCTCGGGTCGCCAGACCGAAGGCCGCGTCAGTGGTAACGCGATCGGTGCCTATGGGACGTGGTTCGCCAAGGCGAACAGCGCGCCGGGCGAGTCGACCGGCCTGTACGTGGACGGTTGGGCGCAGTTCGGCCGCTTCGACAACAAGGTGCACGGCGAAGGCCTGCCGACCGAGTCTTACAACGCCGACAGCTGGAGCGCCTCGCTCGAAGCCGGCTACGGTCTGGCCGTGCATCGCGGCGAGCACAGCACGGTCTACCTGGAGCCGCAGGTGCAGGCGATCTACAGCGACTATTCCGCTGACGATCACGTCGAAGCCAATCTCACCCGCGTCGATGGCACGGACTCGAACGGCCTCACCACACGCGTCGGCGCGCGGCTGTACGGTCGCACGGATGCAGGCGCCGGCAAGCGCGTGCAGCCGTTCGTGGAAGCGAACTGGTGGCACAACGGCTACCACGACGGCGTGGCCTTCGACGGCGTGCGTACCAGCCTAGATCGTTCGAGCAACGTCTACGAGATCAAGGCCGGCGCCGAGGCGGACCTGGGTTCCAAGTGGACGGGTTGGTTCAACCTCGGCGTGCAGCAGGGCAGCGACGACGACCGTGGCGTGACCGGCATGCTGGGTATCCGCAAGGGCTGGTAATCCCCACGCGGCGAGCCGCCCGGACAACTCCGGGCGGCTCCGACGTAAGGGGCTTAAGGAGCAGCCGCATCCGCGCGCTGCAGCGGCGGCGCCTTCCATTGTCCGTCGATCGCTTCCGGCTTCGGCCAGTAGATGCGCATGGCCGCGAAGAACGGGCCTTTCGGCGCGGGAAGCCAGTTGGCTTCCTTGTCCTTGCCGGGCGATTCGTGCTGCAGGTAGAGCGTGATCCCGCCGTCGGGATCCTTCTTCAGATTCGGCAGCATCGGCGAATTGATCAGATAGCGATTCAACGCGTTCGCGCTGAGCAGGCTGGCTGGCAGTTCGTACATCGTGACCGACCAGAACGCGTTCGCCGGAGGCAGTTGGCCAGGCGCGAAACGCAGCGTGTATCGGCCCGTCGTTCCATCCAGCTTCGCGCCCGTCGAATCGGTGAAGTACACCGGATAGACCGCTTCTTCCTTCGAGTTGCCATAGATGCCGAGTACCGCGCCGGTCATGCGCCGCAGGTAGTTGTTCTGCAGGTACTGGCGCGTGCCGAAGGCATCGGCGCTGCTCTCCTTGCCGGTATCGATCGCCGTCGCCTTGTGCTCGGCGAAAGCTTTCCAGGCGTCGGCCATGCCGTCCTCGATGGCCTTGCGCTGGTCGGGTGGCAGCGACGCGACATCGAACGGCTTGCCCGCGCCGACGCCGATCTTCGCGAACCGCGCCATCAGCTCCGTCTCGCTGGGATCGGTGGGGCAGAACTGCAGCAGGAAGTTGAGGACGCGGAAGAACTCCGGCGAGGTCTTCTGCTGTTCAGGCGTCA
This sequence comes from Lysobacter panacisoli, assembly GCF_009765165.1. Classification (NCBI taxonomy): domain Bacteria; kingdom Pseudomonadati; phylum Pseudomonadota; class Gammaproteobacteria; order Lysobacterales; family Lysobacteraceae; genus Lysobacter; species Lysobacter panacisoli. The sequence goes on from NZ_VLNU01000001.1 coordinate 2,506,085, forward strand.
GCGGCGCGATGAAGTCTATGGGCGGCGCGGCCGGCGGCGCCGGCGTGCCGAGGAACTTCGACAGCGGCTGCACCTTGTAGCCGGCCTGGATCTTCTTCACGTTGACGATGTCGGCGGCGTTGAACAGCTGGGTACGGAACAGCACGAACACCAGTTGCGTTTCCGAACGGATCACATCCTTGATGCCCTGCGGCTTCTCACCCTTCCAGTCGGGCCCGGCAAGCAGGAAGTTGGCGGCCTCGTTGCCAGTCGCGCGGCTGCCGACGTAGGCGAAGTTGTGCGTGTACATGTCGATGAACTGAGCCGAGTAGTAGCGTCCCTTCTCGACGGCTGGCACCGAGAGCACCAGCGGTTCGGCGCGCAGGTCCGCACCGAGCTGCGAGTACGGCGTATCGGAATTGGGCGTCTGGATCGCCTTGTCCTGCGGCGTGTAGACGCGCGCGGTGTTGTGGATTTCGTTCCACACACCCTTGTACTCGGGATTCTTCGCGTCGACGAAGTACGAGTACTGGATGCGATAGCTGTCGACCATCGGGAAGCCGTAGATGTACGCCTCTTTGGCGATCGCCCGGGCATCGTCGGCGGCCGGTGTCGATGCAGGCGGCGTGACCGGCGGAGCGGCGGCATCGGGCGTGGCCTTCTGGCATCCGGTCATCGCACTCGCCAGAACGAGCAGGAAGGCGAGGAGGTGTGGATCGCGGTTGCACTGCACGCGTGCTTGCATGGCGGTCACCGGGTCGTTGGGCGATCAGGTGCGATAGCACATTCCCGCGAGCGCGAAGGGGCCGTGAAGGCGCTGGCGGTGGTGTCGCCGCGATACGATGGCGGGATGGACTCCGTCGAACGGCTCATCGCTTCGTTGCAGTTGTCGCCGCATCCCGAAGGCGGGCATTACCGCCGCATCTTTGAATCGGATGTGCAGGTGCAGGGAAACGGCATCGCGCGCCCCGCGCTCACCGCCATCCACTACCTGCTTGCGCGCGGCGAACGCAGCCGCTCGCATCGCGTGGATGCGGACGAAGCGTGGCACTGGCAGGACGGCGGCGCGCTGGCGCTGCAGGAATTCGACGCGGAGACCGGCGCGCTTTCGTCGGTGACGCTGGATGGTGCCGCGCGCGGTGGCGTCGCGATGCACGTGGTGCGCGCCGGCCGCTGGCAATCCGCACGACCGCTTGACGACTGGACACTGGTCGCGTGCACGGTGTCGCCGGGGTTCGTCTGGGAAGGCTTCGAACTCCTGGCAGGGGACAGCGAGGTGGCGCGGGCGCTACTTTCCCGTGGCGGTGCCGTGGACTGACGCGGGAACTCCGCCTCTTCGCGCTGGTCGTAGTCTTCGCTCGTTTGCCCAGGGAGTGGTCATGCGTTCCGGATTCGTCGTCATGCTGTCCGTGGTTCTTTACATCGCGCCGCACGCCGTGCGTGCGCAGCAGGCGGCCTTGCCGCCCATCCGCGACATGGAAACGCTGGTCGTCAGTGGCGTGCAGCCCGGGCCCGGCATGTGGAAAGTGCACCGCGGCGAGCACACGCTGTGGGTGCTCGGTACGGTGTCGCCGTTGCCCAAGCGCATCGAGTGGGAATCGCGCGACGTCGAGAAAGTGATCGAGCAGGCACAGGAGGTGATCGAGCCTCCGGGCGTGCGCATCGACGCGGACATCGGCTTCTTCGGCCGGCTCGCGCTGGCGCCGAAGGCGTTCGGCGCGCGCAAGAATCCCGACGGCCAGACGCTGCAGCAGATCGTGCCGCCCGATCTCTACGCGCGCTGGCTGGCGCTCAAGCTGCGCTACATCGGCAACGATCGCGACGTGGAGTACTACCGTCCGATCTTCGCGGCGATGACGCTGTACCAGGAGGCCATCGAGGACATCGGCCTGCGCCAGGGCGGCGTGGTGTGGCCGGTGGTCGAACGCATGGCCAAGCGCCATGACGTGCCGCGCACGTCGACGATGGTCACCGTGATGATCGAGGATCCGAAGGTCGCGCTGAACGAGTTCCGCGCGAGCCGGCTCGAAGACCTCGACTGCTTTTCCAAGACGATGCAGCGGCTGGAGTCGGATCTGGACACCATGCGCGATCGCGCCAACGCGTGGGCGATCGGCGATCTCGAAGCCTTGAAGGCGTTGCCCTACACCGACCAGAACGAAGCCTGCCTGCGCGCGGCGGCGCAGGCCGGCGTGCTGCGCAAGCGCACGGGGGACATCGAAGCGCAGGTCGCGGAGCGCTGGCTGGAGGCGGCGGAGACGGCGCTCGCGAAGAATCGCGTGACGTTCGCGGCGATGCCGATGCGCGAGTTGATCAAGCCCGACGGCTACATCGCCAAGCTGCGCGCGAAGGGCTACGTGGTCGAGGAACCGCAGCCCGCGGTCGCGCCGTAGCGCGCCGCGGAGACAGGCATCAGCCCGCGGCGCTTATCGCGACGTTCGGACGGCCGAGGTCCGGCCAGCGCGTGAGCACCGCCGCGCGGATGCCCGCGGCGTCGAGTCCGGATTCGGACAGCAGCTGTTCGCGGCTGGCGTGATGCTGGAATTCGTCCGGCAGGCCCAGGTGCAGGACCGGCAGCACGATGCCCTCGGCGGACAGCAGTTCCGCCACGCCCGAACCCGCGCCGCCGGCGACGACGTTGTCCTCGATCGTGACGAAGCCCGCGTGGGTGCGCGCGAGTTCCAGGATCAGCGCACGGTCGAGCGGCTTCACGAAGCGCATGTTGACCACGGTCAGGCCGAGTTCCGTGGCGACCGCTTCGGCCGCCGCGGTGACCGAACCGAACGCCAGCAGCGCCAGGTTCGCGCCGGTGCGTCGCACCTGCGCCTTGCCGATCGGTAGCGTGTCGAGCGCCTCCTGCACGGCCACGCCCGGACCGGTGCCACGCGGATAACGCACCGCGGCCGGACCGGTGTGGTGATAGCCGGTGCTGAGCATCTGCCGGCATTCGTTCTCGTCGGCCGGCGCCATCACCACCATGTTCGGCACGCAGCGCAGGTAGCTCAGGTCGAGGTTGCCCGCGTGCGTCGCACCGTCGGGGCCGACCACGCCGCCGCGATCGATCGCGAACAGCACGTCGAGGTGCTGGATCGCCACATCGTGCACGAGCTGGTCGTAGCCGCGCTGCAGGAACGTGGAGTAGATCGCCACGACCGGCTTGGCGCCTTCGCACGCCATGCCCGCGGCGAGCGTGACCGCGTGCTGCTCGGCGATGGCGACGTCGAAATAGCGCTGCGGGTATTCCTTGCTGAAGCGCACCAGGCCGGAACCTTCGCGCATCGCGGGCGTGATGCCCAGCAGCTTCGGTTCGACCGCGGCCATGTCGCACAGCCATTCGCCGAACACGTCGGTGTAGGTCGGCTTCTTCGCGCCGGGCTTGCTCACCAGTCCCTTCTCGGGATCGAACGGACCCACCGCGTGGTAGCCGATCTGGTCGCCTTCGGCGAGCTCGTAGCCCTTGCCCTTGGTGGTGATGATGTGGAGCAACTGCGGACCCTTCAGGGTCTTGAGCGTCTTCAGCGCGGACAGCAGGGCAGGGAGGTCGTGGCCGTCGATGGGGCCGGTGTAGTGGAAGCCCATTTCCTCGAACAGCGTGGACGGCACGAACATGCCCTTCCAGTGTTCTTCCCAGCGCTTGACGAACTTCGCCGCCGGCTTGTTCTTGTCGCCGAGCAGCCGCTTGCCGCCTTCGCGGATCGCGTTGAGCGTGCGGCTGCCGGTGAGCCGGCCGAGCATCTGGGTCAGGCCGCCGACGTTCTCCGAGATCGACATCTGGTTGTCGTTGAGGATCACCAGCAGGTTCGGCTCCGGATCCATGCCGCCGCCGTGGTTCAGCGCCTCGAACGCCATGCCGGCGGTCATCGCGCCGTCGCCGATCACGGCCACGACCTTGCGGTCGTCGCCCATCTGCTGCAGCGCGATCGCCATGCCCAGCGCGGCCGAGATCGAGGTGGACGAATGGCCCACGCCGAAGGTGTCGTACTCGCTTTCCTCGCGCTTCGGGAACGGCGCCACACCGTCCTTCTGCTTCACCGTGTGGATGATGTCGCGGCGGCCGGTGAGGATCTTGTGCGGATAGGTCTGGTGACCGACGTCCCACACGAGGCGGTCGACCGGCGTCTCGAACAGCCAGTGCAGGGCGACGGTGAGTTCGATCACGCCCAGGCCCGCGCCGAAGTGGCCGCCGACCAGCGCGACCTGTTCGATCAGGTACGCGCGCAGTTCGTCGGCAATGGCGGACAGTTCCTCTTCGGGGAACTGGCGAAGGTCCGCAGGGACCTGGATTCGGGACAGACGCGGATAGCGTTGCGGGTCGATCATCACGACGGGGTCAGACGGCAAGTTCGCCATTGTCCCGCCGTCGTCCGGGGCGGGCAAGGCACGGCCCCGGACGGGTTCAGCTGCGGCGATCGGATCGCCGCCAAGACGGCGTGAAGATCAGCGGCCGCGCAGGCGTCCGAACAGGCCGCTGCCGGCCTTGCCGGGATCGACGGGCTCGGGTTCGCGCTCCGGCTCGGCGAAGCCGGTGGCGAGGTTGGCGTTGATGAAGTCGGCGACTTCGGCGGCGGTGACGCCGCTGGCTTCGGCGATCTCCGGCAACAGCGACGGGCCCTTCATCATCACGGTCGCGATGCGGAAGTGCTTGGGGTATTCGCGCTCGGTCTGCGGCCACTTGATCATCAGGTAGCGGCGCTGCGGATCGTGCTCGGCAGCGAGCACGCCCTTGCCGGCCAGCAGGTTGCCGAACCACACCAGGCGCGACAGCGGCATCGCGGCGCCCAGGCGCGCGCTCTCCGTGGCCCACGTGGCGGCGTCCACCGGGGCGAACTCGACAGAATCGAGGCGGCCTTCGAAATGACGCGCCAGCGGCTTCAGCGCGGCCGGGCCGTGGTAGACGCGCTGTTCCAGATCGATCAGCAGGCCTTCTTCGACGCCACGCAGGCGCACGCGACCGCGGAGGCGATCGTTGGCGAGCCAGTCGAGCAGCGAGCCGCTGGTGATGGTGGGTGCAGGCGCAGCGGGTGCTTCGACCGGCGCTTCGGCGACGACGGGCGCGACCGGAGCCGGTGCTTCGACCGCGGGCGCGGCGGCGACCGGCACAGCGGGCTTGGCTTCGACAACGACGGCCGGTTCCACCGGCGCGGGCGGCGCGACGGGCGCGGCGGCAACGGGGGCAGGTGCGACCGGAGCCGGTGCGGGAGCGGGCGTCGGCGCAGGTGCGGCGGCGACTTCCTCGACGGCGACGCCGGCCTGCTCGGCGATCTCGCGCAGCAGGTTGCCCACGGAGTTGGCATCGAACGGCTGGCCGAGGCGGAAATCGGCCTGCGTGCGCTGGGCAGCGGTCAGCGCCACCACGCTCTTGCCGGCCGCGTGCAGGCGCAGCCAGCTCATCGGACCGTACATGCTGTCCATGTCGACGATGATGTAGTCGGCGTCGGCATCCGACATCAGCTCCCAGCGGCTGCCGAGTCGGCCGTTGGCGGCCTGGAAGGCTGCCTGGAGCGCGGATTCCGTCGCCGGATCCATGCCGGTCAGACCGAGGGTGAGGCGCATTGTCGGTTCCGTGGTTTGCAATGGTTGGCGAGTGTTGCGGACGCCTTTACGGTCGTCAACGCGCGCAACGCGTCGCAAACGAGCGTTCTTGGTCAGCTCCCGGCCACCCCAAAGAATGAATGCGGCAAAGCGCGATGGGCGTCACGGGCCGCGCTCAGGCGGGCAGGCGCGCGTTCTTCGGCAGCTGGCTGCGGAGGAAGGCCATCTGGTCGGCGAGGATGTTGCGGTTCGACAGGATCAGATGTTCGACCCAGCTCGGCCGGTACGGGACCGCGAGCAGCGGCATGCTGGCCTGCTGCGGGGTGCGGTTGCCCTTGCGGGAATTGCAGTGGAAGCACGCGGCGACCACGTTCTCCCAGATGTCGCGACCGCCCTTGGACACCGGCATGACATGGTCGCGGGTGAGATGCGGACGGCTGAAGTCGTGACCGCAGTACATGCACAGGTAACCGTCGCGCGCGAACAGCGCGGCGTTGGTCAGGGCCGGGGTGGGATCGAGCGCGTGCGCACGCGCGTGGCTGCGCGCGGCAACGATCGGATGCAGCTCGATCATGCTGCGCTGGCCACTGTGCCTGCTGATGCCGCCGTGCACCTGCAGGCATGGATCGCCCAGTGTCCAGGCGACCGCACCGCGCACATAGAGACAAGTCGCGTCCTGCCAGCTCATCCAGTCGAGCACGCGTCCATGTGCGTCCAGCGAGAGCAGGCGCACCGAGTTCAGACGGTCGAGGGATGGTCGCGGGACGAAGGAGGGGCGGACCGGATCCAGATTGGCTCCGGGTCGGACCAAGCGTAGCGTCGCTCTGTCGGTCTCCATCGGAAACCAGCTTATACGCCATTGTTTACGTTCTGTGTACATGAGGCCCGCGGATCACACTATCCGCGGGCTCTCGTCGCCTCATCCAGCGTCGGTTGCGAGCTCGGGCAGACCCGCGATGCCACTGTCGATGGCTGCCGCATGCGCAAGCGTACGCGGCAGGATGCGCGCGAAATAGAAGCGCGCGGTATCGCGCTTGTCGTCCTTGAACGACTGCGGATGCGCCGAGGCATTGGCGGTGGCGACGCTGCGCGCCCACCAGTACGCCAGCACGACATAGCCGGAATACATCAGGTAGTCGTAGGACGCCGCGCCGACCTCGTCGGGATTCGCCGCCGCACGCTTGCCGGTCTGCAAGGTGATCTGCTGCCACTGCGCGGTCTTCTCGCGCAGCGGGGCGATGAACTCGGCCAGTGCCGCATCGTTCGCATGCTCATTGCAGAAGCGATCCACCTGCGCGAGGAACACCTTCAGCCCCGCGCCCTGCATCGCCATGATCTTGCGGCCGAGCAGGTCCAGCGCCTGGATGCCGGTGGTGCCTTCGTACAGCGTGGTGATGCGCGCATCGCGTGCGAGCTGTTCCATGCCGTGCTCCGCGATGTAGCCGTGACCACCGAAGCACTGCAGCGCGTTGTACGTGCACTCCACGCCCCATTCGGTCAGGCAGGCCTTGACGATCGGGGTGAGGAAACCGACCAGCGCGTCGGCGTGCTCGCGCTCGGCGGCGTCGTGCGAGTGATGCGCGATGTCGACCTGCAATGCCGCGTCATAACCCATCACGCGACCGCCTTCGACCAGCGCCTTGCAGGTCAGCAGCATGCGGCGCACGTCGGGATGGACGATGATCGGGTCGGCCGGCTTCTCCGGGAACTTCGCGCCCGTGAGCGCACGCATCTGCAAGCGCTCGCGCGAATAACGCAGCGCGTTCTGCAGGGCGCGATCGGACAGGCCCAGGCCCTGCAGGCCGACGGCGAGGCGCGCGGTGTTCATCATGGTGAACATCGCCATCAAGCCCTTGTGCGGCTTGCCGACCAGATAGCCCTGCGCGCCGTCGAAGTTCATCACGCACGTCGCCGAGCCGTGGATGCCCATCTTGTGTTCGAGGCTGCCGCAACGCACCGCGTTGCGTTCGCCGATCGAACCGTCCTGCGCCACGCGCTCGCGCGGCACCACGAACAGCGAGATGCCCTTGCTGCCGGCAGGTGCGTCGGGCAGGCGTGCGAGGACGAGATGCACGATGTTGTCGGTGAAGTCGTGCTCGCCGGCGGTGATGAAGATCTTGGTGCCGGTGATCGAATAGCTGCCGTCGTCGTTGGGCTCGGCGCGGGTCTTGAGCAGGCCCAGGTCGGTGCCGCAATGCGGCTCGGTCAGGCACATCGTGCCGGTCCAGCGACCTTCGACCAGCGGCTTGAGGAAGGCTTCGCGCTGCCACGCTTCGCCGTGGTGGAGCAGGGCTTCGGTGGCGCCGTGCGAGAGCAGCGGGAAGTTGCCCCAGGCGAGGTTGGCCGCGTCGATCATTTCCTTCAGCGGCACGCCCGCCGCGTGCGGCAGGCCCTGGCCGCCGAACTCCGTCGGCGAGGTCAGGCCGGCCCAGCCACCATCGACGAACTGTTCGTAGGCCTGCTTGAAACCGGCCGGCGTGGTGACGCGGCCGGTGGCCTGGTCGAGCTTGCAGCCTTCGCGGTCGCCGACCGCGTTGAGCGGGGCGAGCACGGTTTCGGTGAAACGCGCGGCCTCGTCGAGCACGGCGTCGAGCACGTCCCGCGTCGCGTCGCTGAAGCGCAGGCGCTGGAAATGGCCTTCCGCGCCGAGCACGTCGAAGAGCGCGAAGCGCATGTCGGTCAGAGGGGCCTTGTAGGTGCTCATGGGTCGTTCTCGCGGGTCGTGTCGGGTGGTGGCGGCCAGTCAAGCAAACGATTGTTTGGATTTCTGGCCAGTCGAAAAATACCGGTGCTTCGGTCCGGATGTCACGTGGCAGCCGCTGTCAGCGCAGGACGCCGGGCAATCCCGGCGCGGGGCTCAGCACGCTGTTGCGCTCGATGTCGAAGGCGCGCTGCTTGCCCTCGTCGGGGGTCGCGTCGACGCGGCCACGCAGGGTGTAGGGGACGCTGCGACCGGAGGCCAGTGCATCGGCGGCGGCGATCTTCCCGGCTGCCTGTGGCGCCAGGGTCACGGTGATCACATCGGCGGACTCGGGGCCGATCGACAAGCCCGGCTGGGCGCGCAGCTGGCCGGCGTCGCCCTGCTGGGCCACCGTCAGGTGCAGGTCGATCGCGTCGAAGCGCATCGGGATGCTGCTGAAGTTCTCGATGCGCAGTTCGATCGACCACTGGCCGTCGGCACGCACGGTGAGCTGCTGGATCCGGGCGGAGGGCTCGGACACACGACGGGCCGGACCGCTGGAGCATCCGGCCAGCCAGAGCACGACCAGCGCCAGTGCGGACCAACGCGCCCAATGCCTCGCCTTCATGCCGGACTCCATCGTGATGGGACGGCGAGGATACTACGGCGCATGGCGGCGCCGGAGGGCGCGACGGATCAGGTGGCCGCGGGTGCGACCGCCTGCGCGATCAGCGCCAGCGCCGCGACGGCGGTCCACACCGCCACCTGGCGCAGTGCGGCGCGCTTGGCGCGGGAGCGCCGCGAAAGGCGACCGTATCCGTGAAGTTGGGGTTCGGCGTGGGCCGAAGCGTGCTCGCTGGCGTCTGGCAATGCCATCGCGTGGTCCGTCCGGGAACTGCACTGCATGGAGATGGAGGAAAGCGCCCCGGCCCAGCTGTTCACCCGCTCACGGTGACGGCCATCTTCCCTTGCAGAGCAGCGTCCTTGCTCGCGCATTGGCCGGGCTGCCGGGGCGGTGATCAGAATCCCTCCTGAACCCGGCGCAACACCATCGGGCAAGCGCGCGGAATGGGGTAGGAATTTTCTTACGCGCCCCGGAAGGGCTGGATTGCCGTGTGGCCTCGGCGGTGCTCGCCAGCTCCGACATCATCCTCACGTATGCGCGCGACGGGTCGCTCTACCACCGCCAGCAGCGCCACCGCCACGAGACGGAGCTCCTAGCTGCAGTCGGGACTTAGCGGCGGACTACGGCGGTCGGCATGACTCGCCCGGCATCCCACGCGACATCGATGAAGCGCTTGGGAAGGATGATCGTGTGATGGTTCCCGCCAGCACCAGCTGGCAGTTCTACACCAGGCGACCAGATCCGCTTCCAACGTCGAGGACGGCGGCCTGTACGTGCGGCACACGGCCACGTCCGGCGTAGCTCCAGACCGCCACTGTGCGGCGTCAACGACCGGCTGATCTGCCGTGGAAATGCGATGCTCATCACGCAAGTAGTTCCAGTCGTGACTTTGATATGTTCTTGCTGCCCTAAAGGGGGGCTAACGAAGGATCGTTATGCGGAAGATGCTCATAGCAGCGGGCGGGATGCTGATGGCAATGTCGTTCCAGGCGAGTGCCATCACCAAGGCTTGTTACGGATGCAATTCGGAACAAATGGCCGACCTCGCATACCACAGTACGAAAGAGATGCTTCAACAAGGTCCTCTTTACGTAGTCGATCTCCGGAATGGCGTGGTCCGGAAGTACATCTACATGAACAACTGGACCCCAGAGTGGAACCCAGAGTTCGACCCATTTGAAGAGTGGGCTGCTGAGGTAGGGGTCGAAGCGCACATCAGCGCAGCAGTATCGGAGGTCGGGGGATGGATGCGCGCCGCATCAGAAGAGGTGCTTCATATCCCGCCGAATGATCCCAGTTTGCCATCCGACATTTTTCAGGCAATTGCTGAGTCGCACTTCGATAGCCAAATTAACGGGTTCATCAACAACAACTCGACTGCTGACTATTGGAACGAGGCGTACGACCGTCTCGAACGCATTTCGGGTGACTACTTTAATCCTAGTGCGCTCCACATCTATGTTCGCGTCTACTTTTCTGATGGAACAAACGGTCTCTATCGGCGTGACAAGGTTACGAAAAAGTGGGAGCGCATCGAGGGTACAGAGCGTGATAGTCACGGCAACAAGATTCCACTCAGCAAGATCCAAGCAGTCGCTCAGGTGTATGTTTTCGAAACGGGCATGCGAGAACCTATTGGCGGAAATGCAAATGATGACCTGAACGACATGATGGAGCATCTCTCGAGAATGGGTGTGCCGATCATCGATGCGCGCGGTGGAGCCAGTACCGGCCGGACGGTAATGATCTGTTACGAAAATTACTGCTCTATCACCGTGATTCAATAAGTCGCCAGGCGTCCCGAGCGTACGCTCGGGACGTCATCTCGGAGCCGCTATGCGTGTACTAGTTCTGGGTCTTGCAATGCTTGCAATCTGCGCTTGCGGAAGGAAACCGCCTGACGGCGGGGTGGAGGACGTGGGCGAAAGTGGTCTGCCGAAGAATCGGGTTGGTGCGGATGTTGTCAGTGCTGCCGCCAAAGCTGCACCCGTGGGCTCGAACAGTGTTCCATTGCCTACGGGGCGTTCTCTGCGAGAGATCTCGAACTTGCTGACAAAGAGGTCCAAGGAGGGGGATGCGCGCGCTACGTGCCAACTCGCCTTGGAACTCGAGTTTTGTGCAGGGACAGAAAAACAAGCTGCATACCTCTCCGCTGTTGCCGAGAGAGTGCGCGCGTCCCAGCCAGGGCCTGCCACGTCGGCGGCCAAGAACGAGACACTTTCCACCATTTCTGAAATGGCTCAGCTTAGGGGCGAGTATTGCGAGGGGTTCGATAGCGTAGGGGCTGATGAAAGGGTAAAGCTGTGGCGCCAAGCCGCGAATCGCGGACACATAGCCTCAATGGTCCAATACGGCGCAGGCAGAGCATTCAACCCCAACGAAACATTAGCTGTTCTTGATGAGCTTAAGGCCTATAAGCAAGACGGCGTGGCTTTCATGATGAAGGCGGCTCGCAGCGGGAATTTGCAGGCCAACTTGCTGCTCGCGCGCGCTTATGCGCCGAGTCCCTCTGCGCCTGAGCGTACCCCCTTCCTACGGCAGGCAGTCGAGAAAAGCTCAAGTACTTCGGTGGCGTACTACAAAGTCGCTGAAGAACTTCTTGGGCAAGCAACTGATGCCCCCGTGACGAACCTTCAGCTACGCGCTGAGATGGCAAGCGTCACTCATGGAATGTCTGACACAGAACTCGCAAAGGCGGAGGAGGTGTACGCCTCACTGCACCGCGAACTTGAAGTTGTGAACCCAGCGGTCGTTTCGGTTAGGGGTCTAAGCGACTTGGACCCATATCGAGCCGTTCCGGGGGACGAGCTTTGCAGTCAAGACGAGTTCTTGCGGTAGGCCGAGTGCTGCAGTGGCTTGGCATTCTGGCGCGTAGGGGGGGGGGCTGGCCTATCTTCCACCGAGTGACCGAGGATGCCGGTTAAAGTCGAGTCGCATCACGTGGACATGGCTGGACGTACGATGCCGGCATGTGGCCCCATCTCGGAAGCGCCATCACCGACGCGCCGCGCACCTTCTACAAGCTGGACGGCGTCGAGGTCGCGCGCCCGTGGCAGACCGTGAGCGTGGACCGGCGCTGTTCGCGTCGTTGGACATTCACTTGCCGTACGAGCAGCGGCCGAGGTCACGGGCCTGCAGCGGGGTAGAAGGCCGACGGCGGGGCGTCGAACTGTGGGCGGAGCGTCACCGGGATCGCCTACAGCGCGAGGTCGCCGCCATCGAGGCGGCCAGGGACTATCTAAAGGAGTGCTTCCCTGTGTTTTTAAGCTAATACGGAAGTTCTTAGCTTTGGGGCTCCCAAAACAAAAGCCCTGCAAAGGCTGGAACCTTTGCAGGGCTTGGAATTTTGAATGGTGGCCGGGGAGGGAATCGAACCCCCGACACGGGGATTTTCAATCCCCTGCTCTACCAACTGAGCTACCCGGCCATTCCGCAACGGGCAGGCCGTGCGAGGAGCGGAATGATACGGGGGGGCGCCGGACATGGCAAGCAGGATGTGCGCTGAACGGCCTCGGGCGCTGCGGTGGCGGGTGGTTCCGGGCGGTCGCATGATGGCGTCGAGACTCGATGCCGCAGCCTTCGCGCTGCAGGGAGCTCCGATGAAAACCCCAATGAAATCCTTCGCGTTCGCCGCGCTGGTCGCCGTAGTGCTGGGCGCCTGTTCGACCGCGCGCATCAGCGATGCCGATCGCCTTGCGCTGTATCGCGCACACTCCGGCGCGCCCGTCGACAACTTCCAGTATTTCGGCCAGCTCGATGGCTGGACGCCGCTGGGCAATACCGCGCTGGCGGTATGGACGCGTCCCAGCGAGGTCTACCTGCTCGAATTGCAGGCCACCTGCCACGACCTCGACTTCGCCAATGCGATCACCGTGACCAACCAGTTCGGGCGCGTGTACTCGCGCTTCGACAAGGTCATCGTGCTCGGTCGCGGGACCAACAACATCCCGTGCTGGATACGCGAGATCCGCCCGGTCGACACCAAGGCGCTGCGGGCGGCGGAGAAGGAAAAGCGCGAGGCGCAGACGGCCGAACGCGGCAAGACGGCCTGATCAGCTCTCAGGCGGAACGTAGCCGGCGGGCTTCTCGGCATCGCCGCCGAACAGGAACTTCACCATCTCGCCTTCGAGGAAGGCGCGGTGCTGCGGGTTCATGGGAGAGAGACGGTTCTCGTTGATCAGCATGGTCTGGTGCGCGAGCCACGCCGCCCACGCCGCCTTGCCGATGTGCGCGAACACGCGCTTGCCCAGTTCGCCGGGCCAGGGCACGAAGTCGAGGCCTTCGGTGTCGCGCTTCTCGTATTCGCAATGGACGGTGCGGGGCATGGTCAGGTTTCCGTGCGGGTTTCCAGCAGTCTGCGGATCGGTGCGGGAATGCCGAGCGAACCCAGCTCCTCGCGCGCGACCCAGCGGAGTGCGTCATTATCGCCGATGCGCGCGCGCAATCGTGTGCCGTGCCAGCGCAGTGGCTGCAACTGCAGACGATAGTGGCTGAAGGCGTGGTCGATCGGCGACAGCGCCTCGGCCTTCGCGTAGTCGCCCGAGAGATGCCGCTCGAACCAGTCGCGCGCGAGCGGCTCGTCGTCGGCCTGCGGCAACGTCCACAGCGAGGCCCAGATGCCCGTCGGCGGACGACGCAGCATCAGGATGCGCCCCTGCGCGTCCTCGGCCCACAGCACGTGTGCGTATTTCTGTGGTGGCGTCTTGCCCGGCTTAGGCGTAGGCAGCTCGGCGACGCGACCGTCGACGCGCGCCACGCAATCGTCCTGCAGTGGGCACAGCACGCAGGACGGATCGCTGCGTGTGCACAACGTCGCGCCGAGGTCCATCTGTGCCTGCGTGTAGTCAGGCATGCGCGCGTCGGGAGCACCCGTGACATGCTGTTCGGCCAGCTGCCACAGGCGCTTCTCGATCGCGGGCAGGCCCGGATATCCGCTCACGCCGTGATAGCGGCTGAGCACGCGCTTCACGTTGCCATCGAGGATTGCATGGCGGTCGCCCCAGGCTTGCGACGCGATCGCCGCCGCGGTGCTGCGGCCCACGCCGGGCAGCGCGGTGAGCGCATCGAGGTCGCGCGGAAGCTCGCCACCGTGCAGTTCGACGCAACGAATCGCGGCGGCATGCAGGTTGCGCGCGCGAGCGTAGTAACCCAGGCCGGACCACAGCGCCAGCACGTCATCGAGCGGTGCTTGGGCGAGGTCGCGCAGCGTCGGCAGCGCCGCGACGAAACGTTCGAAGTACGGAGCGGCCGTCTTCACCTGCGTCTGCTGCAGCATGATCTCCGACAGCCACACGCGGTAAGGCGTGCGCGGATGCTGCCACGGAAGATCGTGGCGGCCGCTCACATCGAACCAGCGCAGCAGGCGCGTGGCGAAATCGTCATGCTTTCGGATCATGGGAGCGCGTCTTCGCTGAATTCCACTTCGACGCCTTCCAGTCGTGCGCCTGCGATCTCGATCATCGGAGACGACAGCCGTCCCTGCAACGGCGGCAGCGGAGTGCCGCGATCGAAATCGTCGATCCACGCCAGCATGTCGTCGATACGCAGGCGTCCATCGAAGCGTGTCGCATCGCGACGAAGTTCCAGCGCGATTGGATCGGACAGGTTCGCGCGGCCGCGATAGGCGAGCGCGAAGGGTAAAGGCGAGGTCGATTGCGACAGTGGTGCGGGCAGCTCGGGCCAAGCGCGCGGCCACGCCAGCAGCGCGCCGCGCAGGTCCAGTCGCAACGCGTCGCCGAACACCAGCGCGCCGGAGGACTCCAGGCTGGGCACCGGCCCACCGCCCCACACCACGGCGCCGAGCGGTGCAAGGCGCAGTTCGCCGTCGTGCACGCGCAGCCGGCCGGCCAGTCCCCAAGTGAAGGGCAGGGTGGTGTCGCCGCTGCGGTAGGTGGCGTTCGCGCCGATGCGCAGGCGGTCGAGTCCAAGGCCGTCATCGCCGTTGTGCAGACGGCCGGACAGTGTCGCCGTCATCGGCAGGGACCACGAATCGGATTGCACGGTCACGTTGCCGCGCACGCCGAGCCCCGCATCCGCTGCGGGTTTCGTCACTGCCGCGACCACGTCGAACGGTACGCGCACGGTTCCGCTGACGATGCGCCCACGCAGCGTCGCGTGCGCCGCGCGCTGCGGCGCGAGGGAAGGCAGATCGACGTCGATCGCTTCCACGTTCCAGCCATCGCCGATTACCCTTCCGCGCACGATGCGCAGGCCGTCGGTGAGCGTCGGAATGCGCGGCGGTTCGGACGGCGGACGTGTCGCCTGCCAGCGCTGCAAGGCAGCGAGATCGACTTCAGGCGCATCCAGTTCGATGCGGCGCACGGTCAGGTCGGCGCCGCGCGCGCGCAGCGTCGACCAAGGCAGTTCGAGGCGGATGCGTTCGGCGCGCAGCACCGGTGTCGTCGCGCCGGGCTGGCGCGCGACCACGTCGCGGATCGAAAGCATCGGTATGCCGCGCAGGCGGTATTCGCTGGCGCCGCTCGCGGTGATCTCCAGTCCCAGCGCGTTGCCGACCTGCGCGAGCACCAGCCCGGCCACGCGGCTCGGACGCGACACCCAGTGCAGCGCCAGCGCGAAAAGCGCGAGCGTGACGAGGAGCGCGACGAGCGCGATCCGGCGGCGGCGCGAAGGAAGGGCGGGTTCCGGCGCTGCCATGCGGACGGCGGCCGGCGTCAGGCGCCGAGGGACTCGGGAAGCAGGGCGTCGACGAAGGCGTCCGCGTCGAACACGCGCAGGTCTTCCGGACGTTCGCCGATGCCTGCGTAGCGGATAGGGATGCCGAACTCGCGCGCCAGCGCGAACACCACGCCGCCCTTCGCAGTGCCATCGAGCTTGGTGACGACCAGTCCGGTCACGCCCACCGCGGCATGGAACTGGCGCAGCTGCGACAGCGCGTTCTGGCCAGTGGTGCCGTCGATCACCATCAACACTTCATGCGGCGCGGTCGGATCGAGCTTCTGCAGCACGCGCTTGATCTTGCCCAGTTCGGCCATCAGGCCCTGCTGCGTGTGCAGGCGTCCGGCGGTGTCGGCGATCAGCACCTGGGTGCCGCGCGCCTTGGCCGCCTGCAACGCATCGAACGCGACCGATGCGGCATCGGCGTTCTGTCCCTGCGCGACCACGGGCACGCCGTTACGGTCGCCCCAGGCCTGCAACTGCGCGACGGCGGCGGCGCGGAAGGTGTCGCCGGCGGCGAGCATCAGCGGACGTTCTTCGTCCTTGAAGCGCTTGGCCAGCTTGCCGATGGTGGTGGTCTTGCCGACGCCGTTGACGCCGACGGTGAGCAGGACGAAAGGCTTTGCATCGGTGTCGATATGCAGTGGCTGCGCGACCGGGCGCAGCATCGCCAGCAATTCCGAACGCAATGCGGAAAGCAGCGCACCGGCATCGGCGAACTCGCGCGCCTTCATGCGCGCGCGCAGCGATTCGACCAGCTGCGACGTCGCGGTGACGCCGACGTCGGCGGTGATCAGTGCGGTCTCGATCTCGTCGAGCAGGTCGTCGTCCAGGCGCGGATGGCGCGAGAACAGACCGCTGAAGCTGCGTGCGAACGTGCTGCCGCGCAGGCGTTCGCGCCAGCCGGTCTTGCCGGCGGAAGCCGGTGCGGTCTCGGTCGCGACGACGGGAGACGTGGCAGCCGGCGCGACCGGTTCGACGTCCAGCGCGGCGGCGATCACCTCGGCCGGGATGGGCTCGAGCTCGGCGGCGGGCGTCGCCGGCGCGGGTTCGATCACCGGCTCGATGCGGGCGGTGTCGGCTTCGGGATGCGGGAACGCGGCGGCGAGTTCCTCGACGCTGTAGTGCTCTTCGGCGCTCCCGGGCTTGGCCGATTCGGCCGGGGACTGGGGTTTCTTGCGACGGAAAAAGCTGAGCATCGAGGCGTCGTGGGGGAATGCGCGAGAATGCGCACATGCTAGCACCGGCCCCCACGCGACCCCGATGAACAAACCGACCCGAGGCCGGCCGCAGCCGGCTGCCACGCGTGCGGTCGGGAAGGTCCGCCTGATCGGCGGCCGCTGGCGCGGCACGCGCCTGGACGTTCCCGACCTGCCGGGTCTGCGTCCGACCTCTGACCGCGTGCGCGAAACCCTGTTCAACTGGCTGATGCCGGTGTTGCCCGGCGCGCGCGTGTTGGACCTGTTCGCCGGCAGCGGCGCGCTTGGGCTGGAAGCGGTCTCGCGCGGCGCGGCGTCGGCGGTGCTGGTCGAACGCGATCCCGCGCTGGTCGCCGCCCTTCGCGCACTGACGGCGCGCCTGCAGGGAGGTGAGGCCGCGACCGTCGTCCACGCCGACGCGCAGGCATGGCTGTCGACACCGGCCGCGACCGGCTTCGACATCGCCTTCGTCGATCCGCCGTTCGCGCAGGGTCTCTGGGATGTGGTGCTGCCGCGCATGGCGACGGCGCTGACGCCACGGGGATGGCTGTACGTCGAGGCACCTCTGGAGGCCGCGATCTCGCTGCCGGCGGAATGGGCCCTGCACCGCGAAGGCCGCACCCGCGAGGTGCGCTACGCGCTGTACCGCCGGGCCGGCGCGGCCGCTGCTACACTGCCGGCCTCGCCGGGCGGCCCTGACTCCGGCGCAAGTGCCTGATCCCAGAATGACCGTGGCCCGCAACCGAATCGCCGTCTACCCCGGCACCTTCGATCCGATCACCAACGGCCACATCGACCTGGTCGACCGCGCCGCCCCGCTGTTCGAACGCCTGATCATCGGCGTGGCCGAGAGCCCGGGCAAAGGCCCGGCGCTGCCGCTGGAGCTGCGCGTGGAACTGGCCCGCCAGGCCGTCGCCCACCACTCCCACGTGGAAGTACGCGGCTTCGACTGCCTGCTCGCGCACTTCGTCGACAAGGTCGGCGCTGGCGTGCTGCTGCGCGGCCTGCGCGCGGTCTCGGACTTCGAATACGAGTTCCAGCTGGCCAGCATGAACCGCCACCTGATCCCGGAAGTGGAGACGCTGTTTCTCACCCCCGCAGAACAGTACGGCTTCATTTCCTCCTCGCTGGTGCGCGAGATCGCCCGCCTCGGCGGCGACGTCTCTGGCTTCGTGCCGCCGGCGGTCGCAGCCGCGTTGCAGGCGCAATGGCAACGCAACCCACGTTGATCCGGCCAGGCTGGATCGAATGCTTCACCAACCTCTCAACCGATAACACCAAGGGGAACCCGATGAAGACCACCACCCGCCTGATGCTGATCGCCTGCCTGTCGCTGCCCGTGCTGGCCGCGTGCAGCAAGCAGGACGACAAGACCGCCGCCGTTGCCCAGGCGCCGCTGGCCGCGCCGACCACCAACGACGGCAACGCGTGGGACACGTACCTGACGCAGGTCGTCAACCGCCACATCGAAGGCGCGACCAGCGTCTACCTGTACACGCTGCCGGATCCGGCCGGTGCCGACTTCCAGGGTAACTACGACCGCCAGCTCGAGAAGGCGCAGGGCGACGTCGCCCGCGGTGGCGTCGAAGGCACGCTGCTGGCCTACGGCTCGCAGAACTCGGCCAAGTCGGCCGACCTGGCCGTCGCTTCGTTCGCCCAGGCCCAGCCGGGCATGATGAAGGGCGTGCGCGTGATGTTCATCGGTGCGCAGGCCGACAGCGATCGCGTCAAGGCCGCCGTCGAGCCGTCGGGCGCCAAGTACGAGTTCATCGAAGCCAAGTGATCTCCCCTGCATGGTCGCCTGGCGACCATGCCCGGACGGAGTGACGCAACGGGTCCGCATCGCGGGCCCGTTGCCTTTTGCGGGGTTCGCGACAGGACACTGTGTCCGCGCAGCCCGGGCTGGATCGCGCCGCGGCATGCGACAATGCAACCATGTCGCTCAAGATCAACGAGCTGTGCGTCAACTGCGACGTCTGCGAACCGGCCTGCCCGAACCAGGCGATCTCGCAGGGCGAGACGATCTACGTCATCGACCCGGCGCGCTGTACCGAATGCGTCGGCCATTTCGATGAACCGCAGTGCGTGGTCGTCTGTCCGGTCGAGTGCATCGACCCCGACGCGGACCATCCCGAAACCCACGAACAGCTGCTGGCCAAGCTGGCTCGGCTGCAGCAGGAGAGCACCTGATGCGAATGACGTTGCGTGCGCTGGCGATCGCCGGCGCGATGACCGCGAGCCTGCTGATCAGCGCAACGTTCCCGCTCCAGGCGGCACCGAAATCCCAGTCCGCCAATGCGCGGCCGCCGGGCGCGGCGATCGCCTCCGCGCACGCGCTGGCGACCGACGCCGGCATGCAGATGATCCGCCAGGGCGGCAACGCCTTCGACGCTGCGGTCGCGGTGTCGGCGACGCTCGCCGTGGTCGAGCCGATCAGCTCCGGCATCGGTGGCGGCGGATTCTTCCTGCTGCACGATGCGAAGAGCGGCAAGGACGTGTTCGTCGATGCGCGCGAAACCGCGCCGGCTTCGGCGACGCCGCAGGCGTTCCTCGATGCGAACGGCCAGCTCGATAACGACCGCGCCACCAACGGCCCGTGGTCGGCCGGCATTCCCGGCCTCCCCGCCGCGCTCGTGCACGTCTCGTCGAAGTACGGCCGGTTGCCGCTGAAGACCACGCTGGCGCCGGCGATCCGCATCGCGCGCGAAGGCTTCGAAGTGTACCCGCGCCTCGAACGCGGCTACGCCAGTCGTCGCGAGGTGATGGAACGCTATCGCGGCACGCGCGAAGTATTCCTTGCCGACGGCACGCCGCCGAAGGCGGGCGAGATCCTGAAACAGCCCGACCTGGCGCGCACGCTGGAACTGCTGGCGGACAAGGGTTTCGATGGCTTCTACAAGGGCGAAATCGCGCGCAAGCTGCTCGACGCCGTGAAGGAAGAAGGCGGCCAGTGGCGCGCCGAGGAACTGAGCGGCTATCGCGTCAAGGAGCGCGAACCGCTGCGCCTGCGTTACCGCGGCTGGGACATCACCACCGCACCGCCGCCGTCGTCGGGTGGCGTGGCGATCGCGCAGATGCTGCAGATGCTGTCGGGCTGGGATCTGGCGAAGCTCGATGAAGCGCAGCGCACGCATCTGATCGCGGAGTCCATGCGACGCGCGTTCCGCGATCGCACGATCTACCTGGGCGATCCGGATTTCGTGAAGATGCCGGTCGCGCGACTGACCAGCGCCGACTACGCCGCCGGCCAGCGTTCGAGCATCCACCCGACGAAGGCTACGCCCAGCGATCTGCTGCCGGGCGAGCCGGCGCCGCTGGAGGACGACGAGACCACGCACTTCTCCATCCTCGACGCCGAAGGCAATCGCGTCTCGACGACGCAGACGGTGAACCTGCTGTACGGATCGGGGCTGGTCGCGCCGGGCACGGGCGTGCTGCTCAACGACGAAATGGACGACTTCGCGCTGCGTCCCGGCACGCCCAACGCGTTCGGCGTGATGGGATTCGCCGCCAACGCACCTGCGGCGGGCAAGCGCATGCTCAGTTCGATGACGCCCAGTTTCATCGAATCCAAGGATGAACTGGCCGTGCTCGGCGCGCCCGGCGGCAGCCGCATCATCACCGAAGTGCTGATCGGCATCCTCGCCTACGACGACGGCCTGAGCGCGCAGCAGGTCGCCGCCAAGCCGCGCATCCACCACCAGTGGATGCCCGACGTGATCACCGCCGAACAGGGCGCGCTGTCGCCGGAAACCGTCAAGGCACTGGAAGCGATGGGCCACAAGGTCAACGCGGGCGAGCGGACCTGGGGCAACCTGCAGACGGTGTCCTGGAACAAGCGGACGAACACGCTGGAAGGCGGTACCGATCCGCGCAATCCGGTCGGCAAGGCGGATGTGCTGGTGAAGCCGTGAGCGCTCCGCATCTCGCATCACGTGACTGGGCTGTCATCCCCGCGAAGGCGGGGATCCAACGGTCCGGCTATCACGCTCTCCGGAAAGCAGGATTACGACGGTGACGTGGATTCCCGCCTTCGCGGGAATGACAACGGAAAGAGGGCGCCGCACCCACGGGTCATTCGAGATTCCATATCCGCGGCGCTAGAATTCGGTAGTTCGCATTCCACGGTGATGCCATGAAACTCTGGTCCATCCTTGGCAACAGCCAGAAGCTCGACGGCGGCGCGATGTTCGGCAACGCGCCGCGCGCGATGTGGGCGAAGTGGTCCGCGCCGGACGACGAGAACCGCATCGCGCTGGCCTGCCGCGCGCTGCTCGCCAGCCCGCTCAACGGCAAGACCGTGTTGTTCGAGGCCGGCATCGGTGCATTCTTCGAACCGAAGCTGCGCGAACGTTACGGCGTGGTCGAAGACCGCCACGTGCTGGTCGATTCGCTCGCCGCCGCGGGCTTCAAGCCCGAAGACATCGACGTCGTCGTGCTCTCGCACCTGCATTTCGACCACGCGGGCGGGCTGCTCGCGTCGTGGGCGGAAGGGCAGGGGCCGTCGCTGCTGTTCCCCAACGCCACCTACGTCGTCGGTCGTCGCCATTACGAGCGTGCGCTGCAGCCGCATCCGCGCGACCGCGCCAGCTTCATCCCCGAGCTGCCCGCGCTGCTCGAAGGCAGCGGTCGCCTGGAACTGGTCGATGGCGATTACTCGAAGACACTCGGCAACACCGTGCGTTTCCATTACAGCGACGGCCACACGCCGGGACTGATGCTGTCGGAGATCGTCGGTCCGGAACTCGTCGATGGCGAGGCGCACGGCGGCGTGGTGTTCTGCGCGGACCTGATTCCCGGTCGGCCGTGGGTGCATGTGCCGATCACGATGGGCTACGACCGCAACGCGGAACTGCTGATCGACGAGAAGAAGGCGTTCCTCTCCGACAAGCTGCGCCGCAACGTGCATCTGTTCTTCACCCACGATCCGCAGTGTGCGCTGGCGCAGGTCGTGCAGGATGAAAAGGGCAAGTTCGGCACCGCGCACGAAGTGCCGGAGCTGCAGGCGAGGGCACTGGCTGCATGAAGTGGCGGCGGGCGGCCTTTGCGCTGTCGCTGTCCTGCGTGCTGTCGGCGACGGCGGCGTTTGCGCAGACGGGCGTGGACGATGCGCCGATGGATGCGCCAAAGCCGGGCAAGGCGCTGCGTGATCGCGACTTCGGCGTAAGCACGCGGCAGTTCGGGCTGGAACGCCGGGTCGAGATGTACCAGTGGCGCGCCGATGGCGATGGCTACACGCGCGTATGGCATTCGGTGCCGATCGACTCCAAGGGCTTCGATGCGCAGCACCGCAACCCGTCGAAGCTGCCGCTGGAAGGTCGGCGCTGGTGGGCGCAGGACGCGACGCTCGACGGTCGCGTCATCGACCCGGCCGTGCTGCGCACGCTGGGCCAGTGGCGCGTGTTCCGTCCGAACTTCTCGCGCCTGCCGGCGAACCTCGCCGCCTCGTTCCAGCCCGAGGGCGACGGCTTGGGCAGCGCCGAGAATCCCCTCGACCCGCAGGTCGGCGACCTGCGCATCCATTGGCGCGAACTGCACCTGCCACCGCTGGACGACAAGGTCGAACTGCGCGGGGATCGTTGGCAGCTCACACCGGCCGCCGCGGCGCAGGCGCTCAGCGCGGAGCGCGCATCGACGGTGGTCGAGCTGGCCCAGGACCAGGACCGTCAGTTGCTCCCCTGGCTGCTGGGCGCCGCGGCGATACTGGTCGGCGTCGGCCTGCTCTGGCGCCGCCTGCGCCGCCGCCGCGTCGCGCACTGACACGCTCCTGCCGCCACTCACACGCTGCTGACATGTCCTGTCAGCACCGTGTCCGATACTGGCGTTTCCCTGAAGACGGAGCTTCGACGTGACCCTTCTCGCCTCTTGCCATTGCGGTGCCACGAAGATCCAGGCCGCGGAGATTCCCACCGCCGCCAAGGAATGCAATTGCTCGTTCTGTGCGCGCACCGGTGCGGTGTGGGCCTACTTCGCGCCGGGCGAACTCCAGTTCGTGTCGCAGGACGAAGATCGCACCTATTCCGCCCGCGGCATGAACTTCCACCATTTCTGCGGCCGCTGCGGCATGCACACCTGGGGCGACTCGCCCGACTGGAGCTCGGCCTACAACGCCGACGGCAGCCCGAAGGAAGGCGTCCAGCCCGGCTCGATGCCGACGCAGCGCATCTATGCGGTGAACCTGCGCCTGGTCGACGACCTCGACTGGTCGAAGATCGCCATCGAGAAGATGGACGGGCGCAACAACTGGTGAGTGCCGCGGTGCGCGGCGCGGGCTCAGCGCTCGTGCCGCGTCCCGAAGATCTTGTCGCCCGCGTCGCCCAGGCCCGGCAGGATGTAGCCGACTTCGTTGAGGCGCTCGTCGATCGAGGCGGTGTAGACCTCGACGTCGGGATGTTTCGCCTCGAGCACACGCAGGCCCTCCGGCGCGGCGACCAGGAACAGTCCCTTGATGCGTTTGCAGCCCGCGGCCTTGAGCATGTCCACCGTCGCGACCAGCGTACCGCCGGTGGCGAGCATGGGGTCGAGGATGATCGCCGTGCGCTCGTCCATGCGCCCGGTCAGCTTCTCGTAATAGCCCACTGGCTGCAGGCTCTTCTCGTCGCGCTGCAGGCCGACCACGCCGACCTTCGCCGCGGGGATCAGCTCCAGCACGCCCGGCAGCATGCCCAGGCCGGCGCGCAGGATCGGCACCAGCGTGACCTTGGCGCCCTTGATGCGGCGCGTCGTTACCGGACCGGCCCAGCCCTGGACCACGTATTCCTCGGTCTCTAGGTCGGCGGTGGCTTCGTAGGTCAGCAGCGTCGCGACCTCGGAGGCGAGTTCGCGGAATTCCTTGGTGCTGATGTCGCCCATGCGCATCAGGCCGAGTTTGTGCTGCACCAGCGGGTGGCGGACTTCGACGATCTTCATGGCACGGCTTCGCGCGACGGGACGCGCGAAGTGTGCCTGAAAGGCGGCCGGAGCGCCGGCCGCCTCTCTCACAGCACCGCTCAGAACGAATAGCGTGCGATCAACTGGAACACCGGGCCGGAGGATTCGCTTTCCAGTTCGTACTCGTCGTAATCGCGATCGAGCTGGTCGGCGGCGTTGTCGAACTTGTCGAAGGCCTCGTCCTTTGAGGCGTCGAGCAGGTTCGAGCCGGTCAGGCGCAGCGACATGCTGTCGCCGAAGCGCTTCTCGACGAACACCTCCAGGTCGCCGTCGTAGTGCGTCGTGACTTCCTCGGCGAGGATGCGCGAGTACGCATCGCCCTGGCGACGGTAGCTCGCGCCGAACGACATGCCCCATGCACGGATGTCGTGGATGAAGCCGACGTTGTAGACGTACTTGGCCTGATTGTTGAAGCGACGCTCGCCGAAGGCATCGTCGACCGAGCTGTCGAGCCACGAGTAGTTCACGAACAGGCCGGTGTCCGGAAGGCCCAGTGCGGTCAGCGGCGTGGACAGGTCGAACTCGATGCCGTAGACGTGGCCGTCGCCGACGTTGCGCGCGGTGTAGACGAAACTGTCCGGATCGAATTCCGGGAAGCCCGGCGTGGTCTCGTCCGCGCCCGGGTTTTCGTCGAGGAACTCCTCGACTTCGTCGTCGTAGTCGTCCAGCGCGGTGGCGCTCGGCTCGCCGGTATTGACGACCTCGATCAGGTCCTTCACGTCGCGGTAGAACACGTTGACGCCGAACACGCCGCGCGCACCGAGGCGGCGCTCGTAACCGAAATCCACGCCCCAGGCGCGCTCCGGATCGAGCTGCGGATTGCCGGTGAAGTCGTTGTCGCCGAACTCTTCCTCCAGCGTCAGCGGCAGCACCTGGTCGAAGTTGGGGCGACGCACGGTGCGGCCCACGGACAACAGCAGGCGATCCTGCTCGGTGAAGTCCCACTTCATGTGCGCCGACGGCAGCAGCACGGCGTAGTCGTTGCTGGCCTTGGTGTCGTCGGCGGCGACGTCGACGTCGGTCGATTCGTAGCGCAAGCCGGCTTCCCATGCGAGCGTGCCGCTGGTGCCGGAGAACATCAGGTACGGGTCGATGCGGCGTTCGTCGATGCGGCTCGTCGCACGCTCGAACTCCTCGTAAGGCGGCAGCGATTCCCCTTCTTCGTCGATGTCGACTTCGCTGGTCGCCAGCGATGTATCGCGCTGCTTGCCCATGAAATCGACGCCGAACTCGAAAGCGCTCGCGCCCCAGGTGCGCTTGTGCGCGAGCTTGAACGTGGCCTCGTCGTCGCGCGTACCGGTGACCGTGCGCGTGCCTTCGCGCTCGTCGAACGAGGGCGGCGTGTCCTCGTCGTCGTAGTTGTCCTGCTCTTCGGTCGAGGTGGTGTCGTCGTCGAAGCGGGCGTAGTCCAGGTCGAGCTCGGTGCGGCCGCCCGCCATGTCGAACACGTACTCCGCGCCCAGCGACCAGTTGTCCTGGTCAATGTCCTCGCGCTGGTCGTTGACCGAGAGCAAGTTGGTGCGGCTGGCGCTGGAAGGATCGTTGTATTCCAGAGAATGCTCGGTCTCGGTGCGGTCGGTGCGCACGTAGAAGCCGTCGAGCGAGAGGCGTCCGGTGCCGATGTCGCGGGTGTAGGACAGGTTGGCGGAGTAGTCATCGCCATCGCGCGTGTCGTCCTGGTCCTCGCGGTCGACGAAATCGCCGCCGGGTTCCTCGAAGCGATCGCTGCGCTTCTTCTTCGGGTTGTAGCGGCCCTGCACGTTGAAACCGCCGAGCAGCCGGCCTTCGCCGACCTGTCCGCTGGCCACCGCGCCGTAGGTCGGCTTGTATTCGCCATCGTCGAAACGCAGCGCGCCGGCGCGCACGTACTTGCCGTCGAACTCGTAAGCGTCGCGCAGGACGATGTTGAGCGCGCCGGCAACGGCATCGCCGGAACGGTTGGCGCTGGTGCTGCGCACGATCTCGATGCGCTCGACCAGCTCGGCCGGGATGCGGTCAACGAAGAACGAACGATCGTTGCCCGCGCCCGGCACTTTCTTGCCGTTGATCAGGATCTGTGTGTAGCCCGGGTCCAGGCCGCGCAGCTGCGCGCCGTCGTACTCGAGCACGTCCGACACGAACGCCACGCTGGGCACGCGCTTGAGCATGTCGCCGACGGTCAGCGGCTCGAAGCGCTGGAAGTACTCCAGGTCGTACGACAGCACCGGCGCAGTGGCATCGGTGCGGTTGCGGTAGGCGATGTCCGCCTGCACCACGACCGAGTCGAGCTGCTTCGGGTCGGGCGAGGCCACAGGTGCGGCTTCATTGGCGATCGCGGCGAAGCTGATCGGCGCGAGCAGCGCGCAGCACAAGGCCCGCGACATCGCCGCGGCCAGCAGGTTCGGTTTCATTCGGTTGCATCCCCATGCAAGACAAGCGGCGTTTTCTACGCACCTCGCATGGCGGAAACATGACAGGCGCACATGGTCGCGATGACACGCAACCGTCACACTGCGCGCGTACAAATCCGCGCTTTGCGCCATCTCCAGGGGAATCCATGTCGTTGCGTCTGGCCGTGCTTGCCTTCGTGTCCTGCCTTGCCGCGTGCACCACCACCGCGCCGATCGCCCCCGGCGATCGCGAGCCCGACGAAACGATGGAGGTGGATCCGTTGCTGAGCGCGTCTGGCGTCGCCTATCGCGAGATCGCCGAGGCGTTCATCACGCCGGCCACTCCGGCCGACAACATCGACTCGCCGGCGAGCTGGCGCACGCGCGACGGCCAGCGCTGGCTGATCGCCACCGGCAAGGCCAGCGACGTGCTGGTCGTGTACGACGGCGACACCGGCAAGCGGTTGCGTACCGTCGGCGGCCCGGGTACGGCGCTGGGCCAGTTGCAGCGCCCCAACGGCATCTCGGTGATCGACGACTACGTGCTGGTGGTCGAACGCGACAACCACCGCGTGCAGATGTTCCAGTTGCCCGACTTCAAGCCGCTGCTCGCGTTCGGCGGCGACGACCTGAAGCAGCCGTACGGCCTGTGGGTGCGTGCGCAGAAGGACAGCTACGAGGTGATCGTCAGCGACAACTACATGTCGCCGCAGAATGAAGACCTGCCCCCGCCGCTGGCCGAACTCGACCAGCGCTTCAAGCGCTACCAGCTGCGCCGTGTGCCGAGTGGCTGGGGCGCGCGGCTGATGGAAACCTTCGGCGATACCACGCAGGACGGTGCGATCCGCATCGCCGAATCGGTGTTCGGCGACATCGCGCACGATCGCCTGCTGCTGGCCGAGGAAGACGTCGCGACCGGCACGCGCCTGCGCGAGTACGGGCTCGATGGCCGCTATCGCGGGCGCGACATCGGTGCGGACCTGTTCAAGGCGCAGGCCGAGGGCATGGCGCTGATGCGTTGCGAGGGCGGGGCGGGGTACTGGATCGCCACGGACCAGTTCAAGGACCGCAGCGTGTTCCATGTATTCGACCGCGTGACGCTGCGCCACCTGGGCGCGTTCGCGGGCAGGAAGACCGCCAATACCGATGGCGTGTGGCTCGACCAGAGCGCCGATGCGCGCTTCCCGCAGGGTGTGTTCTACGCGGTCGACGACGACCAGGCAGTGGCGGCGTTCGACTGGCGCGACATCGCGACGGCGCTGTCGCTACCGGCCTGCCGCGCCGGTTAAGCCCGCCCCCTCTCCCTGACGCTGCATGCCTGTCCCTCCCTCCAGGGGAGGGACGGTGGGAGAGGACAACGCGCGCAGCGTGTCGGGAGAGGGGAGGACGTCAGGCGGCCGCGGCCTGCTGCGCGCGCGGGCCTTCCTTCAGTGCGCGGCCGACCATCGACACCAGCAGGTCGATCTCGTCGCTGGCGATGGTGAAAGTGGGAGTGAAGCGCAGCGAGTTCACGCCGCCGTGGATCACGCCGACGCCGTGCTCGCGCAGCCACTCCTCGGTGGAGTTCGTGCCGTAGCACTTGAACTGCGGCGACAGCTCGCACGAGAACAGCAGGCCGGTGCCCTGCACCTTGGTGATCATGCCGCCGAGCTCGGCTTTCAGCTTCTCCAGCTTCTCGATCGCCTCGGCGCCGCGCGTGCGGATGTTCTCGCGCAGGGCCGGCGTGACCTGGGCCAGCACCGCGCATGCGACATCGAGCGCGCGCGGATTGGTGGTCATCGTGTTGCCGTACAGGCCCTTCTTGTACAGGCGCGCGGCGTTCGCGCTCACGGCGAGCACCGACAGCGGGTACTGGCCGGCGTTGAGCGCCTTGGAGTAGGTCTCCATGTCCGGCGGATCGAGCTGCTCGAAACCGGGGTAGTCGATGATCGACAGCACGCCGTGTGCGCGCAGGCCGGCCTGGATCGAGTCCACCAGCAGCAGCGCGCCGTGCGCGCGGGTGAGGTCGCGCGCGGCGGCGTAGAACGCCGGCGGCACGCTGCGGCCCGGATCGCCTTCGCCCATCACCGGCTCCAGGAACATCGCCTCGATGAACCAGCCGTTCGCATCGGCGTCGGCGAAGACCTGCTTGAGCGCGTCGATGTCGTAGGGCTCGACGGTGAGCAGGGTGTCCTCGCCGCGGAAGCTGGCCAGGTGCTGCATGTAGGTCTTGCGCGAGGAATCCGAATACAGCGCGGGGCGCTCGGTGCGGCCGTGGAAGCTGCCCTTCACGACGACGCGCTTGATGGCGCGGCCGGCATGGCGGCCGCCGGCGTCGGTCATCAACTTGGTGTTGGCGTCGGCGATGCGCGCGGCGAGCGAGACGGACTCTGAGCCTGAGTTGAGGCAGAAGAACTTGTCGTACGGACAGCCGCCGCGTCCGGCGCCGATGGCGGCACGGATCGCGCGGTCGAAGCGCAGCTGCGAGGTCGCCGGGGTCATGATGTTGGCCATCGCCTGCGGCTTGGCCATCGCGGCGATCACCGCCTTGGGTGTGTGGCCGAAGCCGAGCATGCCGTAGCCGCCGGAGTCGTGCAGGACCGCGCCCTTCAGTGTGACCACCCACGGACCTCGCGCGGCGAGCGCGAGGTACGGGTTCACCGCGTCGTCGGGATAGAAGTTCACGTAGCCGCCCTGGACGGCCTGGATCTGCGCGTCCTCGTCGAGGTCGAGCAGCTCGGGGAATTCTTCCTTCACCCGCTGGTACTCCTGCTCGGCAGCCTCGATGGCTTCGATCAGGTCGGCATGGCTGGCGGCGAAGCGGGCGACGGTGGCGTCGTCCAGTCCCGGGGTGCGGCGCTGGCCGCGGTGGGCGCGCAGGGCGGCGAGACGGTCGATGACGGCCATGAGGTCCTCCAGGGAATCGCGATCCCACCTATTATCGGGATTAAACCGTCGATAGACAGTTCGTATTTGTACGAAATACCTGATAATTTCGTCGATTCGACGAAATAGATGCCCGTAATGAAGATCACCGATGCCGACCAGCTGCTGCTTTCGGTCCTGCGCGAGAACGCCCGCGCCTCGACCGCGGAGATCGCGCGCCGGCTCAAGCTCTCGCGCACCACGGTCCACAGCCGCATCGAGCGGCTGGAGCGGGAAGGGGTGATCGACGGCTACACGGTGCGCGTCCACGATGAGGCCGAGCGCGGCCACATCCGCGCCCACATCATGATCACCGTGCTGCCCAAGCAGATGCCGTCGGTGGTGGCGGCCCTGCACGCGATGCCCGAAGTGCGCGCGCTGCACTCGGTCAGCGGCACGTTCGACCTGATGGCGCTGGGCGTGGTGCCGACGGTGCGCGAGATGGACGAGCTGACCGACCGCATCGGCGCCATCGACGGCGTGGAGCGGACGACGTCGGCGATCATCCTGTCGGCGAAGTTCGAGCGGTGACGGGTGGGCGTCTCGGACGCCCCCCTCTCCCTGGCCGCCTTCGGCGGCCTGTCCCTCTCCCACAAGGGGAGAGGGAATACGCGCCTTTCCCTTCTCCCCTTGCGGGAGAAGGTGGCGCGAAGCGCCGGAAGAGGGGCGCTCCACCCGAACCTCTTACAATGGCCGGCTCTGCCGTCCATCCCCCTCCCGGCCCTGCCTTGAAGAAGTCCGATTTCCACTACGACCTGCCGCCCGAGCTGATCGCCCAGGCGCCGTTGCCCGAGCGTTCGGCGAGCCGCCTGCTGGTGGTGCCGCCGGCGACGGAGGAGGTCGCCGACCGTGGCTTCGAGGACCGCGTCTTCCACGAACTCCCGGAGCTGCTGGCCCCGGGCGATCTGCTGGTGTTCAACGACACTCGGGTGATCCCGGCCCGCCTTTACGGCCAGAAGACCAGCGGCGGTCGGGTCGAGATCCTGATCGAACGCCTGCTCGGTGGCGCCGAGGTGCGCGCGCAGCTCGGCGTGAGCAAGTCGCCCAAGCCCGGCGCGCGGATCCTGCTCGATGCCGGCGGCGAAGCCGAAGTGCTGGGCCGCGATGGCGAGTTCTACCGGCTGCGTTTCGAGGTGCCGGAGTCGTTGGAAAAATGGCTGCTCAAGGCCGGTCGCCTGCCGCTGCCGCCGTACATCCAGCGCGAGGCGGGCCACGACGACGACACGCGCTACCAGACCGTGTTCGCGCGCGAGGTCGGCGCGGTCGCCGCGCCGACCGCGGGACTGCATTTCGACCAGCCGCTGCTCGATGCGCTCAAGGCGCGTGGCGTGCAGTTCGGCCACGTCACCCTGCATGTCGGCGCGGGCACGTTCCAGCCGGTGCGCGTGGACGAACTCGACCAGCACGTGATGCACAGCGAATGGCTCAACGTCGGCGCGGGCCTGATCGAACAGATCCAGCGCACCCGCGCGGCCGGTGGCCGCGTGATCGCCGTGGGCACCACGGTCGTGCGCGCTCTGGAAAGCGCGATGCGCGACGGCCACCTGCAGCCGTACGCGGGCGAGACGCGTTTGTTCATCCTGCCGGGTTACCGCATCCGTTCGGTCGATGCGCTGATCACCAACTTCCACCTGCCCGAGAGCACCTTGCTGATGCTTGTTTCCGCCTTCTCCGGCAAGGCGCGCGTGTTCGCCGCGTACGACCACGCGATCGCGCAGCGCTACCGCTTCTTCTCCTACGGCGACGCGATGCTGCTGTTCCCGTCTCCGACGGAGGACGCGCGATGAGCGGATCGTCGAACAGCGGGCCGTCGAACAGCAGGATGTCGTTCGAACTGCTGCGCACCGACGGCGCTGCGCGCCGCGGCCGCCTGACCTTCCCACGCGGCACCGTGGAAACGCCGACCTTCATGCCGGTGGGCACGTACGGCTCGGTCAAGGGCGTGATGCCGGAACAGGTCCGCGAGCTCGGCGCGCAGATGATCCTGGGCAACACCTTCCACCTTTACCTGCGACCCGGCCTGGACGTGATCGGCGACCACGGCGGCCTGCACGGCTTCACCCGCTGGGACGGACCGATCCTCACCGACTCGGGCGGTTTCCAGGTGTTCTCGCTGGCGCACAAGCGCAAGATCACCGAGCAGGGCGTGACGTTCGCCGCGCCGACCGATGGCAGCAAGGTGTTCCTCGGTCCCGAGGAAAGCATGCGCATCCAGAAGGTCCTGGACTCGGACGTGGTGATGATCTTCGACGAGTGCACGCCGTATCCGGCGACGGAGGACGTCGCGCGCCGCTCGATGGAACTGAGCCTGCGCTGGGCCGAGCGCTCGAAGAGGGCGCACGAGGGCAACGACGCGGCGCTGTTCGGCATCGTCCAGGGCGGCGTGCATCCGGCATTGCGCACGCGTTCGGCCGCGGCACTGCAGGACATCGGCTTCGACGGTTACGCCATCGGCGGCCTCGCCGTGGGCGAGCCGGAGGCCGAACGCAACCACATGCTCGAGCACACCTGTCCGCAGCTGCCGGCCGATCGCCCGCGCTACCTGATGGGCGTGGGCCGTCCGGAGGACCTGGTCGAGGGCGTGGCGCGCGGCATCGACATGTTCGACTGCGTGATGCCGACCCGGAATGCGCGCAACGGGCATTACTTCACCTCGTTCGGCACGGTGCGGGTGCGCAACGCCAAGTACGAGCGCGACCTGCGCCCGATCGAGGAAGGCTGCGACTGCTACGCCTGCAGCAACGGCTTCACCCGCAGCTACCTGCGCCACCTGGACCGCTGCAACGAGATGCTCGCGCCGATGCTGGGCACCCTGCACAACCTGCGCTACTACCAGCGGCTGATGGCGCAGATGCGCGAGGCGATCGCGCAGGGAACCTTTGCCGCCTTCCGCGAGTCCTTCTACGCCGCACGCGCCGTCGACCCGGCCACCTGACCGGGCGTACGGCCGCCAGAGGGGCCTCGTGGCCCTGCCGCTGGAGCGCCGCCCGGTCCCGGACCGGGGCGGGCGCGGCCCCGTGGCATAATCCCCCGCTATTTTTCGATCCAGGACGAACGACATGAACCTGCTTGACCTCGTGATCTCTCCCGCCTTCGCCCAGGCCCAGGGCCAGTCCGGCGCCGGCGGCCTCGGCATGTCGCTGCTGTTCCCGATCCTGCTGCTGGGCGTCATGTACTTCCTGATGATCCGCCCGCAGATGAAGCGCCAGAAGGAACACCGTTCGATGCTCGAGAAGCTCTCCAAGGGCGACGAGGTGCTGACCAACGGCGGCATCGCCGGCGTGGTGAGCGACATCGGCGAGAACTTCATCACGGTCGAGATCGCCGACAACGTGCGCATCCGCGTGCAGAAGGGCGCGATCGCCAACGTGCTGCCCAAGGGCACCTTGAAGTCGGCCTGAGCCGTCGCAAGAAGAATCGATGCAACGGCGGCCGGGGAGCCGCCGCAGGGGACATGAGGCTTTAGATGCTGACCTACGCGCGCTGGAAATATTTCGTCATCCTGCTGGTGCTGGTGCTGAGCACGCTGTATGCGTTGCCCAACATCTTCCCGCAGGACCCATCGGTGCAGGTCACCGGCAACCGTGGCAGCCAGGTCGACGAGGCGCTGCGTACGCGGGTCGCCGACACGCTGTCCAAGGCCGGTGTTTCGCCGAAGGCCGTCGAGCTCGACCAGGGCAACCTGCTGGTCCGGCTCAACGATCCCGACCAGCAGATCAAGGCCAACGACGCGCTGCGCGACCAGCTGGGCAGCGACTACGTGGTCGCGCTCAACCTGGCCTCGACCGTCCCCGCCTGGCTCGAAAAGATCGGAGCGCGCCCGATGTACCTGGGCCTGGACCTCCAGGGTGGCGTGCACTTCCTGATGCAGGTCGACCAGAAGGCCGCGCTGGACAAGCGCATGGACGCCACCGCCGAGGACGTGCGCGTGGTGCTGCGCGACGGTCGCCTGCGCTATGAGTCGGTCGAACGTCGCGCCAGCAACAGCATCGTCGCGATCGTGGCCAATGCCGGCGACGCCGAGAAGGCCCGCCAGCTCATCGCCCGCAGCCAGCCGAACCTGCTGCTCGACGTGCAGGGCAACACGGTCTCGGTGCAGGTGCCGGAAGCGGAACTGCAGCGCATGGCGGTGGAAGCCATCGAGCAGAACGTCGGCACGCTGCGTAACCGCATCAACGCACTCGGCGTGTCCGAGCCGATCATCCAGCGCCAGGGCAACGATCGCATCGTCGTGCAGCTGCCGGGCGTACAGGACACCGCGCAGGCCAAGCGCATCCTCGGCGCCACCGCGACGCTGGAGTACCGCGGCGTGGTCGAGAACGTGAACCCCTACGACGCCGTCGCCTCGGGCAACGTGCCGCCGGAAGGCCGCATCTACTACCGCAAGCAGCTCGGCCCGGACGGCAAGCCCATGCCGATCGTGCTCAACAAGCGCGTGATCGCCTCCGGCGACCAGCTGGTCGGCGCGACCTCGATGATGGACCAGCAGACCGGTACGCCGGCCGTGTCGGTGCGCCTCAACGGCGTCGGCGGCCAGCGCATGTTCGACTACACCACCGAGCACGTCGGCAAGCCGATGGCCGTGGTCTACATCGAGCGCATCCCGGAAGTGCGCATCGTCGACGGCAAGGAAGTGCGCACCACCAAGGTCAACGAGGAAGTGATCTCGGTGGCCAACATCAACGGCGTGTTCGGCAAGGAATTCCAGACCACCGGCCTGGACAGCCCGAAGGAAGCCGCCGACCTGGCGCTGCTGCTGCGTTCGGGTTCGCTGGCCGCGCCGATGGATTTCATCGAGGAACGCATCGTCGGCCCGAGCCTGGGTCGCGAGAACATCGAGCGCGGCCTGACCGCGGTGATGTACTCGTTCGCCTTCGCGCTGATCTTCTTCCTGTTCTACTACCGTGTGTTCGGCATCATCACCTGCCTGGCGCTGCTGCTGAACATGCTGATGCTGATCGCGGTGATGTCGCTGACCGGCGCCACGCTGACCCTGCCGGGCCTGGCGGGTATCGCGCTCACCGTGGGCATGTCCGTGGACGCCAACGTGCTCATCAACGAACGAATCCGCGAGGAGTTGCGACTGGGGTTGCCGCCGCAGACCGCGATCGCCGAGGGCTACGAGCGCGCGTCCGGCACGATCGCCGACGCCAACCTCACCGCCATCCTCGCCGGCGTCGCGCTGTTCGCGTTCGGTACCGGTCCGGTGAAGGGCTTCGCGGTCTCGCTGATCGTGGGTATCGCCACCTCGATGTACACCGCGGTCGGCGTCTCGCGCGCCATCGCCACACTGATCTACGGCGGTCGCCGCAAGATCAAGTCGATCTGGATCTGACGGGAAGCACCACACCATGAAACCGTTCAACGTCTTCCCGTACGACAGCAACATCAACTTCATCCGCCTGCGCTGGCTGTCGCTGGGCATCGCCCTGGCGATGCTGCTGGTCGCCATCGGCGCGATGGCCGTCAATGGCTTCAACTTCGCGCTGGACTTCACCGGCGGCGCCGTCACCGAGATGCGCTTCCAGAAGCCCGTGGACGTCGACGACGTCCGCGACCGCCTGGAGCAGGCCGGCTACGGCAACGCACAGGTGCAGACCTTCGGCAGCGGCAACGACCTGCTGATCCGCCTGCAGCCCAAGGAAGCCGCCGAAGGCGCCAGCCAGAAGGGCGACACCACCGCCAGCGACGTGCAGCGCGCGCTCGCGTTCGAGGGCAACCCGGGCACGGTGCTGCGCAGCGAAGTGGTCGGTCCGCAGGTCGGCAAGGACCTGGCGATCAACGGCCTGTGGGCGTTGATCTTCGTGGTCGCCGGCTTCCTGATCTACATCTCGTTCCGCTTCGAGAAGAAGTTCGCGGTGGCGGCAGTGTTGACCACGCTGCACGACGTCGTCGTCGTGACCGGCTGGTTCGCGCTGAGCGGCCACGAGTTCGACCTGACCGTGCTGGCCGGCGTGCTGTCGGTGATGGGCTTCTCGATCAACGACACCATCGTGGTGTTCGACCGCGTGCGCGAGAACTTCCGTTCGATGCGCGCCACGCCGGAAGAGATCCTCAACAAGTCGATCAACCAGACGCTGTCGCGTACGGTCATCACCTCGTTCGTGGCGTTCCTGACCGTGTTCGCCCTGTACCTGTACGGCGGTGGTTCGCTGCAGGGCATGGCCGAGTCGCAGATGATCGGCATCATCATCGGTACGCTGTCGTCGATCTTCGTCGCGTGCCCGCTGCTGACCCTGGGCTTCCTGAAGGTCACCAAGACGGACCTGATGCCGAAGGCGAAGGACGAGGCCGCGCTGGCCCGTCGCCCGTAATCGGCGACAACGTCGTTCCCGGAAAAGGCCGCGCACTGCGCGGCCTTTTTCTTTGGGCGTGGATCGACGGCAGCAGTGCCGAGGGCCCCGTTCACTTTTTGAGACTCAAGTCACAAAAGGTGTGGCCGATAAGGGGGTGAACCCCACACCCCCCTACGTCATGTCCCTGTCCAGCCAGTCCCATGCCGCGCCGCGCGCGGATATACGCACGCCGATCTCCCGAAGTCGTGCGCCCTCCGGCCTTTGGCAGTGGATACGCTCTTCGCTGGGCCACCAGATCGGTTTCACCCTCGGCGTCACGATGGTGCTGATGCTGTCCGGCCTGGCCCTGCTGGTCGGTCGCCACGCCGCCGACGCCGTGGAAGAACGTGCCCGCCACGACCTCGGCGCGGCCGCGCGGATCCTGCGCGACAACGTCGCCACCTACGAACAGAGCCTGACCGAAGCGACGAGCACACTCGGCGGCGCCCTGCAGACGGCGCTGGCGAGCGGCGCGGTGCGCGTCGAGCCGGCGAAGGACGATGGCCTGCCGACGCTGTGGCTCGACGACCGCAAGGTCGACGCCGGCTTCGCCGCGGTGGATCGCTTCACCCACGACACGGGTGCGGTCGTGACCATCTTCGTCCGCAGTGGCGATGAATTCACCCGCGTCGCCACGTCGGTGCGCAACGAGAAGGGCGAGCGCGTGGTCGGCACCAAGCTCGCGCACGAAAGCCCCGCCTATCCGCGCGTGCTGAAGAACGAGGCCTACACCGGCAAGACCCGGCTGTTCGGCCGCGACTACATGACCCACTACCGCCCGTTGCGCGACGACGCCGGACAACTGGTCGGCGTGCTGTTCGTCGGCAAGGAATACGGACAGGAACTGGCCGCGCTGAAGGAGAAGGTCGCGTCGATGCGGATCGGCGAACGCGGTCATTTCTTCGCGATCGACACCTCGCGCGAAGGCGAGGAGACCGTCGTCATGCATCCGGCGTCCGAAGGCGCGCCGGCGCGCGCGCTGTTCGACGAAGACGGCTTCCACGCACTCGCGGGCGCCATCGCCGCGAACGGCGGCACGGTCGAAGCCAATCTCGCCGCGAAGCAGGGCGACGCGGCGGAGCCGGCGCTGCTGGCGGTGGAAACCTTCCCCGCGTGGCACTGGGCCGTGGTCGCGGCCGAACCCCAGTCGCAGATCGTCGCGTCATCCCGCACGCTGACCGTGCTGATCGCGATCGCCTCGCTGGTGACGCTGCTGGTGATCCTCGTCGTGTCGTGGTTGAGCATCCGCCGCATCGTCATCCTGCCGCTGGGAGCGGCCGCACGCCTGGCCGACGACGTCGCCGGCGGCCGCATGGACGGCGTGCTGCCGCCCGAGCGCCACGATGAAGTCGGCGGGCTGCAGCGTTCGATGGCGCGCATGCGCGAGCAGGTGCAGGCGGTGATCGCCGCGCAGAGCGACATGGCCGCGCGCCACGAGGCCGGCGAGATCGGCCACCGCATGGACGACAGCGCTTTTCCGGGCCAGTACGGCCAGATGGTGCGCGACACCAACGCGCTCGTCGCCTCGCATATCGCGGTGAAGATGCGACTGGTCGAAGTGATGCAGCACTATGCCGATGGCGACCTGTCGATCGACATGGACCGCCTGCCCGGCGAGAAGGCCGTGCTCACGCGCACGATGGACGCGGTCAAGGCCAACCTGTCGGCGATCAACGACGAGATCAAGCGCCTGGCCACGGCCGCAGCGGCCGGCGATTTCAGCGTGCGTGGCGATGCGGCGCGCTTCCGCCACGATTTCCGCCTGATGCTCGACGGCCTCAACGCGATGATGGCGGTGAGCGACGACAATCTCTCGCGCGTGTCGACCCTGTTGCGCGCGATCGCGCGCGGCGACCTCACCCAGCGCATGGACGGCGAGTTTCACGGCGTGTTCGCGCGCATGCGCGACGACGCCAATGCGACCGTCGCGCAGCTCACCGCGATAGTGATGCGCATCCAGGAAGCGTCCGGCGCGATCAGCACCGCCGCGGCCGAGATCGCGTCGGGCAACGCCGACCTTTCGCAGCGCACCGAGCAGCAGGCCGCGAGCCTGGAGGAAACCGCCGCGTCGATGGAGGAACTCACCACCACCGTGCGCCAGAACGCGGACTCCGCGCGCCAGGCCAACCAGCTCGCGATCGATGCCGGGGCAGTCGCCGGGCAGGGCGGCGACGTGGTCGGCCAGGCGGTCGCGACGATGCGCGACATCGAGGCGGCATCGCAGCGCATCGCCGAGATCATCGGCGTGATCGATGGCATCGCCTTCCAGACCAACATCCTCGCGCTCAACGCGGCGGTCGAGGCCGCGCGCGCGGGCGAGAGCGGTCGCGGTTTCGCGGTGGTCGCCTCGGAAGTGCGCAGTCTCGCGCAGCGTTCCGCGCAGGCGGCCAAGGAGATCAAGGGTCTGATCGGGGATTCGGTGGCGAAGATCCACGACGGTTCGACGCTGGTGAACCGTGCGGGCGCGACGATGGGCGAGATCGTCGCTTCGGTGCGGCGCGTGACCGACATCATGGGCGACATCTCCGGCGCCTCGCAGGAACAGACCGCGGGCATCGAGCAGGTCAGCAACACCATCGCGCACATGGACGAGAGCACACAGCAGAACGCAGCGCTGGTGGAGGAAGCCGCGGCATCCGCGCACAGCATGGAAGAACAGGCGCAGGCGCTCGCCGACGCGGTGCGCCAGTTCGTCGTTTCGGCCGGGTCCCGTGGCGCGGCGAATGCCGACGCGCGCGGACGCATGGCGAACGTGGCCTGAGGGCACGCATCGCCGGCGCGCGCCTCCGGTTGGGGGATCGGGGCGCGCCCGCGATGCGGATTTTCGGCGAGGCAATAAAATGAAAAAGCCGCGCGATGCGCGGCTCTTTCATTTGCGACGGCGCGAAGCGGTCAGTCGAACGCCGACGCGTAACC
The DNA here is from genome assembly GCF_009765165.1 of Lysobacter panacisoli. Taxonomy (NCBI): domain Bacteria; kingdom Pseudomonadati; phylum Pseudomonadota; class Gammaproteobacteria; order Lysobacterales; family Lysobacteraceae; genus Lysobacter; species Lysobacter panacisoli. The sequence continues at coordinate 2,544,229 of NZ_VLNU01000001.1, forward strand.
GGTGTTGACGATCTTCTGCTGCAGCGCGTCGCAGACCTTGAGGTTACCGGCGACGAGCTGGCGACCCATCAGGCCGCGCGTGTCCATCGGTCCGGTGGTGCGGCCGCGGAAATCGCTGACCTTGCCGCCAGCCTCGCGCACCAGCAGCACGCCGGCGGCGATGTCCCACGGCTTCACGCCGGCCTCGAAGTACGCGTCGGCGCGACCGCAGGCGACATAGGCCAGGTCGAGCGCGGCCGAACCGGTGCGGCGGATGTCCTCCGCTTCCAGCAGCAGCGCGTCGACGCACTTGAGCTGGGCGCTGGCGCGTTCGCGCTCGCGCGGCGGGAAACCGGTGATGACCATCGCGCCGGCGAGATCCTTGCGGTCGGCGACGCGGATCTTGCGCTCGTTGAGCGTGGCGCCGCTGCCGCGGCTGGCGGTGAACAGGTCGTTGCGCAGCGGATCGAAGATCACGCCGTGCACCGGCTCGCCGTTCTCGACCAGCGCGATGGACACACAGAAGTGCGGGATGCCGTGCAGGTAGTTGCTGGTGCCGTCGAGCGGGTCGATCACCCAGGTGAACCGGCTGGAACCCGACGCACCGCTTTCCTCGCCGAGGATGGCGTAGTCCGGCGTGGAGCGGCGGAATTCCTTGATGATTTCCTTCTCGGCGAGGCCATCGACCTCGCTCGCGTAGTCCATCCGGTCCTTCTCGACCACGTTGAGCGCGTCGAGCTTGTTCATGTGGCGCAACAGGACGTTGCCGGCGGCGCGTGCGGCCTTGACCATGAGGGTGACGGCGGGTTTCTGCATGGGGCAAGGGCCTCGTTCGGGGGACGGGGGGATGGGCTGGCGGGGGTTAAAGAGCGCACCGGCGCTGTGGCCGGGGCGCGGAGTTTACCATTGCGCGCCATGAGTTCCGAATCCAATCACGACCCCATCGCCGCGGCCGCCCTGGCCGCCCGTATCCGCATCGTCCTGGTGGGCACCCAGCACCCGGGCAACATGGGCTCGGCCGCCCGCGCACTGAAGACAATGGGCCTGTCGCGGCTCGTCCTGGTCGCGCCGGAGAAGGCCCCCAATGCCGAATCCGACGCGCTGGCCGCCGGCGCCGACGACGTGCTGGCACAGGCCGCCACCTTCGACACCCTGGCCGACGCCGTGGCCGACTGCCGCCTGGTCCTGGGCTGCACCGCGCGCAGCCGGCGCGTCCAGCTGGAAGAACTGCTGCCCCGGGACGCCGCCGCCCGCGCCGTCGGCGAGGCCGCCGGCGGGGCCGAGGTCGCGCTGGTGTTCGGCCGCGAACGCACCGGCCTGAGCAACGACGAGCTGCAGCTGTGCCATGCCGCTGTCCACATCCCGGCCAATCCGGACTACAGCTCGCTCAACCTCGCCGCTGCCGTGCAGGTGCTGAGCTACGAGGTGCGCCTGGCCGTGCTCGAAGCCGGCCGCGAGGCCAACCCGGCCGAGGCCGCCGAACCGCGCGACCCGCCGGCCTCGCACGCCCAGATGGAAGGCTTCTTCGCCCAGCTGGCCGAAACCCTCGACGCGATCGACTTCCACAAGGGCCGGACGCCGGACTCGGCCATGCGCAAGCTGCGTCGGCTGTACCTGCGGGCCGGGCTGGACGAACGCGAGGTGCGGATCCTGCGCGGCATCCTCGCCGACGCCCAGCGCATGGCGATGCTGGCCGGGGGAAAGCGCTGATCTGCGGAACCATCGGCGGTTTGCCGTATCGGGCCGCCCGGCTTTTCGCTACGCTGCCCAGCGGCACTCAGACGGGTTGTCGTTCTTGATCGCAAGCCTGCGCCGTACCGCCCTGCTGCTCCTCTTTGCGCTGGCCTGCGCGACCGTGCCGCTTTCCGCGACGGCCGGTAACGCTTCCGGCGTGCTCGTGCTCGGGCGCATCAGCGACGATCCCAAGACCCACTACGAGCAGCTCAAGCCACTGCTCGATTACGTGGTGCCGCGCATGGCCGACGTCGGCATCCGCGAAGGGCGGATCCTGATGGCGAAGGACTCGCACCAGATGGCCAGCTACCTGCGCCACGGCCGGGTCGACTGGGTCACCGAGACCAGCGGCACCGCGATGCTGCTGCGTCGCAACGCCGGGGCGCGGCCGCTGCTGCTTACCGAGCGCGACGGCGTCAGCCACTACCACAGCCTGTTCTTCGCCCGCCGCGACAGCGGGCTGCGTTCGGTCGCCGACCTGGCCGGCCACAGCGTCGCGTTCCAGCGTCCGTCCTCGACCAGCGCCTACTTCGTGCCGGCCGCCGAGCTGCTGCACCGCGGCCTGTCGCTGGAGATCCTGCTCTCGCCGGAAGACGCCATCGACGGCGGTTCGGTCGGCTACCTGTTCGCGTGGTCGGAGCTCAACATCTCGACCTGGGTCCACAAGGGCCTGGCCGACGCCGGCGTGATGAGCAACCTCGACTGGAACAACCCCAGCCGCATGCCGCCGGCATTCCGCAACGACCTGCAGATCATCGGCGAGACCGGCGACTACCCGCGAGCGGTGGAGATGGTCCGTTCCAACCTCGATCCGCGCGTGGAGGCGCGACTGCGCGAGGTGCTGCTCGACGCCGCGGGCGATCCCGACGCGGGCGATGCGCTGCTGCGCTTCTTCAACACCACGCGTTTCATGCCGGTCGATCCCGATTCGCAGCGCGCCCTGGACCGCATCTCCGTCGGTGTCGAGCGGGTGAGGGCGGAGGTCGAATGAAGTTGCGCATGGGGCTGCAGGCCCGGTTCCTGATGCTGATGGCGGTCGCGCTGGTGGTGGTGCTCACCCTGGTCGCGCTGCTGCTCAATCGCCAGGAGCAGATGCGTCGCGAAGTCGAGGGCGTGAGTCGCCAGGCGATGCGCACCATCGTCGCGCAGAGCCTGCGCCGCCAGGGCGAGGGCGCGGTCACGCAGCTCGCCGCGGCGTTGACCAATCCGCTCTATTACAACGACCTCGACGCCATCGGCGCGCTCGCGCGTTCCACGCTGCGCACGCCCGCGGTGCGCTACGTCACCGTGTACGACGAAGCCGGTCGCGTGGTCCACGACGGCAGCGACGCGATCGTCCATTTCGGGCGCCGCATGGATGATCCGATGGCGAACGGCGTCATCGTCGCCAAGCGCCTGCACACGCAGATCTCCGGCGGCGTGATGGACGTGTCGATGCCGATCATGATCGGCCAGCAACGCATCGGCGGCGTGCGCATCGGCTACGACACGCAGGCGATGCGACGCGACCAGGACCAGGCCGTGGGTACGCTGCGCACGCGCCTGGACACGCTGGGCCAGCGCCACGTGATCTGGATCGGCCTGCTCGGCGCGGGTCTGCTGGTGTTCGGCGCGTTGTCGCTGTGGCTGATCCAGCGCCTGCTGGTGCGTCCGATCCGCCAGCTCGCCGACTCGGCGCAGGCGATCGAAGCGGGGCATTTCGACACGACCACGCCGATCGACGACCGCAACGACGAAGTCGGCGACCTGATGCGCGCGTTCGATCGCATGAGCCGGAGCCTGGCGCGCCACGATCGCGAGATCCGGCACATGGCCTACACCGACGCGCTGACCGGGCTGGCCAACCGCCTCGCGTTCCGCGAAGCGCTCGAATTCCGCCTGGGCCAGATCCACGGCGCCGGTCGCCAGCTCGCGTTGTTGTTCGCAGACATCGACGACTTCAAGCGCGTCAACGACACGCTCGGCCACGATGCGGGCGACGAAGTGCTGCTGCAATGCGCGCGCCGTATCGAGGACGCGGTGCAGCGCGTCGGCGGCGACGAGGCGTTGCTGGCGCGCTTCGGTGGCGATGAGTTCGTGATCCTGGTGCAGGGCAACGACGATCCGGCACAGGACGTGCGCAGTCTTGCCACGCGCCTGGCGGAAACGCTGGTGGTCGAGCTGGGCGCGCCGCTGATGGTGCAGGAGCGCCAGGTGTTCCTCGGCACGTCCATCGGCATCACGCTGTTCCCCGAGGACGCGGCCAGCGCGACCACGCTGATGAAGAACGGCGACATCGCGATGTACCAGGCGAAGGTCGCCGGCAAGAACTGCTTCCGTTTCTACAGTCGTGCGATGAACCAGGCGGTAGAGCGGCGCGTGCACCTGGAGCACGAACTGCGCGGCGCATGGGATCGCGGCGAACTGAGCCTGGTCTACCAGCCGATGTTCCGCCTGGTGGACGGCGCGATGATCGGCGCCGAAGCGCTGCTGCGCTGGCGCCATCCCGAACTGGGCTTCGTCGCGCCGTCCGTGTTCATCGACGTGGCCGAGCAGAGCGGCCTGATCGAAGTGCTCGGTCCGCAGGTGCTGCACGCGGCCTGCGCCGACGCGAAGCGATGGCAGGCGGCGCGCAACGACGATGAGCCGATGTTCGTCGCGGTCAACGTCTCGCCACGCCAGTTGCGCAGTGGTGACCTGCCGGAAGTCGTGTCCGCGACACTGCGCGAGACCGGGCTGGCCGCGAACCTGTTGCACCTGGAACTCACCGAGACCGCGGTGATCGGCGATGAACTCCACGCCAGCGCGCTGCTGTCGGAGCTTCGCGGCATGGGCGTGCGCGTGTGGCTGGACGACTTCGGCACCGGGTTCTCCGGCCTGAGCCACCTGCGCCGCGTACCGGTGGATGGCGTCAAGATCGACCGCAGCTTCGTCGCCGACGTGCTGCGCGATCCCGACGACCTGGCGCTCACCACCGCGATCATCGCGATGGCGCATTCGCTGGGCATCCTCGTCGTCGCCGAAGGCGTGGAGAAGGAAGGCCAGTACGCGATCCTGCGTGAACGCGGTTGCGATTTCGCCCAGGGCTACTGGCTGGGCCATCCGATGACCGCCGAGGAATTCCACGCGCTGCGCGTGTGAGCGCAGTGGCTCCCCCGCTTGCGACTTCTCTTTCCGGCCGTCATTCCCGCGAAGGCGGGAATCCATCCCTCCGCAGCGGCATGCCTTCCGCAGAGCGTGATGCCGGTGAGAGTTGGATCCCCGCCTTCGCGGGGATGACAGCAAACATCCAGCCCGGGGCTTGTTGACGCGGCGATCCCGGGTGCGCTGCGCTTACCCGGGCTACGCCGTCATGACCTGCGACGCACCATGCGCGGCCGCGCCGACGGTCTCCGCGACACGTGCGGATCGAGCGGTACGTGGAAACGCAGCGGCATGTCCGCTGCCTTGGTGATGCCGATGCGCACGGATACGTCAGGATCCATCGGCGGCGGCGTTCCGTCGTCCGCGAACCACAGCGGTCCTCGCGGATCGGTGATGTCGATACCGTTGTACGCACCGGTCACGCCCAGCGCCTGCGTTAGCCGCCCCGGCCCGCTCGCGAGCAGCCGCACGTCTTCCACGCCCCGCGCCTCGCGCATGCGCTCGATGCCCTGCAACGGTGCGAGCGCACGGATCAGCACGGCGTGGCCATCCTCGCCGCCGCACACCGCGTTCATCGCCCAGTGCATGCCGTAGATGAAATAGACGTACAGATGCCCGGGCGCGCCGAACATCACCTGCGTGCGCGGCGTGACGCCACGGAACGAATGCGCGGCCGGATCCTCGCCGCCACGGTAGGCCTCGACCTCGACGATGCGCCCGGCGCGTCCGTCGGCGGCGACGACGATCTTGTTCAGCAGCGTGGGCGCGACATCGCGCGAGTCGCGGGCGTAGAAATCCCGGGGCAGGGGCGTGAAGGTCATGCCGCATGCTACGCGGCGCGAGGCCCGACGGTCCGTGCGCGGCCGAACGGGGTGTCCGGGCGGCGAAGCGTGCGGTTCGGCCGACGAACCGTTGCCGGTCCGGGCCGCACTGGGGATAGGATCGGAGCCTACGCAAGGCGCCGCACCGCACTCATGGCCATCACCGCGACTCATCCGCTCGACCTCCCGCGCCAGCACCTGTTCTGGATACTGCACGCGGGCGGATGGCTGGGCTATTTCGGCCTGGGCTATCTCGCCGCGATCGCCTACGGCAAGCCGTCTGGCTACTGGGTCGTGCCGTTCACCGCCGCGTGCACGGGCTTCGTCGTCACGCTCGGCCTGCGCTACCTCTTGCGCGCGTGCTGGGGCCTGCCGCCGCGCACGCTGCTGATGACGATGATCGTGCCGATCCTCGCCAGCTCGGCGGTGATGGACCTGACCACGCGCACGATGCTGGTGCGCTTCTGCGACACCTGCGCGCCGACCAGCCGCGTGGCGTACATCGCCTATTCGCTGACCTACATCTACGTCGTGCTGGCATGGGTCGGCCTGTACATGGGCGTCAAGTATTACCGCCAGCTGCAGGACGAAACGCAACGCGCGCTGGCCGCGCGCAACATGGCGCACCAGGCGCAGCTGAAGATGCTGCGCTACCAGCTCAATCCGCATTTCCTGTTCAACACGCTCAACGCGATCTCCACGCTGATCCTCGATCGCGACAACGCCACCGCCAACCGCATGGTGCAGGGCCTGTCGTCGTTCCTGCGGCACTCGCTCGACAACGACCCGATGCAGCGCGTCACCCTGCGCCAGGAGCTCGACGCGCTGACGCTGTACCTGGACATCGAGAAGATCCGCTTCGCCGAGCGTTTGCGCATCGAGACCGACATCGACGAGGACTGCTGGCGCGCGCTGCTGCCGAGCCTGCTGCTGCAGCCGCTGGTGGAGAACGCGATCAAGTACGCCGTGGCCAAGCAGATCAGCGGCGGCACGTTGCGCATCGAAGCGAAGCGCGAAGGCGACCAGCTGGTCCTGCGCGTGATGGACGACGGCCCCGGATGCCAGAGCCTGGAGGGCAGCCAGCTTCCGCCCGGCAAGGGCGTCGGCCTGCGCAACACGCGCGAACGCATCAACGTGCTGTACGGCGACGCCGGCAGCTTCTCCGTGCGCAATCGCGAGCGCGGCATCGAAGTCACGCTGCGCCTGCCATTCGAGAACAAGCAGCTGGGCGGGGATTGAACATGGACCGTGCCGTCGAACGCGATCACCACCTCGACACGCACGTCCGCCTGCGCGCGCTCATCGTCGACGACGAACCGCTGGCGCGCCGCGGGCTCGAAATCCGCCTGGAAGCTCATCCGGACGTGGAGATCGTCGGCGAATACGGCGACGGCGCATCGGCGATCGAAGCGCTGCGAGAGCATCGTCCGGACCTGGTGTTCCTCGACGTGCAGATGCCGGGCATGGACGGCTTCCAGACGCTGCGCAGCATTCCCGCCGCGGAGATGCCGCTGGTGGTGTTCGTCACCGCCTACGACCATTACGCGATCCGCGCGTTCGAAGCCTCGGCCACCGACTACCTGCTCAAGCCGGTCGAAGAAGCACGGCTGGCGCAGGCGCTGGCACGCGTGCGTGCGGCGCGCTCGCAGCGGCAGGCGAGCGACCATCGCGCGCACCTGCTTGGACTGCTGGGCGAACTGAGCGGACGTCCGCTGCTCGATCTGGACGAAGCGCTGAAGCCCGATGCGCTGGAACAGTTGCGGCGCGAGGACAAGCTTGCGGTGCGCGATGGCGGCCGCACGGTACGCGTGGACCTGGGCCACATCCGCTGGATCGACGCCGCCGGCGACTACATGTGCATCCACGTCGACGGCGAGAACGAGCAGGGTGAGACGCTGGTGCTGCGCGCGACGATGCGCGACCTCGAGAAGCAGCTGGATCCACAGCGCTTCCCGCGCATCCACCGCTCCACGATCGTGAATGCGCGGCGCGTGGTGGAAATGCGCCCCCATACGAACGGCGAGGGCTTCCTGCGGCTGGATTGTGGGCAGGAACTCAAACTCTCGCGGACTCATCGCGACAAGCTGGCGCTGCTGATCTGACGCGCGCGCCGTGCGCGCCCTCTCCCGTCATGCTGTGTATGCCGACCTCTCCCGCGAGGGGAGAGGTGGGGCCTTTCCTTCTCCCCCTGAGGGAGAAGGTGGCGCGCAGCGCCGAAGAGGGGTGGCGCGAAGCGCTACCTGATGCACGCGCTACGCGCGCCCCCTCTCCCGTCATGCTGCGCATGCCGACCTCTCCCGCGAGGGGCGAGGTGGGAATTTGGCTCTCCCTTTCTAGGACGCGGCAGATTTGAGCTCGCGCAATACGCACTCCGGCCACGGCGGTACGTTCGCCGTGGATACCCACCGATAGGAGTGCGCATGTTTCCGGAATTTCGCGATCTGATCACCGAACTGAAGGTCAGGGATTCGCATTTCGTCCGATTGTTCCACCGCCACAACGAGCTCGACCAGCAGATCAAGAACATGGAGTCTGGCATCGAGCCCGCGGGCGATATGGTCATCGAGCACATGAAGAAGGAAAAGCTGCAGCTCAAGGACCAGCTGTACGCCATCCTCCTTCGTGAGTCGGCTGCCTGACCGAGGGCTCTTCCTTCTCCCCCTTGCGGCGACCGAAGGGAGTGCAGGGCTGAGAAGGTGCCCGAAGGGCGGAAGAGGGGCGCGCGAAGCGCGCTGGCCGCATCCTCTGTGCGCTGCGCGCCACCCCTCTTCCGGCGCTGCGCGCCACCTTCCCCCGCAAGGGGAGAGGGGAAAACCAGCGAAGTCCCCGCATAGGCCATAAGTTGGGTCGGATTTCGCGTTTCGTTGCATTGAAGAAACGCCTCGTCACCGCTTGCCACGCTTCGCCGCGATCAGCACTCCACTGATCGCAACCGCACGCGCCGCGTGACTTCCGGGCCATCTTGGCAAAGCGCTACGAGCGCATCGTGCGCCGGCACTGGTCCCCCCCCGAGCCGCACGATGAAACTCACCGAAGCATCACTGCGCAATCCCGCGGCCGTCGCCGTCGCCGTCGTGATGGTATGCGCGTTCGGGCTGATGAGTCTGCTCGACCTCCCGTTGCAGCTGTTCCCGGACATCGAACGCCCGCAGATGTCGATCCAGACCGGCTGGCGCGCCGCGTCGCCGCAGGAAATGGAATCGGAGATCGTCGAGCCGATCGAGGCGGTGATGCAGGGCTTGCCGGGCCTGGAGGAAATCGAGTCCAACATCAACGCCGGCAACAGCTTCATCAACCTCACCTTCGCCGTCGGCAGCGACATGGACGCGATGCTGGTCGAGGTGCTGTCGCGCATGAACCGGCTGCAGCCGCTGCCGCGCGACGCGAATCCGCCGGTCGTCCAGGCCGGCGCCGACAACGCCAACAATTCGCTCACGTACTTCTTCGTGCAGAAGTTGCCGGGCACCGACGGCGACATCCTCGACTACCGGCAGATGATCGAGGACCGCATCGTGCCGCGCCTGTCGGCGGTGGAAGGCGTGGCGGGCGTGGAGATCAACGGGGGCGCGCCGGAAGAGCTCACCATCACGCTGAACCTGGAGCGCGCGGCCGCGCTCGGCATCCAGATTCCGCAGGTCGCCGATGTCGCCGCGCGTGCGACCGATGTCTCCGGCGGCGTGGTCGAGGCCGGTCGTCGCGAATATGTTCTGAGGTTCGCCGGGCGCTATTCCCCCGAAGCGCTCGGCAACCTCATCCTCGCCTGGCGCGACGGTCGCCCAGTGCGGCTGGGCGATGTCGCGACGGTGGAAGTGAAGCGTCCCGAGCAGCGCTTCTTCGCCTACCAGAACGGCAATCCCGCGATCGGCCTGCGCATCCTTCGCGAGAGCGGCGCGAACGTGCTCGACACGCTCGACCAGGTGAAGGCCGTGGTCGAGGAAATCCGCGAGAAGGAGCTGAAGCCACAGGGCCTCGACATCCGACAGAGCTTCGACGCGTCGGTGTTCATCAATCGCGCGATCGGCCTGCTGTCGGGAAGTCTCGGCGCGGGCGTGCTGCTCGCGGTCGGCTGTCTGTGGTGGTTCCTGCGCGACGTGCGTGCGACCGCGCTGATCGCCTGCGCAATCCCTATCTCGCTGCTTGCGACCTTCATCGTGCTGCAGCTCACCGGGCGCAGCCTCAACGTGATCTCGCTCGCCGGTCTCGCGTTCGCCGTAGGCATGGTGATGGACGCGGCCGTGGTCGTGGCCGAGAACATCGTGCGCCTGCGCGAGGAAGGCATGCCATCGACGCAGGCCGCGCTGGAGGGTTCTCGCCAGGTTGGCGGCGCGCTGGTCGCTTCCACGCTGACCACGATCGCAGTGTTCCTGCCGGTGATCTTCATGGACGACGTCGAGGGACAGCTGTTCGCGGACCTCGCGCTGACCATCTCCATCGCGGTCGGCATCTCTTTGCTGATCGCCGTGACCGTGCTGCCAGCAGCGGCGGGCTCGTGGCTGCGCGAACGCGCCGGCGATCGCGAAACGCACCGCTTCTGGAACGGTGTCAGCGATTGGGCGATGCGCGTCACCACTGGGCGGCGCAACCAGCTCGCGTGGGTCGGTGCGCTGGTCGTCGCGCCGATCCTGCTCACGCTGGTGTTGATGCCGAAGATCGATTACCTGCCGCCGGTGAAGCGTGCCGCGGTGGACGCGATCTTCAACTTCCCACCGGGCATGAGCCCGGAGCGCGTGAACCGCGAGATCGCGCCGACGCTGCTGGCGCGCATGCGCCCATACATGGATGGCGAGAAGGGGCCGCAGCTGAGCAACTGGTACCTCAACCTGTGGCCGGGCGGCGGCACCATCGGTGCGCGCGTGGTCGATCCGGACGACATCGGCGAGCTTGAGCGCATCGTCCGCGACGAGGTCGTGGTCGGCTTCCCCGATACGCGCGCGTTCGCCAGCGAAGGCGAGCTGTTCGGCAGCTTCGGCGGTTCGGCGCGTGCCATCGCGATCCATCTGCAGCACGCCGACGGCGATGCGCTCACGCGCGCGGCGGAAAGCGGCCGTAAACTGCTGAGCGAGCGTTTCGCCGGCGCGAACGTGCAGGCGTGGCCGAACGCCGACGCCGGCACGCCGGAGCTGCGCATCAATCCCGACGATCGCCGCCTGGCCGAAGTGGGCTGGCGTCGTCCGGACCTCGGCACCGTCGTTCGCGCGCTCGGCGACGGGCAGTGGCTGGGCGAGCACTTCGACGGCGATCGTCGCCTCGCGATCATCCTGCGCAGCGACCGCGAGGACGACGTGGAGCGCCTCGGCGCCGCGCCGTTGGCAACGCCACAGGGTGGGGTGCTGAGCCTGCAGGAACTGGCGCAGGTCGACACCGTGCTCGCACCGAACCAGGTGCGTCGCGTCGATCGACGCCGCACCGTGACCCTCACCGTCGATCCGCCGGCCGCGATGTCGCTGGAGGAAGCGCTGGGCATCGTCGAGGGCGACATCGTGCCGGTGCTGCGCGAGGCATTGCCGGAAGATGCGGCGATCCGTGTGTCGGGCAGCGCCGATCGGCTCGGGGAAGTGGTGCGCAGCATGGGCACGAACTTCCTGATGGCGCTGGTGGTGTTGTTCCTGCTGATGGCGGCGATGTTCCGCTCGCTGCGCGACAGCGCGTACGTGATGGCGACGTTGCCGATGGCGGTGCTCGGCGGCGTGATCGGCCTGCGTGTGCTCGACCTCATCGCGGGCCAGACGCTCGACCTGCTGTCGATGATCGGCTTCATCATGCTGCTGGGCATGGTGATCAACAACGCGATCCTGCTGGTCGCTCAGGCGCGTGAAGCGCAGGCCGAAGGCGCGAGCCTCGAGGACGCGCTGAAGCAGGCGCTCGACCAGCGACTGCGTCCGATCCTGATCGCCGCACTGACCGGCGTGCTCGGCGCATTGCCGATGGCGATCAATCCCGGCCCCGGTGCGGTCATCTATCGCGGCCTCGCGGCCGTGTCGGTCGGTGGTGTCGCGCTCAGCCTGGTGTTCACCGTCGTGGTCGTGCCCGCACTGCTGCGCCTGTTCGATGGACGCCGCGCGCCGGCGCCGATGCCCGTCGCCGCGCAACTGCAGCCGGCTTCCTGATTACGCACTCCCTCCCCCGGAGAAACGTCATGCGCACCCTGCACAAGAGTCTGATCGCCGCCGGCCTCGCTGCCGTGCTGATCGTTCCGTTGTTCCATTGGGACGTCGATGCCAGCGCGCCGGACGCGAAGCCCGAAGCGCCCCCCGCGGTGGTAGGCGTCGCGCCCGCGGTGACCACCGAACTGGCACCGCGCCACTGGGCACCCGGCAGCGTGATCAGCCGCCAGGACGCGCGCGTGGCGAGCGAGCAGGACGGCCGCATCGTGCGCGTGGCCGAAGTGGGCCAGCGCGTGCGTGCAGGCGAAGCGCTCGCCGTGCTCGACGACACCGCGCTGAAGCTGCGTGAGCAGGAAGGGCAGGCGGACCTCGCGCGCATCCAGGCGCAGCTCGACATGGCGACGCGCCAGGAGCAGCGCTACGCGCAACTCGCCGCGCAGCAGAACATCGCGCGCGCGCAGCACGAGCAGCTGCAGGCCGATCGCGACATGCTGGTGCAGGAACGCGCCCGCGCGCAGGCGCTGCTCGCGCAGACGCGCCACCAGCGCACGCAGATGGTGGTGCGCGCGCCGTTCGACGGTGTCGTCGCGGAGCGTTCGGTGCAGTTGGGCGAGTACGTCACCACCGGCGATGCGGTCGCGCGGCTGGTCGATACGGCCTCGCAGGAAGTGCGCGTGCGCGCGCCGGTCGATCTGGCCGAACACCTCGCCGTCGGCATGTCCGTGGTGGTGCGCGTGGGCAAGTCGGAACGAACACATCCCGTCAGCGCACTAGTCCCGGTCGGCGACGAAGCCTCGCGCCAGCTCGAACTGCGCATCGCGATGGACGCCAGCGAGCTGCCCGTGGGCAGCGCGGTCGACGTCGGCATGCCGAGCGCACGCAAGCGCGCCGTGGTCGCGGTCCCGCGCGATGCGGTGATCCTGCGTCGCGAGGGCGATTTCGTGCTGCGCGTGGCGGCCGACAACAAGGCCGAGCGCCTGCCCGTGAAGACGGGCACCGAAGTCGAAGGCATGGTCGAGGTGCAAGGCGCGGTGAAGCCGGGCGATCGTCTGATCGTTCGAGGCGGCGAGCGCATCGAACCGGGCCAGTCGGTGGAGATCAGGCAGGACCTGGCGACGGCGACCGCATCTTTGTCGCGACGCTGAGTCAGCGGCGCTCGGCGGCTTCCGGGGCGCGCCAGGGCCCGTCGATCCACGCGTCCGTGTCGCGCAGATGCGCGATGGTCTCGGCCAGCGGCGCGGGCCGGTGGATGCCGTAGCCCTGCACCTGGTCGCAGCGATGGCGGCGCAGCCATTCGAACTGCTCCTGCGTCTCCACGCCTTCACCGATCACCTTCAGGCCCAGGCCGTGGCCCAGCGCGAGCAGCGCCTCGCAGATCGACGCATTGCGCTCGTCGCGGTGCACGTCGCGCACGAACGAACGGTCGATCTTGATCGCGTCCAGCGGCAACTGCTTGAGGTACGACATGCTCGAGTAGCCGGTGCCGAAATCGTCCAGCGAGATGCACACGCCCTGGCGCTGCAGCGTGCGCAGCGTTTCCAGCGCCTGTTCGGGCCGTGTCATCAACACGCTTTCGGTGAGTTCGATGTGCAGCGCACCGCGTTGCAGCCCGAACTCCTGCAACACGTGTTCGATGTCGTGCGCGACGTCGCCGTCTAGGAACTGCATCAGCGAGACGTTGACCGCGACCGAGAGATGGCCGAGCCCGGAATCGGCCAGCGTGCGTTGCGCGGCCGCCGCTTCGCGCAGGGTCCAGCGACCCAGCGGCACGATCAGCCCGGTGTCCTCGCACAGGCCGATGAACTCCGACGGCGGCACGAAACCGCCGTCGTGCTGTGGCCAGCGGATCAGCGTTTCCAGCCCGACCGCGGCGCCCTTCGCGACGTCCCACACGATCTGGTAGTGCAGTTCGAACTCTTCCATGTCGATCGCACGGTGCACGCGGCCGGCCAGCAGCAGGCGGTCGCTCGCATGCCGTGCCATTCCGGGTTCGAACACCACCACCGCGCGACGCTCGGTGCGTGCGACATGCGCCGCGAGGCCAGCGTTGGCGATGGCCTGCGCGCTGCCGTTTTCGCCCGCGCGCAGATCGCACACGCCGATCCACGATTCCAGACGATGCAGCGTGTCTTCGCCGGGGATCGGTCGCGCCAGCTCCTGCTGCAGAAGATCCAGCGCACTGTCCCATTCGCCGGCGGGACATACGACCAAAGCGAACTCGTCGGCGCGAACGTGACCAGAGGCACCGTAACGCTCGCCGAGGCGCGCGATCCGCGTCGCCATCGCGCGCAGCGTCTCGTGCCCGGCTTCGCGGCCAAGACTGTCTTCGATCAGTTCCAGCCCGCGCAACTGGATGCAGGCGACGCGGCAGTCGCCCGGTGGCATCGCGTCGACGCGCTGCGCGAGCGCATCCGCGTTGGGCAGGCCGCTGGTCATGTCGTGGCTGGCACGATAGGCCAGTTCGCGCTGCTGGCCCATGCGCTCGGTGACGTTCTCGGCCAACACGAGCCGGCACTCGCGACCCTGCAGGTCGATGCTGATCGCATGCACGCGCACTTCCAGCAGGCGCCCGTCCTTGCGCCGGTGGATCCACACGCGAATCTGTTCCTGCTGGCCCAGTTCGTGCCCGACGAGATCCTCCAGCACCGAATCGCGGTGTTCCGGCGGGCGGATGTCGAGGATGGTCATCGCGAGGAACTCCTCGCGCGTGTAGCCGTACTGCGCGCACGCCGCCTCGTTCACTTCGACGAAACGCAGCGTCGCGACGTCGAAGACCCAGAACGGCAACGGGTTGCGTTCGAACAGCAGTCGATAGCGCAGCTCGGTCGCTTCCAGCCGTTGCTGGGCATCCATGCGGTCGGTGATGTCGAGCACGGTGCCGGCCATCTCCGCCGTGCCTTCCGGGCCGGAGATCGCCGCCCCGCGCGTCGTGATCCAGCGCATCCTGCCGTCCGGGCTGACGAGTCGATGGTCGATCGAATACGGCTCGCCGCTGCGCCACGCCTCGGCGAACTGCGCCATCACGCGTTCGCGGTCGTCCGGATGCACGAGCGCGTAGAACTCCTCGACCGTGCCCGCGACGTCCACTCGGTCGAGTCCGAGCAGGTCGGAGACGCGATCCGACCAGTGGATCGTGCCGCTGCGGTTGGCGGTCCAGGAGCCGGTGCGTCCGAGTTCCTGTGCGCGGCGAAGGCCGTCCGCGGTTTCGGTCAATCGCGCCACCAGCGCGGCATTGTGATGCGCATTGCGATGCAGGACGCGCACGAGGTAGGCAAGGCCGATGCCGAATAGCGCGTACAGCCCCAGGCCCGCGATGACCAGTCGCCACCACGGCGCGAGCACCGCCGCGCGCGAGCTGCCGACGCTCACGACGATGGGATAGTCCGGCGCGGTGCCGCTCGTGGTCATGCGCGTCACGCCATCGTGGAGGTCGGTGACGCGATGATTGGCCGATTGCGTGGCGGTCGGCGTGGGCTGCGCGCCGCGCTGCCCGGTGTGCGCGACGCCCCGGCTGTCGGCGAGGATGTGGCCGTCGTCCTGCGTGAGCTGGATCAGGCGCGTGCGGCCGGTATCGAGGTCGTCGATCAGACCTTGCAGTTCGCCGGTGTGCAGGCGCGCCAGGATCCAGCGTCCATCGCGCATCGGCGTGGCGAGCGGCAGCAGCCAGTGGCCCGCACGCCGTTCCAGTGGTCCCAGCACCATCGCCTGTCCCGACTGCGGCGTGCGCATGTCGGGCCAGCGACGCAGGTTCGCATCGCCGCGGCCGGGCGTTAGTGCGCGGCCATCGGCGTCGGTGAGGACGATGCTCTCCAGTTCGTGCTGGCGTTGCGCGACGCCGGCGATCGACTGCGCGGTCAGGCGCACGGCGCGCTCGGGCGCTTCCTCCGACAGCCGTTGCGCATCGTCGGCGATGCCGCGCATGGCACGTTCGAGGTTGCGCAGTTCCAGCCACACCAGCCGCTTGGCGCCCGCGGTCAACGCGAGGTTCTGCTGCTCGGCGGCGGCCAGCCGGTTGCGGTGGTCGGCGAAGGCGACATAGAGCAGGGCGATCGCCAGGACCGCGCCGAGCACCAGGCCGAAGGACAGCACCGCCCCCGCCGTTTGCGATCGGACGACAGCTTCGCGGGGACCCTCGTGCGCGGGCATCGGCTCGGGAATGATGGAGAAAGTCCTATTCGGTCGGCTCGTCCGTGACAGCACCGTGAGCGCCGCGTCAAAGCGTTCGGCGCGCGGTACCGGCCTTCACGTTATCGGCCGCGTCCGCGCGGTCTTCAGTCGTGAGGTGGACGCCTTTGCAGGGTCAGGACTGGGGCGCCGTGCCGCGCAGCAGGCCGGCCAGTTGCGCGATGCGATAGGGCTTGGGCAGGAAGTTGACGTTGGCCGGCAGCGGCGGCAGCTGCGCGCGGGCAAAGCCGGACGCGAGGATCACCCGCGCCTGCGGCTGCAGTCGCGCCGCGTGTTCGGCCAGGTCGATGCCGGAGACTCCATGCGGCATGCTCACGTCGCTCACGACCACGTCGAAACTGCCGTCCTGCATCGCCTGTATCGCGGCCGGGCCGTCGGCGACCGACACCACCTGGTAGCCGAGCATGCGCAGCGCCTCGCCGACCAGCAGGCGCAGGTCGTCCTCGTCCTCGACGAACAGCAGGCGCGCCTCATCCATTCGGGCGGCCTCCGATCACTGGCAGGCACACACGCACCGTGGTGCCGCGGCCGGGCTCGCTGTCCAGCGTGGCGAAGCCGCCCGACTGCGCGGCGAACCCGAACACCTGGCTCAGGCCGAGGCCACTGCCGCGGCCGACGTCCTTGGTGGTGAAGAACGGTTCGGTCGCGCGATCCGCGACCTCCATGCTCATGCCGTGGCCGTCGTCGATCACGTCCACCGCGACGTACAGGCGCGGCGTCGTCTCCGGCGCCGATGGCGGCGCGGTTTCCACGGTGCTGCTGCGCACCACGATCGTGCCGCCGGTGGGCATCGCGTCGCGGCTGTTGGCGACCAGGTTGAGGATGCCCGCCTCGAACTGCGCCATGTCCACGTCCACCGGTGGGAGCGCATCGGCGAGCTCCAGGCGGAACTGGATCGCCGAACCGCACGCGCGCCGGTACATCTCCGCCGAGCGCGCCAGCAGATCGTTGATGTCGTGCACTTCCGGCGCGAGGTTCTGGCCGCGTGCGAACGCCAGCAACTGGCGCGTGAGCAGCGTTCCCCGGTCGGCCGCGCGCTGCGCCGCCTCCGTCCACTCCTGCACGCGCGGATCGTCGCTGTTCTTCAGGGTGATCAGGTCGAGGCTGTTGACGATCACCGTCAGCAGATTGTTGAAGTCGTGCGCCAGCCCGAGGGTGAGCTTGCCGATCGCTTCCAGCTTCTGCGACTGCACCAGCGCCTTCTGCGCATCGATCAGGCGCTGCTGCGCTTCGTAGCGCTCGGTGACGTCGCGGGTGACTTTCGCGAAGCCGATCAGTTCGCCTTCCTGCCAGATCGGGTCGATCACCACGCTGGCGCGGAAGCGCGATCCATCCTTGCGCACGCGCCAGCCTTCGGCCTCGAACTTGCCCTGCGCGCGTGCGGTCGCCAGTCCGCGCGCGGGCTCGCCGCGTTCGACGTCCTCGCGCGTGTAGAAACGCGAGAAGTGCTGGCCGACGATCTCGCGTTCGCTGTAGCCCTTGATGCGCTCGCCGCCGGGGTTCCAGCTGCGGATGTACCCGTTCGGGTCGAGCATGTAGATGGCGTAGTCGGTCACGCCGCCGATCAGCAGCGCGAGCTGCCGGGCTTCGTCGTCCAGGCCTTTGGTCGCGACGGCACCGCCCCTCGGCGCCTGCGCGGGAATCATGTCTGCCAACGTGTAGTCCCCCTTCGAGCGGCGGAGACTAGTGTGCGCGACGTTAAGGTTCCGTGCACCGTGCTGCCCACGCGGCGGCCGTCGCCCGCATGGGCGTGCGTCCAGACGCGGGTTCGTACTGCGCTCACGGAGCGGTCTCCTGCACGATGCAGTACCGAGCTAAACACAGCGGATGGACACGCAGGGTGAAGCGCGCGTGTGCAGCGAGGTGGATTCAGCCGCACACTCGCGCGACAACACCGCCCGCATCGCGTCCTTCGACGAACACGGCGACGCGTTCGCCCAGGCGTTTGAGTACGAGGTGCGCGCGATGTTCGCCCAGCGCGATGTTGCGGATCGACAGCTCCTCCACGCCGGCTGGCAAGCGTGGATGGTCGAGCACGATCTCCGCGGCGGGTCCGTCGATACGGATGCCCAGGCATGCCTGCAGCGACATGAACGCGGAGCCGGCGGCCCACGCCTGCGGCAGGCAAGCGACCGGATACGCCACCGGGGAGCCGCCCGGCACGCGCGGGAATCCGCAGAACAGCTCCGGAAGGCGCATGTCGAACGCCACCGCCGCCTCGAATGCACTGCGCAGCAGTCGCACCGAAGCGTCGCGCTGGCCGTAGCGCGACATGCCGGCCGCGCACAGCGCACTGTCGTGCGGCCACACCGAGCCGTTGTGGTACGACATCGGGTTGTAGCGCGCTTCGCCAACGGCGAGCGTGCGCACGCCCCAGCCGTTGAAGAAGTCCGGCGACAGCAGCTGCGTCGACACCTTCCGTGCGCGCTCGGCCGACGGCAGGCCGCAGAACAGCAGGTGACCGGGATTGCTCGCGCGCACCTCGCACAACGACTGCTCGCCGTCCACGGCGATGCCGTAGAAGCCCGACTCCATCCAGAAGTGCCGCTCCACCGATTCGCCTATGCGCTGCGCACGTGACTCCCAGCGTCGCGACGATTCGTCCTCGCCCAGTGCAAGCGCGAGTTTGGCCATGCCGCGCATCGCGGCGTACACGTATCCCTGTACTTCGACCAGCGCGATCGGGCCCTGCGGCGAACGGCCGTCGGCGTGGAATACCGAATCGAAGCTGTCCTTCCAGCCCTGGTTCGCCAGCCCCGTCGTTTCGCCGCGCGCGTAGTCGAGCAGTCCCAGCGGATTGGCGTCGCACACGCGTTCGATCCACGCCGACGCGGCCTTCAGCTCGGTCCAGATGCCGCGCACGAACGCCACGTCGCCGGTGCGTCGCGCATAGGCGGCCGCGAGCACGAGGAACAACGGGGTGGTGTCGACGCCGCCGTAGTACAGACCGAACGGGAGCTCGCGCAGCCGCGCCATCTCACCCTTGCGCGTCTCGTGCATGATCTTGCCCGGCGAAGCGTCCATGAACGACGACTCCTCCTTGGCCTGGTTCTTCGCCAGGAACGACAGCACGCCGCGCGCGAGTTGCGGATCCAGCCACAAGGTCTGCAGCGCGGTGATCACCGCATCGCGGCCGAACGGGGTGGAGAACCACGGAATGCCCGCGTACGGGTACGGACCGGTGTCGAGCTCGCTGGTCAGCAGCGCGAGGTCCGCGCGGGAACGCTCCATCCAGGCGTTGAACAGCGGCGCTTCGCTGTTCACCTTCGGCAGGCGGCGCTGGCGCTTGCGCATGCGCGTGCGCGCGACGCTGGCCGCGGCGCGGTAGCGCGCACGCGTGGCCGCCGGCGGATCGTCGCCGGCGCCGACTTCCAGGTGCAGTTCCTGGCGCGCGCGCGAAGGCAGCGAGAAGTCCATGCACAGCCGGCCGTCGTCGAGGCGCGCCGGTGGCCGCGAGAACACGATCGAGGATCGGGACGGCGCGCCGTCGAGGCCGATATAGCCGAACACCAGCCCATCCTCGCGCACGCGCGGCTGCAACGATTGGCCGCGCGCGGCGCGATGGCTGCCGCGGACTTCGAACATGTCGCGGAAATCCGCATCGACATCGAACACCAGGCGCAACCGGACTTCATCGGCGCCGTAGTTGGTCAGTGCGATGCGTTCGAACATGCGGTCCGAGCACAGGAAGCGCGTCCGCTTTAGGTGCACCAGTCCGTGCGGCGTCTCGTCGCCGCCGAGTGGCGGCAGCGTGCGGTTGGTCAGGTGCGCGACGAAGAACACGTTGTCGCGCGAGACCATCGAGCTGAGCAGGGCCGGCAACGAATCGCCCAGCGTGAGGCGGTAGCGCGAGAGGATGCGCGTGTCGTTGTGGAACTGACCGTCGCTATCGCCGATCACGTCGCCGTGGCCGTTGGCGATGAGGAAGGTGTCGCCGTCCTTGAGGACGTAACTGGAGAACAGCGTCGCGGCGGCAGCCGGGTCCATAAGCGGGGCTCAGGCGGTGAGGCGGATGCGTGTGCCTCCCTGTTCGAGCACGCGCCAGTACAGTTCCGCGTAGCGGTTCGCCATGCCCGCCGCGGAGAAGCGCTGCTCGAAGCGCGCGCGGATGCGCGCGCGGTCCAGGCGCAGGACGTCGTCGACTGCATAGGCCGCGCGGTCGATGCTGTCGACGATGCGTCCGGTGATGCCTTCCTCCAGTACTTCCGGCACCGAGCCGCAGTTCCATGCGATCACTGGCGTGCCGCAGGCCATCGCCTCGATCATCACCAGCCCGAACGGTTCCGGCCAGTCGATCGGGAACAGCAGGGCCAGCGCGCCGCCGAGGAACTCGCTCTTCTGCGCGTCGCTGATCTCGCCGACGTACTCGATCAGCGGATCGTCGAGCAGCGGTTCGATCTCATCGTGGAAGTAGGCGCGATCGACGGCATCGACCTTCGCTGCGACCTTCAACGGCAAGCCGACGCGCTTGGCGATCGCGATGGCGCGGTCCAGGCGCTTTTCCGGCGATATTCGGCCGAGGAAGGCGAGGTAGCCGCGTGGTTGCGCGCTGAAGCGGTACAGCGAGGTCGGCAGTCCGTGGTAGACGGTGCCGGCCCAATTCGCCGATGGAAGCGGGCGTCGCTGGCTGTCGGAGATCGATGCGAGCGGGAACTGCGGCCAGCACGCGTACGCGTCGGACAGGTCCTTCAGGTCGAGACGTCCGTGCAGCGTGGTCAGCGTGCGCCAGGGCGTGTCCTGGAAGAACGGGAAATGCAGCAGGTCGATGTGGAAATGCAGGATGTCGAAATCATCCGCGCGGCGGCGCACTTCATCGAGCATCGCCAGGTGGGCGGCCATGTCGCTCTTGAGCGGCGCGGGGTCGAGACGGATCGCCTGGTCGCGCATCGGTGCGAGCGTCGCCAGCGTGTCCGCTTCGGCGGACGCGAACAGCGTGACCTGGTGGCCAGCCTGCACCAGCGCATCGGCGAGGTGCGCGACGACGCGCTCGGTCCCGCCGTACAGGCGCGGCGGCACGGCTTCGTACAGGGGTGAAACCAGCGCGATCCTCATGCCGCTTTTGTTCCGCACGCCGCAGCCTGGCCGAGGGCGCGTGCTGCGCTCGACCCGCCGCTAATGGCAAGGAATCGACGATATGTCAGCGTCCTTCAAGGTCGCGTGATGCGACGGTGCATGCGCGATGACGCGCGCGTGGCTGAACAGGTGCGACGCGATGTCAGGCGATGGGAAGCGCGTGCGCAGCGTGTTCCACGAACACTCCGAACGGGTCCGTGCAGTCGAGTTCGTGCGCGGTGCACGCGGACAGGTGCGACAGCAATTGCGCGAGCGTCACCACGTCGCGATCGTTATGCGCGAGTACGCGGCGCAGGTTGTGCGCACTCCCGCCGCGCAGATACGACAGCCACGCGGCCGGCGCCTCGGAACCGGGCAGGTCGTCTTCGCGCACCACGCCAAGCGCGCGCCGTTCGATGGTCGCGAGCCGGCAGTTCTCCCAACGCCCGCGGTAGCGGCGACGCGTGGGGTAGAGCAGGTCGACGTGGGCGAAGTCGGCGAGCGGATTGCGCATCCGGTTGAGGCGATAGCGCGTGGCGAGCAGCGGCGCGTCGTAGCACTTGCCGTTGTAGCTGACGAGCACGCTGTCGGGATGCAGCCACTGGCGGAACGCGTCGAGCATCGCGGCCTCGCCGGACATCGTCGTGATGAGTAGCTGGCGGACGCGCAGCGCGCCGTCGTGCCAGTCGGCTGCGCCGACCATGAAGGCACGCGTGCCGCTGCCGCCGGCGAGGCCGGTGGTTTCGGTATCGAAGAACACCAGACGTTCGGCCTGCAATGCTTCGCGGCGGTCGAAGCGCCCGTCGATCCAGGCCGCATCCGGGCCGAACGGCACGCGCGTTTCGATCAGGCGCAGTCCGGGTGCGATCTCGAGACCGGGCACGACGCGATCGTGCGCGCCCAGCGGAAGGACGGATGCGAAGTGCGATGCATCGGGCGTGCGGCGACGCAGAAGTCGCCGGAGTCCGTCGAGCGCGGGCGTGGTCGCGTCCGGTGCGGAGGCCTGCGACGCCGGTGTCGCGCCGGCCTGTCGCTTGAGCTGCTGCAAACGCGCGAGGGTCAGGCTCATGCGTGGCCCAGTGCGTGCAGCACGCGCAGGGCGAGCGCGCGTGGTGCGGCCGAAGCGTCCTCGTCCGCGGCAAGCACGGGACCGACGCAGGCCGGGCAACCCGCCTTGCAGTCGCAGCGTTCGACCAGTTCGGTCGCGCGCTGCACGAGTTCGCGCTGGCGGAACCACAGCGGTTCGCTCAGGCCGACGCCGCCCGGGTAGTTGTCGTACAGGTAGACGGTCGGCACGAAGCGCTCGCCCTCATCGATCGACGGCATGCCGTCGCCGCCGCGCAGCTGCCCGCGTCCGCGTCCGTCGGCGCTGGCGAACCATGCGCCGTTGCCATCGCCGACCGCCTTCTGCAGGTCGACGCCTTCCGCCATCACCGCCAGCTTCGCCACCACGTGCAGCGCGTAGCCCGCGCCGAGGAAACCGTCCAGCGCTTCCTGGCGCGAGGCGAACGTCGACTCCAGCACGGACTGCGGCAGCTGCCACCACACGCTGGTGGTGTGCAGTTCCTGGTCGGGCAGGGTGACCGGGCCGTAGCCGATGTTCTCGTGGGTGTAGTAGCGGATCTTCTTGTAGCCGGCGACGCGGCGCACCACGTGCACCTCGCCGTGATGGCAGGTGCCGCTGCCCGCGGGCGATCCATCGAAGCGTTCGAGCACCTTCAACTTTGTGTAGTCGATCGCGTCCGTGTAGTAATCGACATGGGTGCGCGTCACGAATGCCTTGCGGCCGTCCCAGTCGAGTCGCTCGACCTGGTAAGGCGTGGCCTGCACCATGTAGATGGCGCCTTCGTACAGCGTCAGTGGCGCGGACGAGAAATCGACCTCGGCGATGATCGTCTGCCGACCTTCGCTGCGGTCCACCACGACGAAGTTGCCGTCGGCGACCGAGCGCAGGCTCACCGCGTTGGCGGGATAGCTGTCGGCGATCCATTCCCAGCGGTCCTGTTCGCCGTGCACCACGCCGTCCTCGGCGAGCAGTTGCAGGTACACCGACGGATCGACGTCGCCGAACAGCTCACGCGCCTGGAACGGCAGCTCGAACGCGGCGCAGCGGATGTGGTCGAGCAGGATCACCGGCTGGTCAGCGTGGATGCGCGCGTGCTCCGGCGACGCGCTGGCGAAGAATTCCGGATGGCGGATGACGTACTGGTCGAGCGGATCGGAGCTGGCGACGAGCACGCCGAGTGAGGCCTGGCGACGGCGGCCCGCACGTCCGAAGCGCTGCCACGTCGCGGCGATGGAACCGGGGTAGCCGTTGAGCACCACCGCATCGAGCGCGCCGATGTCCACGCCCAGCTCGAGCGCGGACGTCGAGACGATGCCGTCGATCTGGCCGGCGCGCATCGCGCGTTCGGTCTCGCGGCGCTCGGTGGGCAGGTAACCGCCGCGATAGCTGCGGATGCGCGCCGGCTTGCGTGGATCGTGGTCGAACACGTCCTTGAGGTACTTGGTCAGCACTTCGACCATCAGCCGCGACTGCGCGAACACCAGCGTCTTCAGGCCCGACTTGATCGCCAGCCGCGCGATCAGGTTGCTCTGCGAACGCGCCGATGCGCGCAGGCCGAGGTCGGGATTGACCACCGGTGGATTCCACAGCAGCACGTACTTGTCGCCGCTGGGCGCGCCGGATTCGGTGATCGCAGTGACGTCGCGTCCGGTCAACGCCTCGGCGTGCGCCTTCGGATTGCCGATGGTGGCCGAGCACAGGATGAACTGCGGATTCGAGCCGTAGAACGCACAGATGCGCTGCAGGCGGCGGATCACGTTGGCCACGTGCGAGCCGAACACGCCGCGGTAGCTGTGCACTTCGTCGATCACCACGTAGCGCAGGTTCTCGAAGAACTGCGCCCACTTGGTGTGGTGCGGCAGGATGCCTTGGTGGAGCATGTCGGGATTGCTCACCACGATGTCGCCGTGCAGGCGGATCGCCTGGCGCGCATCGCCCGGCGTGTCGCCGTCGAAGGTGAAAGTGCGCACGCCGAGGTTGCCGGCGGCGTTGAGTTCCAGCAGCTCCGCCACCTGGTCCTGCGCGAGTGCCTTGGTCGGAAACAGGAACAGCGCCTTGGAGCGCTGCGTCGCCGCGGCGGCGAGCACGGGCAGCAGGTAGCACAGGCTCTTGCCGGACGCGGTCGCCGTGGCGATCACCACGTCCTCGCCGCGCGTGACGGCGTCCCACGCCTCGCCCTGGTGCGAGTAGAGGCGATCGATGCCGCGCGCCTTCAATGCGGCGACGATGCCCTCGGGCACCGCCTCGGGCATGGGCACGCTGCGCTCGGGTCGCCCGGGAATCGTGTGTACACCGGTGACGCGCGAGACGTACTTGTTTTCCAGCCGCTGTGCGAGTGCGCGGCCGTCGGCGCGGGGCGCTGGACGCGCGACCTCGGGAAAGACGCTGTCCTGGGCTGGGCTGCGCGCCGGTGGCTGCATGGGGATCGCTCCGCGAAAGGCAGGGCTTTGTAGGCGGAGTGCGTCTCAGTGGGTGAGACGGGGAGGTCGCTCCTCGCCTGCGAAGTTGCTCCCTCTCCCCTCGCGGGAGAGGGACAGGCGCGAAGCGCCAGGGAGAGGGGTGGGGCGCCGGCTTGTGGCGCAGCGCGCTTCGCGCGCACCCCTCTTCCGCCCTTCGGGCACCTTCTCCCTCAAGGGGAGAAGGAAGTGCGCGTCCCCTTCGCGGGAGCGACGGCAGGAAGCGACGTCTCAGCCCATCGCAGTCCCGCGCCACGACCACAACCGCATCCGCGCCGTGCCGTGATTCCCCAGTCGATGGATCGCCAGCGCCGATGGCGAGAACACGAACGGCTCGAACGCCTCCGCTTCCAGCGCCTGCAGGTGCGTCGCGCTGCCCCGGCCCAGCGTGATGTGGGGTACGTAGTTCGCGCCGCTGTGCTCGGGTGCGAAGCATTCGACATAGCGCACCGTGGACGGACGGATCGGTGCGCCATCGTCTTCGGGCGCGAACGCCGCAGCGGTGCCACCGCTTCGCGCGAACGCCTGCACGGCGGCCAGGCAGTCGTCGGCCAGCGCCTGCAGTGCGGGCTGCGGACGGATCAGCCATGACGCGCTGCCGCTGCCGTCCTCGATGCGTACGTTCACGCGCGTCACTTCCAGGCGCATGCCCGCGACATCGCGACCGGCCAGCACGGCGGCGAGTGCATCGCACACAGGGTCGAGGTCGCGCGCGCCGATGTAGCGCTGCACCAGCGTCGCGTGCGGAAGATGGGTGGCGTCGAAGGCGAAGCCGGCCGGATGGTCGGCGCGCAGTGCGGCGTTGACGCGGCGTGCGCGCTCCTGCGTGGCCGCGTCGAGTTCGAGCAGGACGTCGATGGCGATCATGCAGGCGTTCCGGCGAGGCCAGCCGGCATCATCGGCGTTGGCGCGACGCGATGCACGCGACTCAAGCCCGGCGTCGCGCGGCCGATAAACTGCGTATTCCGTCGCGGAACGCAGGGCCTCACGGCGCGTTCCGCGATTCCCGTCCACGGCATGGAGGCCGCCCTTGCGATAGATTCGCCGGGGGAGGGTTAACCCGTCATGCCGTTAAGCAAAATCTCGCCCCTCCGCGGGTTCCTGTCCGCGACCGTGATCCTGGTCGCGCTGGGCATCTATGTCGTCGCCAATGCGATCCAGCTCGGCGCCGATTACCGGCTGGTCACGCGCACCCACGAGGTGCTGCGACATCTCGACCGGATCGAAACCCTCAAGCACGAGGCCGTGGCCGAATCGCGCGGTTACCTGCTGGCTGGCCGTGGCGAAGCGCGCGACCGTTTCTGGCGCGTGAGCGGCGAGCTCCACCGCGAGGCAGCGCTGCTGCTCGACCTGGTCGCGGACAACGCGCCGCAGCGCACGCGCAGCCAGAAGTTGCTGGAGGCGCTCGACCGGCGCCTGGCGTTGAGCGCCGATGCGATCCGCACCTTCCGGCCGGGGCAGGCCGCGACGATCAATGCGTCCGCCGCGAGGGTCTCCGCGATCCGAGCCGGCGATGTCGATGTGGCACGGCGACTGGATCAACTGCGCCAGGCCGAACGCGTGCTGCTGGCGCTGCGCTCGCAACGCGCCGAGCGTTCCGCATGGCTGGTGCTGCTGGCCACGGGCATCGGCATTCCGCTGAGCCTGCTGCTGATCGGCCAGGCGCATCGCCGCCTCGCCCGCGAGAACCGCGTGCGCCAGCAGGCCGAGGCCGCAGCGTCGGCGTCGAACGCCGAACTCAACGCCACCGTCGCCCAGCTGGCGCGCCTGTCCGACAGCATGGGCGCGCTCAGCCATTACTCGAGCATGCTGCAGGGCGCGTCCGACGCGCAGGAGCTGTACGAGATCACCTCGACCACGTTCCGTCGGCTGTTTCCCGGTCTCGCGGGCATGCTGTACGTGATCCGCGCTTCGCGCGACCACGCCGAGCTGATCGCGCACTGGGGTTCGCCAGTCGCGCCGAACGATCCCTCACCCGAGCCGCACGCCTGCTGGTCGGTGCGCCGGCACGCGCCCTACGTCATCGACGACCTTCGCCAGGGCATGCGTTGTCCGCACATCGGTCGTCCTGCCGGCGCGGAGGCGGTGCATGGCGTGTGCATTCCGCTGAGCGCGCATGGCGAAGTCGTCGGCTGGCTGTCGCTGCAGGGTGAAGGCCGCGGCCACATCGCCGACGAATCGCTGGCGGTGCGCCTGTGCGAACAGCTGTCGCTGGCGCTGGCCAACGTGCGCCTGCGCGAGAGCCTGCGCCACCAGGCGGTGCGCGACGCGCTCACCGGGCTGTTCAACCGCCGCTATCTGGAGGAATCGCTGGCGCGCGAGATCGCCCGCTGCCAGCGTCGCCAGCAGCCGTTGGCGGTGCTGATGATGGACGTCGACCACTTCAAGGCGTTCAACGATCGCCACGGCCACGCGCAGGGCGACGCGGCGCTGGCGGCGTTCGCGCGGATGGTGCGCGAGATGTGCCGGCCGGAGGACATCGCGTGCCGTTACGGCGGCGAGGAATTCACCCTGATCCTGCCCGAGACCGACCTCGCGACCGCACTGGAACGCGCCGAGGACATCCGCGCGGGTGCGGCGCTGCTGCGCATCGGCGACGCCGGCGGTGCGCTGCTGCGCATCACCGTGTCGATCGGCGTGGCGCTGATGCCCGACCACGGCGACGTCGGCCTGGAACTCATGCGCGCGGGCGATCGCGCCCTGTATCGCGCCAAGCATGAGGGACGCGACCGGGTGGCCGTGGCGGCCGGGGCTTCGGCGATCGGGGCGATCTGAAGCGCGATCCGGGCGTTGCCTGCCCGCGCCTGCGATCGCTTCCGGTGCGTGCACGACGCGAAGGCCGGGCCGTTGGACCGACGGATGAACAGGGCCCCGACCCGCTTGCTGGCGCAATGACCGGGCGAGGGTGGGTGCCTTCGACAAATCCGGCAGGACGTGCACACTTCGGCTCTGGCACGGTGCCGTCAGGGGGACGGCACCAGCCGTTTCGGTCCAACCGGCCCTAGCGGCCAACGATCACGAGGGGAGAAGTTGATGCGTCGTATCCTGGTTTCCGCCGTTGCGCTCGCACTGGCCGCGGCCTGCACTACTGCCGTTGCGGCCGCCGCCGACGGCGCCGCACCGATGAGCCACGAGACCACCACCCAGTTGCCGCGCAACGTGCGGCCCGTCCACTACGACGTGTCGATCACGCCGCAGGCGTCGTCGCTGTCGCTGGCCGGCCAGGTCACGGTCACGCTGGACGTGCTGGAAGCGACGCCGAGCATCACGCTCAATGCGATGGACATGGCGTTCCCCTCGGCGCGGCTGACGCCCGATGGCGGCAAGGGCAAGGCGTTGACGCCGAAGGTGAGCGTGGACGCGCAGGCGCAGACCGCGACGTTCGCGTTCGACAAGCCGCTGCAGCCGGGCCGCTACCGCCTCGCGCTGGACTACACCGGCAAGATCGGCACGCAGGCCAACGGCCTGTTCGCGATCGACTACGACACCCAGGATGGCCGCAAGCGCGCGCTGTTCACCCAGTTCGAGAACTCCGACGCGCGGCGCATGATCCCTTCGTGGGACGAGCCCTCGCACAAGGCCACCTTCACGCTCGAAGCCACCGTGCCGACCGGCCAGATGGCGGTGAGCAACATGCCGGCGACCTCGACGCAGGATCTCGGCAACGGCACCACGCGCGTACGCTTCGCACCGTCGCCGAAGATGTCGACCTACCTGCTGTTCCTCAGCGTCGGCGACTTCGAGCGCGCGACCACCCAGGCCGAAGGCGTGGAAGTGGGCGTGGTGACCCAGCGCGGCAAGATCGACCAGGCGCGCTTCGCGCTGGATTCCTCGGCCGACGTGCTCCGCGAATACAACGACTACTTCGGCACCGCCTATCCGCTGCCCAAGCTCGACAACGTCGCCTCGCCGGGCGGCAGCCAGTTCTTCAGCGCGATGGAGAACTGGGGCGCGATCTTCACCTTCGAGCACACCCTGCTGCTCGATCCCAGCATCTCGACCCAGTCCGACAAGCAGCGCGTGTTCTCCGTCGCCGCGCACGAGATCGCGCACCAGTGGTTCGGCGACCTGGTGACGATGAGCTGGTGGGACGACCTGTGGCTCAACGAAGGCTTCGCCACGTGGATGGCGTCGCGCACCACGCAGAAGCTGCATCCGGAATGGAACACGCAGCTCGGCGCGGTCGGTTCGCGCGAGGCGGCGATGAGCCGCGACGCGGTCGCGACGACGCATCCGGTCGTGCAGCACGTGGAAACCGTCGAGCAGGCCAGCCAGGCGTTCGACGCGATCACCTACCAGAAGGGCAGTGCGGTGATCCGCATGCTCGAAGGCTACGTCGGCGCCGAGGCATGGCGCGACGGCGTGCGCAGCTACATGAAGGCGCACGCTTACGGCAACACGGTGTCGGACGACCTGTGGCGGCAGATCCAGGCGGCGTCGGGCAAGCCGATGCTGGACATCGCGCACGACTTCACCCTGCAGCCGGGCATCCCGATGATCCGCGTCGCGTCTTCGGCCTGCAGCGGCGGCAAGACCACGCTGACCCTGACCCAGGGCGAGTTCACCAAGGATCGTCCGGACAAGCAGTCGCTGCGCTGGCGCGTGCCGGTGATCGCGCAGTCCGCAGGTGGCGAGCCCGTGCGCACGATCGTGGAAGGCGGCAGCGGCACGCTCGAAGTGCCGGGCTGCGGTCCGGTCGTGGTCAACGCAGGCCAGAGCGGCTACTACCGCACGCTGTACGCGCCGGCGCAGTTCGCGCAGCTGCGCACCGGTTTCGCGAAGATCGATGCGATCGACCAGCTCGGCGTCATGAACGACGTGTGGGCGCTGGGCCTCGCCGGCCTGCAGTCGCCGTCGGACTACCTCGATCTGGTCAAGGCGACGCCGCGCGACGCCGATCCGCAGATCTGGGGTGACATCGCCGGCAGCCTGCACGCACTCGACGAGTACTACGACGGCGACGCCGCGCGCCAGGCTCGATTCCGTCGCTTCGCCATCGCCCAGCTGTCGCCGATGCTGGCGCGCGTGGGCTGGGACGAGAAGGCGGGCGAATCGGATCCGGTGAAGATCCTGCGCACAGATCTCATCGACACGCTCGGCGCGCTCGGCGATCGCAACGTGATCGAGGAAGCGCGTCGCCGCTATGCCTCGGATGCGATGCCGGCGGGCCTGCGCAAGACCATCCTCGCGGTGGTCGCGCGCCATGCCGACGCCGCCACGTGGGACAAGCTGCGCGCTGCAGCGCAGGCGGAGAAGACGCCGCTGGTGAAGGACGAGCTGTACTCGCTGCTGTCGTCCGTACAGGACGCGGCGCTGGCCGAGAAGTCACTGGAACTGGCCATGACCGACGAACCCGGTGCCACCAACAGCGCCGGCATGATCCGTTCGGTCGCGCGCCTGCATCCGGACCTCGCGTTCGACTTCGCGATGGCGCACCGCGAGCAGCTCGACGGCAAGGTCGATTCGACGTCGCGCTCGCGCTATTACCCGGGGCTGGCCGGCGGTTCGCTGGATCCGGCGATGATCGGCAAGGTCGATGCCTACGCGAAGGCGTACGTCGCCGAGAGTTCGCGCCGCGCCGCCGAAACCGCGATCGCCAACATCGCGTACCGCATCAACGTGCGCAAGGAACGCCTGCCGGCAGTGGATGCATGGCTGTCGAAGCACGGCGGCTGATGCAGCGCTGATCCGCTGGATGTGCCACCACAAGGCCCCGCATCGCGGGGCCTTGTCTCTTGCAGGGTTCACGCCTGTTCTGCGTCGTCCCGGTCATCGCCCAGAACCTCGGACAGCAAGCGCGACAATCGAGCATGGTCGATCGGCTTGCGCAACACCGTCGGCAGCATGTTGGCAGGCAATGTCGCGTCGGAGACGCGATCGGCGAGTCCGGTGTAGAGCAGCACCGGCAATCGCGGCGCGATGGACAGCAGCGCCTGCGCGAGCTGCACGCCGGTCAGCGACGGCATCGAGTGGTCGGTGATGATCAGCCGGTAGTGCTGGGGCGCGGCACGCACGCGATCGAGCGCCTGTTCGGGCGAGGCGACGAAATCCGCTTCGAGTCCCCAGCTCGACAGCAGTTCGCACATGAACTCGCCGACGCTGTGTTCGTCGTCCACCACCAGCACGCGTCCCTGCGGCGCATTCGGGCGCGGCTGGTCGGATCGGCGTCGCGCGGGCGTCGCACGCGCGGCGAGGTCGCATGCCGGCAGCAGCACGTGGAACGTCGTGCCCGCACCGGCGATGGTGTCCACGCGCAGGTGGCCGCCGTGTTCGTGGACGATGCCGTGCACGGTGGCCAGTCCCATGCCCGCGCCCTTGCCGGGCGGCTTGGTCGAGAAGAACGGATCGAAGATGCGTTCCAGCACGGCCGGTTCGATGCCCGGCCCGGTGTCGCGCACGCTCAGTTCGACGAAGTCGCCTTCGATCGGTTGCTGGCATGCGCAACACAGGTCGCCTTCGACATGCGCATCGCGCAGGCTCAGTTTCAGACGTCCCGACTCCTGCATCGCATCGCACGCATTCACGCACAGGTTCAGCAGCACCTGGCCCAGTTGCACCGGATCGAACTGCACGGCACGCACGCCTGATGCGATGTCGACTTCGACGCGCACGCCGTCGGGAATCGTCGGCTGCAGCACCGCGAGGTTCTGTTCGATGCAGCTGGCGGCATCGAGTGCGCGCGCCTGTCCCTTCTGGCCGCGGCTGAACATCATCATCTGCTGAATCAGGTCGCGCGCGCGCTCGCAGCCCTGCATCGCCTGATCGAGATAGCCGGCCAGGCGCGCGTCATCGCCCGATGCGCTGCGTTCGCTGGCCAGTCCCACGTAACCCATGATGCTGGCGAGCAGGTTGTTGAAGTCGTGCGCGATGCCGCCGGTGAGGTGGCCCAGCGCTTCCATCTTCTTGGCCTGCAGCAGTTGCGCTTCGAGGCGGCGACGGCGCTGTTCGGCCTCGGTGCGTTCGGTGATGTCGCGCAGGTAGCCGATGAAGGTCTTGCCCGATGGACTGTCGTCCACGCCGACCGCGAGCTCCGCAGGGAACTCCGTGCCGTCGGCACGGATCGCGGCCACTTCCAGGCGACGCTTCAGGACCGGTCCGGGGCCGCCCGAAAGGTAGTGCTTGAGTCCGAAGGCGTGCCGTTCGCGGAAGCGTTCGGGGATGATGGTATCGGCGAGCGATCGTCCCAGCACATCGCGTTCGCGCAGGCCGAAGCAGGCTTCGGCGGCCGGATTGAACTTGACGATGTTGCCGTTCTCGTCCATCGCGATGATGCAGTCGAGCGCGGCATTGACCGTCGCGCGCAGGTGTTCGGCGTTGCGCCGCGCCGCTTCCTCGGCGAGCGTGCGCTCGGTGATGTCGCGGGTGAACGCGAGGATGCGCGGCGCGCCGCCGATGTTGGCGACCTTCAGGTACACCTCGTCCCAGTGCAGCGAGCCGTCCTTGTTGCGACGGTGCCATTCGAACGCCGCCGATCCCTCGCGTCGCGCGCGATCCAGGTGCGCCGCGGCGTCCGCGCCGGTGTGCGGCCGCTCGCCCGAGCCGAGCCGGTCCATCGTGATGTCCAGCATCTCCTCGTGGCTGTAGCCGAAGATCGCGCAGGCTTTCGGGTTAACGTCGACAATGCGGCCGCTCTCGAAGTCGTGCACGAAGATCGCATCCTCGCTGGCCTCGAAGATCTGCCGGTAGCTCGCCTGCGAGGCGAGCAGCGCCTGGTCCGCGCGCTGGCGTTCGATCTCGGCGGCGGCGCGCACGGCGAAGATCTTCATCACCGACTCGATGAACTCCGCCTGTTCCAGCGGCCGCCGCGAGACGATGGAGATCAGGCCCAGCGGCTGTCCCCGCGAATCGTTGAGCGGATATCCCGCATAGCTTTCCGCACCCATCTGGATGAAGTCGTCGTCCAGCGGGAACTGCGAACCCAGTCCCGCCGGGTAGATGCGGAAACCGTGGCCGACGACGGTCGCGCACGCGGTGTTGGCGAGGGCGTAGTCGAAATGCTCGCTGGGCGCGTCGTCGGCGATGAAGGCGAGCACGTGCATGGTCGCCGCATCGTCCTGGCGGACCTCGGCGATGAAGGCGACGTCCACGT
The DNA here is from genome assembly GCF_009765165.1 of Lysobacter panacisoli. Lineage (NCBI taxonomy): Bacteria > Pseudomonadati > Pseudomonadota > Gammaproteobacteria > Lysobacterales > Lysobacteraceae > Lysobacter > Lysobacter panacisoli. Next base: position 2,576,838 of record NZ_VLNU01000001.1, read on the forward strand.
CCAGGATCGCGGCGAGGTAGCGCGAGAGTTCGACGAACAGTCCGCGTCCGTGCGCCGTCGAGACCGCCAGTGCCGACGTGCTCAGGGCGGTCTCGATCTGCTTGCGCAGGGTGATGTCGGTGGCGATGCCGCACACCGCGTACGGCGTCTCGTCCACGTCGAGCAACGGGAACTTCGCCGACAGGAACGTGCGCTGCTCGCCGGCGAAGATGCCGCTTTCCTCGAACTCCATCGCGCGCGCCTCCAGCAGCACGCGCATGTCGTTGCGCCGCAGGCTCGCGGCCATTTCCGGCGGAAAGATGTCACGGTCGCTACGCCCGATCAGCGATTCCGCCTCGCGGCCGGTGAGCCGCTCGAACTCGCGATTGACGAACAGGTAACGCCCGCTGCGGTCCTTGGCGAACACCGCCGCGGAGGTGTTGTCGAGCACCTGCTGCAATCGCAGTTCGCTCTCGCGCAGCGCCCGTTCGCGGTCGTCGACCTGCGCCTGGGGGGAGGGAGCGCCGGTGTTCATGCAAGGCTCCGGGCGAACGGGCGTGGGCCGAGTATAGGAGTGCGGCGGACGTGCATGGGGCGGTGTTACAAGGCTGAAACAAAATCGTCGCTGCGCTCGAGGTCCGATTGCTGTCATTCCCGCGGAGGCGGGAATCCAGCTCTCCGCGTCACTCTGCCTTCCGAAGAGCGTGATGGATCGGACGGTTGGATTCCCGCCTTCGCGGGAATGACGGCAGTCAGCCGGATCGAAACAACCTCACGGCACGAACATGTACCCCACGCCGCGCACCGTGCGTATCGCGCGCGGATTCTCCGGATCGATTTCCACCTTGCGGCGCAAGCGTGCGATGCGGATGTCGATGGAACGGTCGAACGGCTCCCACTCGCGGTTCTTGGTCAGCGTGAGGATCTGGTCGCGCGAGAGCGCCTTGCCCGCGTGTTCGTACAGCACGCGCAGCAGGTCGAACTCCATGTGCGTGACCATCACTTCGCTGCCATCGCCGTCGAAGACCTGGTGCGCGTCGAGGTCGAGCACGCAGCGACCGAACGGAACGCGTCGTGCAGTAGAGGCGGTCGGGGGTGCCGATTCCGGACGCGCCTGGATGCGGCGCAGTACGCTCTTCACGCGCGCAAGCAGCTCGCGCGGATCGAACGGCTTTGCGACGTAATCATCGGCGCCCACTTCCAGCCCGACGATGCGGTCGATCACGTCGCCCGAGCCGGTAACCATGATGATGCCCACGTCGAAACGCTCGCGCAGGTAACGCGCCAGGGTCAGGCCGTCCTCGCCGGGGAGACGGATGTCGAGCAGCACGATGTCGGGCGCCTCGCGCTCCAGTTCGCTGCGCATCGCGTTGCCATCGCCCGCCTGCAGCGCACGGTAGCCGTGCGTCTGCAACGCCTCGACCAGCATCTCGCGCGTGGGGCGATCGTCGTCGACCACCAGGACACAGGGCGTGTGCGCCATCGCCAACCTCGACTGGGGGAATACGGCATCAAGCAGGGCAACGCGGCGCCAGTATCCGCCCGTGTTACCAACCGTTACAAACGCAGGTGCGCGCGACATTCGACCGATACCGTCGCTGCCTAGATTGGCCTCCATGCCGGCGGAGATGCCGGCACCAACCGGAGGCCGCCATGAGCCGTTGCCCGCTCGCACTGGACACCCTGTACCTGAATCGGCAGGTGCGCGCGACCTATGAGCGCGTGGCGCGGGCCCCGGCCAGCGGATTCCATTTCCACACCGGCGCGGCGTACGCCGTGCACCAGCTTCGTTACGAGGCCGGCGAGCTGGCGACGCTGCCGGCGACCTGCACCGACCGCTTCTCCGGCGTGGGCAATCCGCTGCGCATCGGCACGATTCCTGCCGGGGCCACGGTGCTCGACCACGCGTGCGGCGCGGGCATGGATCTGCTGCTCGCCGCGCGCGCCGCCGGTCCGGACGGCCACGCCATCGGCGTCGACCTGACCCCGGCGATGCGCAGCTGCGCGATCCGCGCCGCGGCGCAGGCGGGCCTGCTCGATCGCGTGATGCTGCATGAAGGCACCTTCGAGGACCTGCCGGTCGCCGACGCCAGCGTCGACGTCGTGATCTCCAACGGCGTGCTGAACCTGGCACCGGACAAGCCGCGCGTGCTGCGCGAGGTCGCCCGCGTGCTGCGTCCCGGCGGCGCGCTGTTCCTGGCCGATGTCGCGCTCGATCGCGAACTCGCCGCACCGGCTCGCGCCAATGCCGACCTGTGGGCATCGTGCGTCGGCGGTGCGCTCACCGAGGAATCGATGCTGGAACTGCTCGCCGACTGCGGTCTCGTGCAAGCGCGCGTGACCGAGCGCTTCGAGTGCTTCGCCGGCACCGGCATCGACCGCAAGTTCCACGACCGACTGCATGCCTACGGCGTGAACGTGCACGCCGTCAGGCCGAGCGAACCATCGGCCTGAGCCGATGCCATCGCGTCCCGTTCCCCCGCGGGGCGCACTACCGGAGGCACCACCATGTTCAAGAAGTACGTCATCGAACGAAACATCGAAGGCATCGGCAACGAACCGGTCGAAGCGCTGTGCGGCGTCGCACTGCAGTCCAATCGCGTCCTCGACGAACTGGGCAGCGGCGTGCAGTGGCTGCATTCGTATGTCGCCAACGACAAGACCTACTGCGTCTACCTCGCGCGCGACGAGTCGCTGATCCGCGAACACGCGCAACGCGCCGGCTTCCCCGCCGACTCGATCGCCGAGGTCAAGTCGGTACTCGATCCCACGATGGCCCCCGCTTGAAGGCCATTCCGCTCTACCGGAGTCACGAATGAACGCAGCAACTGCCCATCAAACCGCCCAGCGACGGAACGCAGACGTGGCGGCCGGCGACAGCGCACGCTACGCGCGCTGCATCCAGGTGTCCAAGCGCGTGCGCTGGGACATCGACGCCGACGTGATCCGCGGCCGCGATTTCGACCACGGCCGTACTTTCCTGCCCGACGGGCTGTCCTTCGCCGATCGGCTGGATTTCCTGGACGACGACGAACGCCGCTTCTTCAGCCAGGTGCAGGGCCGCACCTATGCGTGGATGTTCGGCCTCGTGGAGCGCTTCATCGGCGCGAAGATGTTGCAGACCTCGGGCCAGCACTGGCTCGGCGACCAGCGCGCATTGGAAGCGCTGGTGCGCTTCTAGGACGAAGAGATCAAACACCAGGAGCTGTTCCGCCGGCTCGAAGCGCTGATGGATGCGCGCATGCCGGCGGGCCACGCCAAGGTCGCCGAACCCAACGCGGTAGCGCGTGCGGTACTAGGCCGCCGCAGCTGGGCGGTGCTCGCGCTGATCTGCCACATCGAGTTGTTCGTGCAGCGTCATTACGAGGAGAGCATCGCGCCGCAGGCCGAGCTGTGCCCACTGTGGAAGGACGTGTTCCTGTTCCACTGGAGAGAAGAGTGCCAGCACGCGATCCTCGATGAACTCGAATGGCGCGCCGAGCACGAGCGCATCGACGCGGCCGAGCGCGATGCAGCGGTGGACGACCTGATCGCGCTGGTCGGCGCGGTGGACGACATCCTGCGCGCGCAGGCCGACGCGGACGCGTCGTACTTCGCGGCGACATGCGGACGGCCGCTCGGAACGCGGCAACGCGCGCATGTCGGCGAAGTGCTGCGGCGGGCGTACCGCTGGCAGTACGTCGTCTCCGGCGCACAGCACCCGCGCTTCGAACGACTGCTCGCGGAGATGACCACGCCCGGACAGCAACATCGCATCGCGATGGCGCTGGAGCCGATCGTGGCCGATGTCTGAGTCCTTCATGCCCCATCACCTGGAACGAAAGGCGGCGGCCGGCTCCGTCCGGCCGCCGCGGGAGTGCCCTGATGAAAGCCATGACCCTGATGGCCGCGCTGGCGATGCTGGCGGCGACTCATTCCATCGCAACGCGCACGGCGATCGCGCGCGACCTGGCGAAACAGCCGGCGCAGACGATCCGCACGTTCGACCTGCCCGCGGTGAAGGTGTACGCGACGGTCGAACCCGCTGACGCGACCGCTTCGGTCGAGCCGCGCATCCACGACCTGCCTACCGTGCGCGTGCATGCGCCGCGCGAGCCCGCGCAGGACCGCACGCGGGTGGTCGCCTATCGCGCGGGTGCGCGACGCGAATCGCTCGGCATCCCGCGCGGTGGCGTGCGTCGCGGTATTGCGCCGGAACGCACATCGCGTCCGCGCATCGAAGAGCGCGGCGACCGCTGGGTCGCGCTGGGATGCCTGATCCGCGTGCGCCTGGCGCGCGTGTGGCCGACGCACCACTGCAGCAGCGGCGCCACGAACGCCGCCGCCAGAATGCCGCAGGCGAGCGTATCGTTCACTGCTTCCACGCTGGGCCGACGACGATGAGTCGACGGCGGACATGAAAAGGCCCCGCAATGCGGGGCCTTTTCGTTCTTGCGGTCGCGGTGCGACGGATGCGGGCGTGACGTTCGAAACATTCTCATTGTTCGCGGCAGTGGCGCGTGTTGGTCTGCGAGGACGATGACAGTCAGGCGAACCGATGAAGCCGGAAGGGATGATGTACGCCGCAGTGGCGCTGAGCGCAACGCTTTCGCTGGGCGTGCTGGTGGCGTTCTTCTGGTCGGAGCGGCGCTGGCGGCAGTGGGATAGGGAGCAGGCGCAGCGGCTTCGCAACCTTCGTACAGATCACATAGGTGGGGAGAACGCTTCACCGCGCCAGGACGACGAGTTGGCGTGGCCGCCGATCCCTTTCCAGCGCCGGCCTTTCCATGAGGCGCTGGCGGAAGACTGCCCGGAACTGGCGCCGTCGCCTCAGGCACGCGCCATCGCGCAATACCTGGCCACACGTCCGGCCAACCCTGAAACGGAGAATGACGAGATGAGATGGAACGAGGCCACCGCGACCGCGGCTGTGATGGTCGGCATGTTGAGCGGGTGTCATTTTGGCCCTCCGAAACCCAGGCTCAACCCGCATCCCCAGGAGCGCTACGAGATCACGATGACGATCGAGGATGCGCCAGGGCCGTTCACCGACATCGGCGGGTTCGTGCAGTACGACGTCGACAACTATGAAGAGTGCATGCCGGAGAAGTGGACATTCGTGAGGGGTCACTATCATGACCAGCTCGATGAGTTCATTCCTTTCGCCTATACGCAGATTGCCGAGAACGTATATCGCACGCGGATCACGGTCGATGCGTTGCGGAATGTGGATTACCACGGCCTTGGTGAGTGCCGGTGGGGTCTGACTGCCGTCACTTCCAACCTTCGTGGAAAGAACGTTGACTTCATTCCAAGACTTCATCTGGACGAGCTTCGGAAACAGCAGGCTAAGAGAATCTACTTCTCTACTCGTACGTACTTTGCAGAGAAGGGATACCCTGACTCAGGTGGTGAGCGCTCTGAGTTTGGTCCAGAAGTGCAAGATGAACTCTTCACGATTACGCTGACGCCACGGAGGATTTCGCCGTGAGCCTGAGTACCCTGGATCGATCCCATTTGGCCGAGGACGCGTACAAGGATCGCAGTCGGGAAGCGGTCGCCGTGGATCGCAGCAAGAAGACAGTCTGGGTTGGCGGCCGCGAGTACGAGGTCTTTGCCCATACGAGCAAGCCCTCCGGCTATCAGGGCACGGCATACCGCGAGCTGCCCAACGGCGAAGTGGTCATCGCCAGCCGCGGAACCGAGTTCAATCCCCTCAGCCCAGAGTTCCTCCGCGACGTGGTCCGCGCCGATGGCGGCATGGTCGCCAAGGCGGTGAACATCCAGGCCCATGACGCAGTGGTATTCGCGCAGGAAGCGATCGAAATCACGAAAGCTCGTGCGAAGGAGCGGAATGAACCCATGCCCCGCATCACCGCCGTCGGCCACTCCCTGGGCGGCACCCATGCCCAGATCCAGTCGTACCACTTGGGCCTGGAAGCCGAAACCTTCAACGCCTTTGGCGCGACCAGATTGAAGATCATGCAAGGGCAGCCGGCGCCGGGTGCGCACGCGGTCAACCACATGGACGCGGCCGACTTCGTCAGCGCCGCCAGCCCGCACTTCGGCGAGCAACGGGTCTACGCGACCGAAGCCGACATCGCTCACCTGCGCAAGCAGGACTACGGCTTGGGGCCGTATCGTCCCGACGTCCTGGCTATGACGTCGCCCACGACCACACTCGCGCAGTGGTTCGTGAAGCCCGATCCAGTCACGGCCGCGCTGAGCCCGCACGGCATCGGTGCCCACGGCATTGCGACGATGGCGCCGGACCGTCGCGGCGACGCCTCCGTCCTCACCGAGGAGAACCGGCAGCGCTACGAACACCACAAGGCTCTCGTCGATGCGTACCGCAACGACATCGGCGACATCACGCGGGGTGTCTCGGCGCACGCACGGAACTGGTCGTTCGCCGTGAACGCCATCGACCGCTCGGCCCAACAGGCGACATTGGCAATCGAGGGAGCTGGCATTGCCATCGCCCCGACGCGGGCCGCGCAAGCGGCGACCATTCGACTGGGCCAGTCCGTGGTCGATGAAGCGCCGCGGATCGTGCGCGAGACCCTGGATCGAACCGCGGACGCCACACTAGGCGCGACGATGGGCCTGTCGCAGGCGCTGGATCGCGGCATCGACCGGGCATCCGAGGTGGCGGGCAGCGCCGCCGCGCTCGGCAGGAACGCGCTGGACGTCCTCACGCCCGCGACGGAACACGGAATGGTGCGGAAGGCTCATCCGGACAAGATCCCAACCGACCGGAGCCCGGGTGCGCTGGATCCCCGCTTCATCGAGTCGAGCTCCCGCCAGTTCCTGCAGGAAACCTCCCGACCACACCACGCCGAGCGCGAACCGCTGACGTACCTCGATACGGCGCACCCGCACCACCGATTGTTCCGCGAGCTGCGGGAGAAGCTACCGGCAGATGTGAGCAACGAGAAGGTCGCCGAGCTGACCCTGGCCGCGAGGCAGGGCGGCGTGCGACCGAACCGCGTTGAGTCAGTCCATGTCCTCGGCAACGGCGACGCATGGGTGCTGGGCACGATCCCGGGCTTCGACGGCACGATCAATCTGCGCACGCCGGCGCCACCGATCACCGAGACGATGCAGAAGGCCGACGCGTTCGAGCAGCAGCATCAGGCGCGCGTGGCGCAGTGGCAGGAGCAACGGCAGCAATCGCAGTCGCATGGGCGGTCGATGTAAGCTGACGCGAGCGTGGGATGTTCAGTCCGAGCCGGGCAGCTGATTTTCCGGACTGATCATCGCGCAGACATGAAAAGGCCCCGCAATGCGGGGCCTTTTCGTTCTTGCGGGTCGATTGAGAAGCGGCTTACGCCTCGACCGGTTCGTCGTCTTTGTACGCATCCACCGGGATGCAGGCGCACATGACGTTCTTGTCGCCGTACACGTTGTCGACGCGCGCGACCGGCGGCCAGTACTTCTGCAGGCGCAGCGAGGGCAGCGGGAAGGCGGCCAGTTCGCGCGGGTAGGCGTGGGTCCACTCGCTGGCCGACACGGCGGTCGCGGTGTGCGGCGCGTGCTTGAGCGGGTTGTCCTCGCGGTCCAGCTTGCCGTCCTCGATCGCGCGGATCTCGTCGCGGATCTGGATCATCGCGTCGATGAAGCGGTCCAGCTCGTGCATCGACTCGGACTCGGTCGGCTCCACCATCAGCGTGCCGGCGACCGGGAAGCTCAGCGTCGGTGCGTGGAAGCCGAAATCGATCAGGCGCTTGGCCACGTCCTCGGCCGACACGCCCGTGGCGTCCTTGAGCGGACGCAGGTCGAGGATGCACTCGTGCGCGACCAGATCGTTGCGGCCGGTGTAGAGCGTCTCGTAGTGCGGCGCCAGGCGACGGGCGATGTAGTTGGCGTTGAGCAGCGCGACCTGGGTCGCGCGGCGCAGGCCGGCGGCACCCATCATCGTCACGTACATCCAGCTGATCGGCAGGATCGACGCCGAACCGAAGCTCGCCGCGGAAACCATGCCGACGTCGCCGTTGCCGACGCCCTGGGTCTTCACGCCATCGCTGTTCAGAGCGCCGGGCAGGAACGGCGCGAGGTGCGACTTGACCGCGCACGGGCCGACGCCCGGGCCGCCGCCGCCGTGCGGGATGCAGAAGGTCTTGTGCAGGTTGAGGTGCGAAACGTCCGAACCCCACTTGCCCGGCTTGGCGACGCCGACCAGTGCGTTCATGTTGGCGCCGTCGGTGTACACCTGGCCACCGTGCTTGTGCACGATCTCGCAGATCTCGACCACGTCCTCTTCGAACACGCCGTGCGTGGACGGGTAGGTCATCATGATCGCGGCGAGACGGTCGCTGTACTTCTCCGCGGCGCGGCGGATGTCTTCGATGTCGACGTTGCCGTTGGCGTCGGTCTTGGTGACCACGACCTGCATGCCGCACATCTGCGCCGATGCCGGGTTGGTGCCGTGCGCGGATTCGGGGATCAGGCAGATGTCGCGATGCGCTTCGCCGCGCGAGCGGTGATAGGCGCGGATCGCGAGCAGACCGGCGTATTCGCCCTGCGCGCCGGAATTCGGCTGCAGGCTCACCGCGTCGTAGCCGGTGCATTCAACCAGCATCGCTTCGAGCTCGTCGATCAGCTGCTTGTAGCCGGCGGCCTGCGCGGCCGGGGCGAGCGGATGGATGTTGCCGAACTCCGGCCACGTCACCGGGATCATCTCGGCGGTCGCGTTGAGCTTCATGGTGCACGAGCCCAGCGGGATCATCGTGCGGTCCATCGCCAGGTCCTTGTCGGCCAGCGAACGCATGTAGCGCAGCAGCTCGTGTTCGCTGTGGTGCGTGTTGAACACCGGATGGGTCAGGAACGCGCTGGTGCGCAGCAGGCCGCCCGGCAACGCGTCGGCGGTGGCGCCGTCGAGCGCAGCGATGTCGACCTTCGCGCCGAACAGCGCGGCGATCGCGGCGATGTCGTCGCGCGTGGTCGTCTCGTCCAGGCTGATGCCGACGCTGCGCGCGTCGATGCGGCGCAGGTTGATGCGCGCGGACGTTGCCTTGGCGTGGATCGCATTCGCGTCGACGTCGACGACGTGCAGCGTGTCGAAGAAGTCCGGGCCGACGGTGACGCCGGCGTTGCGCAGCGCGGCGGCGAGGATCGCGGCGAGGCGGTGCGTGCGGCCGGCGATGCGGGCCAGGCCTTCCGGGCCGTGGTAGACGGCGTACATCGAGGCCATCACCGCCAGCAGCACCTGCGCAGTGCAGATGTTGGACGTGGCCTTCTCGCGGCGGATGTGCTGTTCGCGCGTCTGCAGCGTGAGGCGGTATGCGGCCTTGCCTTCGGCGTCGATCGAAACGCCGATCAGGCGGCCCGGCATCGAACGCTTGTAGGCGTCGCGGCAGGCCATGAACGCCGCATGCGGGCCGCCGAAACCGAACGGCACGCCGAAGCGCTGGGTGTTGCCGACGACGATGTCCGCGCCCCATTCGCCGGGCGCGGCGATCAGCGTCAGCGCGAGCAGGTCGGTGGCGACGGCGACCAGGCCGCCGCGCGCGTGCACCGCGTCGCTGAGGGCCTTGTAGTCGTTGATCTGGCCGAAGGTGTTCGGGTACTGCAGCAGCACGCCGAAGCTGTCGATGCTGGCCGCTTCCGCGTCGTCGGCGACGACCAGCTCGATCTCGAGCGGTTCGGCGCGCGTGCGCAGCACTTCCAGCGTCTGCGGATGCACGCCGCTGGAAACGAAGAAGGTGTTGGACTTGGACTTGGCCGAGCGCTTGGCCAGCGTCATCGCCTCGGCGGCCGCGGTGGCCTCGTCGAGCAGCGAAGCGTTGGCGATCTCCATGCCGGTGAGCTCGGCGCACATCGTCTGGAAGTTGATCAGCGCTTCCATGCGGCCCTGCGAGATCTCCGCCTGGTACGGCGTGTAGGCCGTGTACCACGCCGGGTTCTCGAGGATGTTGCGCAGGATGACGTTGGGCGTGTGCGTGCCGTAGTAGCCCTGGCCGATGAAGCTGCGGAAGACCTGGTTCTTGTCGGCGATCGCGCGGATCTTGGCGATGGCCTCCACTTCCGTGATCGGCGCCGGCAGCGCCAGCGGGTTGGGCGACTTGATCGACGAAGGCACGATGGCGTCGGTCATCGCGTCGAGCGAGTCGTGGCCGATCACGCCCAGCATCTGCGCGATCTCGGCGTCGTTGGGGCCGATGTGGCGTTCGATGAAGGCGTCGTGGCGCTCCAACTCAAACAAGCTGAGGTCGCGCAGGGAAGGGGTCTTCTGGCTCATGCGGGGCATCCGGAGTTGGCTCGAAAGCCGGGCGTGCGCGTGCGCGCACATGGAGTGCCCCTCTGTCCTTTTGCCTGAGAGTTTGGAAGCGCGGGGCGGGGGACGTGACCCCGCTGCGTTCTTGCCCCTTCGGCGCCGGTTCTGCCATGTGGCAGGCGGTCTCTCCAGAGTGTGAGCCGACGGCGGTATCGGGGCCTGAGCGATTCCGGGCGTTTGCGCCTTCGGCAGCGATCCGGGCCATGAAGGCCGGTCCGCTTCTCCCACCGTCTGCTTGCGGCGCGATTATACCGGCTCGACCCCGCCCGCCGGGCGGATCGGCGAAAACCGGGGCGCGGTCACATCTGTGCGGTGCCGCGCTTTTGCCGCCTCGGGCGGAAGGCCAGAATCCCCCATTCAGGTTGCCGGTCACGAGCTACCATGACGTATCAAGGAGCCGTGCTCATGGATCAGCCCCCCTTCCGACTGCTGCAGCTCGACCATGTGGTCCTGCGCGTCCGCGACGTGCCGGCGATGGTGCGCTTCTACCGCGACGTGCTCGGCTGCAGCGTCGAGCGCGTGCAGGAGGCGATCGGCCTGACCCAGCTGCGCGCCGGCTCGTCGCTGATCGACCTGGTCGATGTCGAGGGCAAGCTCGGCCGCATGGGCGGCGCGGCACCGGGCGCGGAGGGCCGCAACATGGACCACCTGTGCCTGCGTGCCGAACCGTTCGACCGCGACGCGATCCTCGCCCACCTGCAGGCGCACGGCGTCCGCGTCGGCGATTTCGGTTCGCGCTACGGGGCCGAGGGCGAAGGGCCTTCGCAGTACCTGTTCGATCCCGAGGGCAACCTCGTCGAATTGAAGGGGCCGCCGGACGCCCGCTGACGCGGACGTGCCCCGAGCCCCGATCCTTCGACGATGCCCATGCCTGCCCAGCCACCGACCCTGTCCATCTCCGTCCGCCGCCTCGCCCTGCTGCTGGGCGGGCTGGCGATGTTCGGTCCGTTCTCCATCGACACCATTTTCCCGGCGTTCCCGTCGATCGGCGCGCAGTTCGGCGCGGACAAGCTGGCGATGCAGCAGACCATCAGCGTGTACCTCGTCGCGTACGCGCTGATGAGCGTCGTGCACGGCCCGCTGTCGGATGCGATCGGCCGGCGCAAGGTCATCCTCGGCGGACTGATCGTGTTCGCGATCGCCTCGGCCGGCTGCGCGCTGTCGAAGGACCTGCCGACGCTGCTCGCGTTCCGCGCATTGCAGGGACTGTCTTCTGGCGTCGGCCTGATCGTCGGACGCGCGGTGATCCGCGACGTGCTGCACGGCGACGACGCGCAGCGACTGATGAGCCAGGTGTCGATGATCTTCGGCGTCGCGCCCGCGGTCGCACCGGTGATCGGCGGCTGGATCCTGGGCTGGAGCCACTGGCCGGCGATCTTCTGGTTCCTGGTGGTGTTCGCGGTCGTGCTGCTGGTCTCGACCTGGCGCATGCTGCCGGAAACGCACCTGCCCGACGCGCGATTGCCGCTGGTGCCGCGCCGGTTGCTGCGCGATTACGTCGCCATCGTGGTCAATCCGCGCTTCCAGAGGCTGGCCGCGGCGAGCGCGTTCAACTTCGCCGCGCTGTGGGTGTACATCGCTTCGGCGCCGGCGTTCGTGCTCGACATCCTCAAGCTCACCGAGCGCGAGTTCGGCTGGTTCTTCGTGCCGATGATCAGCGGCATGATCCTGGGCGCGTTCGTGTCGGGGCGCTCGGCGGGCAAGGTCAGCGGCGAGCGGCTGGTGGCGATCGGCTTCGGCTGCTCGGCCGTAGCGATCCTGCTCAACCTCGGCTACAACCTGCTCGTCGACGTGCCACGCGTGCCGTGGGCCGTGCTGCCGATGATGCTCAACGCGTTCGGCATCGCGCTGGTGTTCCCGATCGTGACGCTCGCGATCCTCGACATGTACCCGCGCCAGCGCGGCTCGGCGTCGTCGTTGCAGGCATTCACCAGCCTGGTGCTCAACGCGTTCATCGCCGGCGTGCTGTCGCCGTGGATCAGCGATCGCGCCTTGTGGCTGGTGGGTTCGGCGGTCGTGTTCCTGGCGATCGCGTACGCGTTCTGGCGCTGGGAATTGCGCGTGTCGCGCACGCGCATGGGCGAAGGCCCGCCGACGGTCCCGGGCGAAACGCTGTAACGCGTCAGCGGCGCCGCCGCAGCCAGTAGTGCAGTGGCAGTCCGGCGATCACCAGCGCCGCGCCCCACACCAGCGCTTCGGAGCCGATGCCGAACAGCGCATACAGGCTGTACGCCAGCGCGAGCGCTGCCACGATCCGGCTGGCCGCGCCGGTGCCGCGCGACAGCCATGCCGCGCTGCTGACGACGTACGGCAGCAGCGTCGCGGCGGTCGAGAGCAGGATCGAGAAGGTAAACACCTGCACCAGCGAATGGCTGTAGTTCGACGCGACCAGTCCGCTGGCGAGCGCGCTGCTCACCACCACGCCGATCGCCGGCGTGCCGCGCGCGTTGAGGCGCGCGAAGAACGCGGGAAACACGCCGTCGCGCGCGGCCGCCATCGGCAACTGAGCCGACAGCAGGATCCAGCCGTTGAGTGCGCCGAAGCACGACACCGCCATCGCCAGCGCCAGGCCGATGCCCGCGGCCGGTCCCCACAGCGAGCGCGCCGCGTCCGCCATCGGCGCCTGCGAATCCTTGAGCGCCTCGCTCGGCAGCAGTCCGAGCACCGCGGTGCAGGCGAGGATGGTCGCCACGCCCGCGAGCACGGTGCCGAGCACCGTCGCGCGCGGCACGGTGCGTTCGGGGCTTTCGATGGAACCGGCCGGCACGGTGGCCGCTTCCAGTCCGAGCAGCGCCCACAGCGTCAGCGCGACCGCCGCGTGCGCGACCTGCGGCAGGCTCTCGCCGGTGGGATTGAACGGCGTGTAATGCTTCGGTTCGACGAACCAGATCGCGATGCCGCCGAACACCAGCAGCGGCAAGAGTTTCAGCACGGTGGTGACGAGTTGCATGCGTCCGGCTTCGCGCACGCCGGCGATGTTCACCGCGCTGCAGATCCACAGCGCCGCCAGCGCGCAGCACGCGGCGCGTAGCGGCGTCGCGGTCAGCGCGGGGAAGATCGCGCCGACGCTGCCGGCGAACGCGACGGCGATGGCGGCGGTCGCGCACCAGATCGAGATCCAGTAGCTCCACGCGATCACGAAGCCCGGCAATTCGCCGAAAGCATTGCGCGCGTACACGTACGGCCCGCCGGTCTGCGGCCAGCGCGTGGCCAGTCGCGCGAAGGTGAGCGCCAGCAACACCGCGCCGGCGAGGGTGATGCCCCAGCCGACCAGGCTCGCCGCGCCGAACGGGGCGAGTGCCGCCGGCAGCAGGAACGCGCCGGAACCGATGATGCTGCCCACCACCAGTGCGGTGGCCGACCAGAAGCCCAGAGGGCGTGCGGAGGTCATGGGGAAGGCGTTGTCCTGGACGGAGTCTCGTCGTACCTGGTGCATCCGTTGTCATCCCCGCGAAGGCGGGGATCCAACGTTGACGACATCACGCTCGCCGGAAGACGGGATCGGTTCGGATGGATGGATTCCCGCCTTCGCGGGAATGACGGCGACGATACGCTGCGGTCGATCACGAGGCATCCGCGCGATACACCGCGCGCAGCAGCTCGTGGAAGTGGTGCACCGCGTTCTCGCGCAGCGGATTCAACCGGCCCGGTTCGTAAGAGCCCGACGCCAGCCCACGCTGCACGTCCTCGCAGATGGTCAGGTCCTCCAGCTGCACTTCATCGCTGAAGGACAGGTCGGCGTCGCGTCGCGCGCGTGCTTCGCCGGAATCGTCGACGGCGTAGTAGAAGTCGAACTCGACGCGGCAGTGGTTCACGCCCTTGGGCACCACGCGGTTGGTCTGCAGCCGGCCGGGCAGGATGTTGAGCATCGTGTTCGGCCACATCCAGTAATAGAGCGCGTCGCCGTCGCCGTAGAGACCGTCGCCGCTTTCCAGCGGGCTCCACTGGTAGGAGTACCACTGCGCGGTCTGCGTGATGTAGCTGCGGTAATCCAGCAGCTTGTTGAGCCCGGGGTGGATGTGCGGGACGTGGTAGCCCTCGAGGTAGTTGTCGACGTAGACCTTCCAGTTGCACGCGACGTCGTAGCCGACGCGGTGGTGGTGGCCGTAGTGTTCCAGACCGCGATTCGGTCCGAGGCGCTCGTCGATGCCGGCGACGAACGCGTCGAAGTCGGGTGCGCGCGCCTCGTCGACTGCCGCGAACACCAGTCCCTGCCACACGCGCACCGACAACTGCGGCAGCTGCACGTCGGACATCACGAAATCCGGTGCGCCGCCCATTTCCGGCGCGGAACGCAGCACGCCATCGAGTGTGTAGGTCCAGCCGTGGTAGCGGCAGCGCAGCGATTTCGCGGCCAGTCCGTCGCAGGTGGCGAGCGGTCCGGCGCGATGGCGGCAGACGTTGTGGAAGACGCGGATCGCATCGTCGGCGCCGCGCACCGCGATCACCGGCAATCCGGCGAAATCGCCGATGACGTGGTCGCCGGCGTTGCGCAGCTGGCAGACGTGGGCGATCAGCTGCCAGCCGCCGTCGAAGATCGCGCGCCGGTCCAGCGCCACCATCGCCGGATCGGCGTAGTAGCGCGCGGGCAGCGCGGTGGCGTGGTCGAGCGGCTGTGCGGCCAGGGCCGCGGCGTCGAGCAGGTCGGGGCGGTTCATGGGAAAAGTATGACGCGTCCCGCCACCTGAATGCGCCGCTCCGTGGGCTACTTCACGGCGGCGGCGCGCTGCGCGGCGACCCGGGCCTCGACGTCCGCGAGCATGCCGTCCAGCGCGGCCCGGTCGTACACCTGGCCGCGCATCACCACGGTGCGGATGGCGCGCGTGGCCGCGATGTCCTGCAGTGGATCGGCCGACAGCAGGACGATGTCGGCGGCCTTGCCGGCGGCGAGACTGCCGTTCGTGTCGGCGTGGCCGAGGAAGCGCGCGCCGTTGATGGTCGAGGCCTGCAACGCCTGCAGCGGCGTCAGCCCGTAGCGGACCAGCCAGCCCAGTTCCTGGTGCAGGCCGATGCCGGGGTAGTTGTACGAATTGAGGAAGCCCGCGTCGGTGCCGGCGAGGATCGTCACGCCGGCCTGCTGCAGCATCGGCAACACCGAGGCGCTGCGTTCGAAGCGTTCGTGCCGCAGCTTGACGGCCGCCGCGTCGTCCTTCGCCGCGCGCTCGACGCGCCAGGTGTAGGTGGCCTGCAGACCCGGGCCGATGTACTTCAGGTACGCATCGTTGCGGTGGTCGTCCTGGTCGAGGTACGCGACGACCTGACTGCCGTTGAGCGTCGGCGTGATCGCGGTGCCGTTGCGGGCGAGATCGCGGTAGACCGTGCGCGCGCGCTGCGGATCGAAGCTCGCATACCACTGCGTCCACGCCTCGCGGCTGGTGATCTCACCGCGCCCGATCGCCTCGCCGAGCGATTTCTCCTTCGGCGACCCCGCCTTGAACGCGTAGTCGATGTGTTCGATCGAACCGAGCCCGGCCGCGCTGACTTCCTGCAGCGTAAGCGGGTAGGGCACGTGCGCGGAGGTCTTCAGGCCGCGCTTGCGCGCTTCCT
The DNA here is from genome assembly GCF_009765165.1 of Lysobacter panacisoli. NCBI lineage: Bacteria > Pseudomonadati > Pseudomonadota > Gammaproteobacteria > Lysobacterales > Lysobacteraceae > Lysobacter > Lysobacter panacisoli. Next base: position 2,592,619 of record NZ_VLNU01000001.1, read on the forward strand.
TCACCGCCGCCATGAACAGTTCCGGCGAGAGCGTGTTGTCGGTGATCTTGACGAAGTCGACCTTCCAGCCCTGGAGCTTGTCGAGCGCTTCGTCCAGTTCCTTGATCGAACCGATCTCCAGGTCGCCCGGCCAGATCGACTTGTAACCTTCGATCTTCGGACCGGACGTGAAGATGCGCGGGCCGAGCAGTTGTCCGGACGCGGTCTGCGCGCGCCACTCGAACACGCTCGGGCTGAGGTCGCCGGCGGCATCGCGCACCGCGGTGATGCCGTGCGCCACGTACAGCGGCAGCAGGTTGCGGTTCTCTTCGATCAAGGCCTCGCCGCCGCCGAAATGCACGTGCATGTCCCACAGGCCTGGAATCGCGTACTGGCCTGCGGCGTCGATGCTGCGCGCGGCCTCGTAACGGCTGGCACGCGCGTCGTCGACGATCGCGACGATGCGGTCGTCGCGCACCGCGATGGCGCGATGCGGCAGCACCTTGCCGTTGATCACGTCCACGACGTTGGCATCGCGCACCAGCAGGTCGACGCGTTCGCCCGCGTGCGCGGAAAAGGCGATGAGCGAGGCGAGGGCAGTGGGGAGGAGTTTTTTCATCGTCGTGCGCAGTCCGGAAATACCTGCCCGCACCATAGGCCCGGCGACGTCGCGGCTCAATGACGTGATCGGACGGAAACGCGTCCGCATGCGGTCGGCATCGCATTTCGAGCCGAAAAAACGAAAGGCCGGCAGATGCCGGCCTTTCGTGTTCCGCATGGGCAGGTATCAGCCCTGCTTCGGCGTTTCCTGCTTCGCCGGTGCGGCGGCGGTCGTGGTCGACTGCCAGCCGCAGGTCTTGCCTTCGTTCTGCTGCTTGAGCCACTTCTGCAGCGGATCGAAGTATTCCAGCACCGCCGAGGCGTCCATCTTCTCGCCGCCGGTCAGTTCCTTCAGCGTCTTCTGCCACGGCTGGCTGGCGCCCTTGCTCAGCATCGCCTGGAACTTCGCACCGGCTTCCTTGTTGCCGTAGAAGCTGCACTCGTAAAGCGGGCCCTTGAAGCCGGACGCGTCGCACAGCGCCTTGTAGAACTGGAACTGCAGCACGTGCGAAAGGAAGTAGCGCGTGTACGGCGTGTTGGCCGGCACATGGTACTTGGCGCCCGCGTCGAAGAAGTCCTCGCCGCGCGCGTTGACCGGAGCGATGCCCTGGTACTTCGCCTTCAGGTCCCACCATGCCTTGTTGTAGTCGCCCGGCTTGATCGAGCCGTCGAACACGCCCCAGCGCCAGCGGTCGATCATCAGGCCGAACGGCAGGAACGACACCTTCGCCAGCGCCATGCGCATCTGCGCGTTGATCAGCGATTCCTCGCTGACCTGCTGGTCGCCGGCCAGGCCGATGGACTGCAGGTACTTGGGCGTCATCGCCAGCACGATGGTGTCGCCGATGGCTTCATGGAAGCCGTCGTGCGCGCCCTGCTGGAACAGCGGCGGCTGCTTGTTGTAAGCCAGGTAGTAATAGACGTGGCCGAGCTCGTGATAGATGACGGTGAAGTCTTCCTCGTTCGGCTTGATGCACATCTTGATGCGTACGTCGCCGGCCATGTTCATGTCCCACGCGCTGGCGTGGCAGACCACGTCGCGGTCGCGCGGCTTGATGAACTGGGTCTTCGACCAGTAGCTCTCCGGCAGCTTGGGCATGCCGAGCGAGGTATAGAAATCCTGCGCGCGCTCGTTCATCAGCTTGGCCGAGGCGAGGCGGGCGTCCTGCTCGATCTGCGCCAGGTCGTCGGGCGAACGTTTGCCGGGGTTCTTCGACAGTTGCGCGTCGAAGGCGGCGCGGTACTGCGATTCCAGCGCGGTGGTGATCTCCGGAACGCTGGCGTTCGGATACGGCGCCAGGATGTCCCACAGGTTGCCCCAGTCCTGCTGCCACATGTTGCCCATCAGGTGCGCGGGCAGCATGTTGCCTGTGACATGGCCCTTGTCCGCGCCGTACTTGGCGTCCAGGCGCGTGCCGGCGTAGCAGTGCAGCTGTTCGTACAGCGGCTTGACCTGGCCCCACAGACGGTCGGTCTCGGCGGCGATCTCCGCGGGCGTCATGTCGTAGCCCGAACGCCACATCTCGCCGGCATCGGCGAAGCCCATGTCGTGCGCGCCTTCGTTGACCAGTTCGACGAAGCGAACGTAATCCTTGCGCATCGGCTGGGCGATGGTGTGCCAGCCCTGCCACGCGTCGAGCTGCGCGTCGTAGTCGCGGCTGCTGCGCAGCACGTCTTCGAGGTCGCCGAGCTGGCGGCACTGCTTGGCGTCGCCTTCGCCCTTGCAATAGGTGCCGGCGCCGTACATGCCTTCCATCTTCGAGGCGATCTTGGTCAGCTCCTCGAGCTTGGCCGGATCCTTCGGCGGCGGCATCGCGGTGCCCAGCTTCAGCAGCTGGATCGCACGCGCGGTTTCCGGCGACATCTGCTGGCCTTCGAAGCGCCCGGCCTGTTCGATCCAGCTCTTGAGCTGGGCGAGGTAACGTTCGTTGGCCTTGGCCGACAGCAGCTGGCTGTCGTCGTTGATGTAGGTCGACGACAGCCACTGCGCGGCGCTCATCTCCGGATACATCTTGCGGTATTCGTCGTTGACGCGGGCGATGAACTGGTCGGCGGTCTCGCCGGCCGGCGCGGTGACCGGCGCTCCGCCGGTGGTCGTGGTCGTCGGGGTCGGTTCCTTCTTGCAACCGCCCAGGCCGATCACGGCCGCGGTGATGCTGAGCGCGAGCAGTGCGCGTACGGGTTTCATCATGGCTTTCTCCGGAATACCGCGCGCCGATGGGCGCGACGGGCCCCGGAAGGCTAGAGGCGGCTGCGTGTCGGCGCAAGGGAACTACGTCGTGGTGCGGCGCAGCGTGCTGGCCTTCACGCCGAGATGAATGCGTCATCCCCGCGAAGGCGGGGATCCAGGGCCCCGTGACTACTCCGCTCTCCGGAGGCCGTGATGTCCGCACAGTTGGATTTCCGCCTTCGCGGGAATGACCTGCCACGGCCGGAGGGCCGTCATCCTTGCCGCGCCAGCGCGCGCGCCTGCGCGTCCGCCAAACCGCGTTCGTGTAGCCAGGCCCAGGCCGAATCCGAGTCCTGCTCGAAGTACGCCTTCGCCGAGCCGAGCCGGAACGTGTAACCCCAGCCGTCCATGTCGGCCAGCACGCGGTCGCGGCCCACGCCGGGAAGGGCGTCGCCGAGCAACGCCTGCAGCACGCATACCGCGTCTTCTTCCTCGATGGAATCGGTCGCGTCGGTGTGGACCTGCGCACGCCGTTCCGGCGGCAGCACGATCAGGTGCGCGGCTTCGTGCAACAGCGAATGCACGGGCGTGTCGCCGCGTGCGTAGACGTTGTGTCCGATCAGGCCCGCTTCGCATTCGCCCCAGTAGCTGCCGGGGATCGGCTGCCCGTCATCGACGCGATGCAGTTGCAGGCCATAGCCGGCGAGAAGCGCGGCGACGGCGTCGAAGTCGATGTCGGCGAGGGTAAGCATGGTGTCTTAGACGATTGCTGGCGGCGCGTGGGTGGGCTGCAAGCGTATTGCCCGACCCGACCCACCCGGCCCGAACGCACAGCGTTCGGGCGTTCGAAGGCGCGCGAACCGGTGGTTCGCAAGCCGCGCCTTCTCACCCCCTCTCCCGCGGGAGAGGGGTATTCGTGCGAACTTACGCCTGCGCGGGGTTTTCCGGCAGTGCGACGGAGATGTCCAGCACCTTGTTGTCGCCATCGCCGATCAGGTCGACCTTCACCGCATCGGCGTCGACGTTGATGTACTTGCGGATCACCTCGAGCAGCTCGCGCTGCAACATCGGCAGGTAATCCGGGCTGGACGTGCCACGACCGGCGCGCTCGTGCGCGACGATGATGCGCAGGCGGTCCTTGGCGATGGAGGCGGTCTGCTTCTTGGCTAGCAGGAAATCGAACAGGCCCATCCTCAACCTCCGAAGATCTTGCTGAAGAAGCCCTTCTTCTCCGCAGTGGTGAAGCGCATCGGGCGGGTATCGCCCAGAAGGCGCGCGACGGCGTCGTCGTACGCCTGCGCGGCGTCCGACTCGGTTTCAAGGATGACCGGCTCGCCCTTGTTGGAAGCGTTGAGCACGTCCGGCGATTCCGGGACCACACCGACGGTCTTGAGGCCGAGGATTTCCTCGACGTCGCCGACGCTGAGCATCTCGCCCGTTTCCACGCGCTTGGGGCTGTAGCGGGTCAGCAGCAGGTGTTCCTTGACGCGCTCGCCGTTCTCGGCGCGGCGCGTCTTGGACGAGAGCAGGCCGAGGATGCGGTCGGAGTCGCGCACCGAGGAGACTTCCGGGTTCACCACGACCAGGGCCTGGTCGGCGAAGTACATCGCCAGGTAGGCGCCTTTCTCGATGCCGGCCGGCGAATCGCACACGATGTAGTCGAAGCCGTCGGCGACGAGGTCGTCGAGCACCTTCTGCACGCCTTCTTTCGTCAGTGCGTCCTTGTCGCGCGTCTGCGACGCGGCGAGCACGAACAGGTTCTCGAAACGCTTGTCCTTGATCAGCGCCTGCTTGAGGTTCGCCTCGCCGTTGACGACGTTGACGAAGTCGTACACCACGCGGCGCTCGCAGCCCATGATCAGGTCGAGGTTGCGCAGGCCGACGTCGAAGTCGATGACGGCGACCTTGTGGCCGCGACGCGCGAGGCCGCAGGCAAGGCTGGCGCTGGTGGTGGTCTTACCCACGCCGCCCTTGCCTGAGGTGACTACGATGATTTCGGCCAAGTTCAAATCCTCCGGTAATGCGGTCTCAGTCCAGAGCCGCGATCTTTAGTTGTTGGTCTTCGAGCCAGATCTGCACGGCCTTGCCGCGCAGTTCCTTGGGAATCTCTTCCATCACTTTGTAGTGGCCCGCGATCGCGACGAGTTCGGCATGGAACTCGCGGCAGAAGATGCGGGCCTGTTCGTTGCCCTGCGCGCCGGCCAGCGCGCGTCCGCGCAACGGACCGTAAATATGCACCGAGCCGTCGGCGATGACTTCCGCGCCGGCGCCCACCGTTGTGAGAACGGTCAGGTCGCGGTTGTCGGCGTAGACCTGCTGGCCCGAACGCACCGGTGCGGACTGGATCATGCCAGGGGCGACGTTCGCCGCTGTCGCGACTGGCGCCGGCGTGCTCTTGGCGGCGGGCTTGGCCGGCGCTTCGGGTTCGCGGCGCGACGGCTTGGCGTCCTGCGCGGGTGCGGCGTCGTCGCGCTCGTACGAAGCGCGGAACTTCGCCAGCAAGGGCAGGCCCAGCGCTTCGGAGAGTCGTTCGATCTCGCTGGTGCCGTAGGCCAGCGCGACCGGCAGGGCGCCGGCTTCGCGCAGGCCTTCGATCAGCGCGCGAGCAGTGGCTTCGTCGGGCGTGCGGGTGAGGCCGCCGAAGTCGATCACCACCGCGGCGCGCCCGAACAGCTTGGGCGCGCGCTGCACGCGGCCGCGCATCTCGTCGACGAGGCGGTCGACGTCGAGGGTGCGGATGCGGAGGTTTGCGATGCCGACCTGGCCGATCTTCAGTTCGCCCGCCGGTTCGAAATCCATCGCCGCGCTCACAGGGCGGTTCCCGTGGGACGGTGTGCCGTCGCCGCACCGCGCGCGGTGCGCGGGCGGGTGATCCACGGCACCTGCGGCAACGCATCGCCGTAGGTCTCGCGGACCCAGCCGAAGCTGCACAGCGGCTTCATCAGCATCGCCGCGCGCACGTCGGCCTCGTCCATCAGGTGCTGGCCGACCTCGTGGAAGCCGAAGCTGCCGTGGAAGAGCAGGGCGGGATCGTTGCTGCCCTCGAGGAAAACCTCGCAGGCCATCTGCGGATAACGCAGTTCGGCGTAGCTCTGCGCGTCGGCGTAGAACGCGCGGCCGACACCACCGCCGCGGCGGCGGCTGGCCACCACGATGCGGTCGATATAGAAGAAATCCGGATAACGCTCACGGAACCAGCGGAAGTTGCTGCTGTCGTGATCCGCATGGCTGCCCATGCCGATCAGGAATCCGGTGAGTGCCCCGTCGCGCTCGGCGACGCGGAAGTATTCGGCGGTATCGAAGAAGTGACGCAGTCTCGCCGCATCCAGGGGCAGGATCGCGGGGCCGGCGGCGTTGTTGAGGGCAAGGACGGAATCCAGCTCGTGCTCTCGCACGTCGCGGACGACGATCGACATTCCAGACTCCAGGTGATTCTCGGGCCGGACGCATGGCACGTCCGGCCGGGCGATTATCGCATGGCCGTCACGCTCGGGCGACCCGGCCCGGACGTAAGGCATGACTTTCGGACGGCTCCACAGGCCCTTGATGCGTTTAGCATGCCGACATGTTGGCCCGCCTCAACCACACCCGACTGCTGCGCTACGCGGGCCTGTTCACCTGGGGCGCGGTAGGGCTGTGGCTGCTCAATGTCTGGCTCGACCCGGCGATCCTGGCCCCGGAAACCGAGGGCCCTGCGGCCCTGCAGGTGATGCGCTGGCTGGCCGTGTACCTGGCCTTCGGCGCGGTTTACTGGTGGATCACGCGCCAGCTGGGCCAGCGCCAGCCCGGCGTGGTCGACCACTTCCTGCTGCTGGTCCTGACCGGCTGCGCCATCGGCGTGAGCTACTTCTCCGGCACCGGCCTGGGCAGCATCCTGCTGATGGTCGTGGCTGGCCTGCTGCCCTGGCTGATGCCCGTGCGCTGGGGCCTGGCCTGGCTGATCGGCGGCAACATCGCGATCATCCCGGTGTTCGTCGAGGCCCTGGACTTCCCGCTGATGTCGGCGGTCCTGCAATCGCTGGGCTACATGGGCTTCTCCAGCCTGGTGTTCGTGACCGCGCTGGTCGCCCGCCAGCAGGCCGAGGCGCGCGAGGAACAGCGCCGCCTCAATGCCGAACTGCGCGCCACCCGCGCCCTGCTCGGCGAGAGCGTCCGCGTCAACGAGCGCACCCGCATCTCGCGCGAACTGCACGACCTGCTGGGCCACCACCTCACCGCACTGAGCCTCAACCTTGAAGTCGCCGGGCACCTGTCCGAAGGCCGGGTGAAGGAGCACGTCCAGCAGGCCCACACGCTGGCGCGACTGCTGCTCACCGACGTGCGCGAGGCGGTCAGCCAGCTGCGCGAGGGCGGGGCGATCGACTTGTCCGCGGCGCTGATGCCACTGGCCGAGAACGTCCCCGCGCTCGACATCCACATGGACATCGAAGCGCCGTTGACGCTCGACGATCCCGAGCGCGCGCACGTGCTGCTGCGCTGCACGCAGGAAATCATCACCAACGCCGTGCGCCATGCCGGTGCGCGCAACCTGTGGATCGCCGCCGGACGCCGCGCCGATTGCATCGTGGTCAGCGCGCGCGACGACGGACACGGCGCCGACAACCTCGTCGCCGGCAACGGCCTGCGCGGCATGCGCGAACGCCTCCAGCAACACGGTGGCGACCTTAAAATCGAAACCCGGCCGGGAGCAGGCTTCTGCCTGCATCTGACATTGCCGGCCTCGGCGGCCGCGGCCGCTGCCTGCGAAGGAGTCACCGCATGATCCGTGTGTTGATAGTCGACGACCAGACGCTGGTTCGGCAGGGCGTCCGCTCCCTGCTGGCGCTCGCCGAAGGCATCGAAGTGGTGGGCGAAGCCGGCGACGGCCGTCAGGCGGTGGAAATGATTCCGCAGATCCGCCCGGACGTGGTGCTCATGGACATGCGCATGCCGGTGATGTCGGGCCTGGAAGCGCTGCAGTCGATGGCGCGCACCAACAACCTGCCGCCGACGATCATCCTGACCACCTTCGACGACGACCAGCTGGTGCTGGCCGGCCTGAAGGCGGGCGCGAAGGGCTACCTGCTCAAGGACGTCTCGCTGGAGCAGTTGGTCAGCGCGATCCAGGCCGTGTCCGAAGGCGGCTCGCTGGTGCAGCCGGCGGTGACGCAGCGGTTGCTCTCGGGCCTGGAGCACATGCGCAACGATTTCGTCAGCCTGGATCGCCCCGATCCGCTGACCGAACGCGAGACCGAGATCCTGCGCCTGATGGCTGGTGGCTTCTCCAACAAGGAGATCGCCAATTCGCTCGGCGTCGCCGAAGGCACCATCAAGAACCACGTGTCGAACATCCTGTCCAAGCTCGGCGTGCGCGATCGCACCCGCGCGGTGCTGAAGGCGTTCGAACTGCAACTGGTCTGACCGCAGGATGCCCGGCCCGGCGCAGTGCGCCGGGCGTTCGCGCCCGCGCGAGCCGGTGGCTCGCAAACGCGTGCGCTCACCCTGTCCAAGCTCGGCGTGCGCGATCGCACCCGCGCGGTGCTGAAGGCGTTCGAACTGCAGCTGGTCTGACCGGCACGGGGGCATCGCAGCCGTCCATGTCGGTGCGCTGCGGGCTCCGGGGCCGCCCGGCCCGTCCATCCCTGGACGGGCGTTCGCACCCGCGCGAGCCAATGGCTCGCAAGCGCGGATGCTCACCCGCGCCGTGCGGTCCCGCAGACGGGTCGGAGCACGCGGAAACGGCCCACGGCCACGTTGCCGACCTTGCCGCGAAGGCCCGTGGCGCGGCGGCTCCACCGCCCACCTTTAATTTTCTTGCAACGGACGGCTGCCCCGTCCGCGGCTTCCTTGATACGATTGCCGGTCTGTGTCCCGGTCCGACCGGGTCCCGGCCCTCGGAGAAACCTGAATGACCCGCCTGATCGAGATTTTGATTTCCTTGGCAATCGTTGCCGCGTTGTTCCTCATCGTGGGCATTGCGCTCCCGGCGAGCCGTCACCTGCAGCATTCGGTTGAGACCAACCGCAAGCTGACGATCGTGTTCGACACCCTCAACAGCCTGCGCCGCTTCAAGGACTGGAACATCCTGGTCCTGAAGGATCCGGCCATGCAGCTGAAGCTTTCCGGCCCGGAATCGGGCGTCGGTGCCCGCCTTGAGTACGACTCCAAGGAAAAGGGCCTGCGCCAGGGCAGCTGGGAGATCACCGCCAGCGAGCCGGGCAAGCGCGTCGCCTATGCCCTGACCGACATCGAGCCGGGCAAGAACAAGCGCACCGAATTCACCCTGAAGCCGACCGGCCGCGGTGGTCGTAACGTCGAGATCACCCAGACCTACGCCGTCGACTACGGCTGGAACCTGATCGGCCGCTACGCCGGCCTGTACGTCAGCAGCAGCGTGGGCGAGGACATGAAGGCCAGCCTGGGTCGTCTGACCAACATGCTGGCCGCCGTGCCGAACTTCGACTACGCCGAACTGAGCAAGGCCGATCCGGCCAAGGCTCCGAAGGTCGTCGACCGTCCGGCCGAGAACCTGCTGGTCGTGACCGCTGCGGTTGAGCGCAGCAACGAGAAGGTCATGGGCCAGATGAACTCGAACATCGAGTGGATCAAGAAGGTCATGGCCTCCAACGGCCTGGAAGCCGACGGTCCGGTGCGCATCATCACCAACGAGTTCGGCGCCGAGATGTACTCCTTCGACGTCGCCCAGCCGGTCCGCAAGATCGGTGCGACCGGTCCGGCCGGCAAGCTCGACATCAAGCTCGAGGGTCCGGTGACCGCCGTGTACACCGAGCCGACGAAGGTCGCGGTGGTGCCGGGCTTCAAGGGCCACATGGCCAACCTCGCCAAGGTGCGCGACGCGCTGCGTGGCTGGGCGATGACCCACGGCTACGAAACCGTCGAGCGTCCGTACGAATCGTGGAAGTCGGGCATTACCGGCGGCTTCACCGAGGAAGGCGAGTACGACGTGTTCTGGGCCGTCAAGTAAGCCGATACGGCTGACGCTCCAGCACGACGCTCCATAGAACGCGCCGCGGTTTTCCGCGGCGCGTTTGTTTTGGGCGGTCGGTTGGCCCGCCATTCCGCCGCGATTCCGCTCGCGCATCGTGTGGGCTGCTAAGGTGGCCGCCTGCACGCACGCGTCGAACTTCGAATGACCGGTTATCCGACTCCGCATTCCTCGCCGTTGAGCACGCGCCTGCTCGCCGCCTTCGGCGCACTCCTTGCCGCATCGGCGGTCGCCATGTCTGCCTACGCCGCGCATGCGGTGCAGGGCGTGGACGCGTCGCGCCTGCACAGCGCGGCGCTGTTCGCATTCGGCCACGGCATCGCGCTGGCCGCATTGGCGCCGCGACGGCAGCGCCGCCTGCGCACGTTCGCGTTGTGCGTGCTGCTGCTGGGGACGCTGCTGTTCTCTGGCAGTCTTGCGCTTGCGGTGTTCGCCGGTATGTCGACGAGCCTGGCGCCGGTCGGCGGCAGTCTGATGATCCTGGCCTGGCTGCTGTACGCCATCGAAGCGTTGAGGCGTTGACGTGCCGCGCCACGCACGCGGATTCGATACCGAAGCGGCGCACGCATATCTGCTCAAGCGCGATCGCAAGCTCGCGCGCTGGATGAAGAAGATCGGACCGATCGAGGCCGATCCGCGCTGGCGCAAGTCGTTCGATCCGGTCGATGCGCTGGCCCGCGCGATCCTCTACCAGCAGCTCAGCGGCAAGGCCGCGGCGACGATCGTCGGCCGCGTCGAAACTGCCATCGCCAGCCACCGCTTCCATTGCGACACGCTGGCGCGCATCGACGACACCGCGCTGCGCGCGTGCGGTGTGTCGGGCAACAAGACTCTGGCGCTGCGGGACCTCGCCGCGCGCGAGTCCCGTGGCGAGATCCCCGACCTGCGCCGCATGAGCACGATGGACGACAGCGCGATCATCGAAGCGCTCGTGCCGGTGCGCGGCATCGGTCGCTGGACGGTGGAGATGATGCTGATGTTCCGCCTCGGCCGTCCCGACGTGCTGCCGGTCGATGACCTCGGCGTGCGCAAGGGCGCGCAACGGGTGGACGGGCTGGACGCCACGCCGACGCCGAAAGAGCTGGCGCTCGCCGGCGAGCGCTGGGGCCCGTACCGCACCTATGCCAGCCTGTACCTGTGGAAGATCGCCGACCTGGGCGCGGCGGTGCGCGAGCCCACAAAGCGTTCACAGGATTGACCCGACGATGGTCGCGCAGGGCGGCCGCCGGCCGTCCGGATCGCAACGATCAAAAGGGGCGAACGGGATGAACACGCACGCGAACAACCTGGGCATCGCCCGGCGGATGGTGCTGTCCGTGTTGCTGGTGGTCGGGATCGGTGCGGCCGTCGCCGCGCCGTCGAACAAGTGGCGCATCCAGGTCAGCAGCGATGCAGACAGCGACGGCGTCGTGGTCATCCGCATCGCGCCGACCGACGCACCGCCGGTCGATGTCACCGTGCAGATCCCGAAGGACGCGGGTGAGAACCACATCGCGCGATTGATCCGCGACAGCCTGCGCGCGAAGCTCGGCGACCGCTACAAGGTCGAGGTCGACGACGGCGAGGACGTGCTGGTGAAGAAGCACCACGGCAGCAAGGACTTCGAAGTGGCGATCACCCAGAAGACTGCCGCTGGCGTGCGCATCACGCTGGACAAGGAGTAGGACTCACGGTCGGTCGCCATCGGCAGGCCGGTCGCGGATCGGTTCGAGCGGCCGTACGCGCACCTGGCCCGGATCGTCGGCGTGCGGCAAGGCGTCGCGGATCAACGTTTCCTGCAATGCCCAGTACTGCCGGGGGCGCCAGAACTTCGACTGGTACCACTCCAGGTGTCCATTGACGTAGAGATACGGCGAGCGCGTCGCGGCGGCGCGGCTTTGTCCCTTGGCCAGAAGGCGCTCCAGGCGGTGCTGCGCGACGTCGTCGCCGTACTCCGCGTACAGGTCGAGACCGATCGTCGATGCGCGCTCGCGTTGCGATGCATCGAGTCGGGACCAGTAGTGTTCGCGATAGGCGAGCAGTGGGGGCGTGCGTCGCTCGCTGGCGAGATCGATCCATGCGTACGCCATCGCCGGATCGGATGGCACCCCGAGGCCTTCCCAGTACATGCCGGCGATGAAGGCCTGCGATGCCTTGTCCGCGTACCGGGCGGCTTCCGTGAAATGCGACAGTGCGGTCGCGTAGTCCTGCTGCGCGTAGGCCTCCAGTCCGAGATTCCGATACCGCTGGTCGGGGTGGTAGCGCAGGTAGGCTTCGTCGGCCATGACATCGCGCTCGCGCCAGTGGACCTGGTCGCTGGCCGTGGTCGCGAAGGGAAACGGCAGCAGAACGGCCAGCAAGGCGATCCGGAGGCGCATCGTCAGGTCCTTTCCAGCGCGGATGGCGCGGTTGCGGCCCGGTTTCTTTACGCCGCCCGCGTGTTGCGGACAAGTGCTGAAACTGCGAATTGGCGCGACGCGGCGGTCAGCCGGTGAAGTACCAGTGCCACGGCTCGTAGACGATGCCGTGCGGGTTGTCGCGCGGATAGCTCATCACGAATCCATAACCCTGCGCGTTGTCGCGCAGCCATGCGAACGCGCCGGTCTTCTCGAACGATTCTTCCGCGGGCGGCTCGTCCGGCGCACCGATGTCGAGGGCGAGGCCGGAGTGGTGTTCGCTGTAGCCGGGCGCCGCGTTGACGGTGAGGATCTCGTCCACGCTCAAGCCGCGCGCGAGTTTGCGATCGAAGATGCCGAGTTGGTAGTCGTGGCTGCGATAGCCGGAAATCGCTTCGAGCACCACACCGTCGCGCTGCGCCGCTTCGCGCAGGTGGTGCCACGCGCGTGCGGCGTCGACGTGCAGCCACAACGGGCGGCGATAGCGGTCGAATCCAGCGAACGCGAGCCAGTCCGGCTCCGCCACCAGTTCCAGTCCGGTGCGCTCGCCGTACGCGCCGTCGAGGCCGAGCGCGTGCAGGCGTTCCTCGAGTCGATCCAGTGGCAGTTCGCGCACGTGTTCGATGCCGGCGCGCAGGTGCGAGGGTGGCGCTTCGATCGCATCCAGCGCAGCCTCCAGGCCCGGCTCGCGACGCAGGTGCGGCACCAGCGCGAGCAGGCCCTCGGGCAGATCGACCGCGAGGTAGCGACCATCGCGCTTGCGGCGCAGCACGTGGCGTGCGCGTGCGAGCGCACGCGCGTCGAAATTGCTGCGCGCGTGCAACAGGCCGCCGGGCCAGAGTTCGATGTCCGGCGTGTTGATCAGGATCCGTGGCTGGCCGCGCATTCGCGCAGGTTACCGGGCCGGGAAGGGCGATGCCACGTCGCGACGCGCGAGCGTGCGTACGTGCGCGTTCAGGCGGGGCGCTTGAGCACCGCGCGCAAATGGTCGAACGGCGTCACCGGCATCACGCTGACCAGTTCCCAGCCATCGGCGCCGAGGCGGTCGAGTTCTTCCTGCAGGCGTTCGCTGACGGCGGGACCGAGCATGCGCGGCACGATCTCGATCACCTGGTAGGTCCAGTTCATGAAGATTCCTCATCGGAGGCAGGGGGATTCGGCAGGCGGCCGGCCTTGCGCAGCGCGTCGCGCAGCACGTATTCGATCTGGGCGTTGAGGCTGCGCAGTTCGTCGTCGGCCCAACGCTGCGCCGCGGCGAGCACCTCGGCGTTGATGCGCAGCGGATAGGCCTTCTTCTCGCTCACCCGCGACCCCGTCCGCGCGGTCCGGTGCGGTTGCGGCCGAGCGAGAACAGCAGCACCAGACCCAGCCCGTTGACCGCCACCACCATCGCCACGACCACCGCCAGCCGGCGCGTTTCGTTCTCGCCCGCCCAGAACATGCCCGCGGCGCCGGCGAGGATGGCGATACCGACCAGCCGCATCACCAACGCCAGGCGCGGCACCGGTGCGCCACGCGGGCGTCCCTTGCCGATCAGCGCCGCGACCACGAAGGCCGGCAGCGAGCTGATCGCCAGGATCAGGGGCACGATGAAATCGGGCATCGGTGGATCACGTCCTCAGTAGAGCGAGCCGGCGTTGACGATCGGCTGGGTGGAACGCTCGCCGCACAGCACGACGAGCAGATTGCTGACCATGTGCGCCTTGCGTTCCTCGTCCAGGTTCACCACGCCGTTCTTCTGCAGTTCGGCCAGGGCCATCTCGACCATGCCGACCGCGCCCGCGACGATGCGCGTGCGTGCCGCGATGATCGCATTGGCCTGCTGGCGCTGCAGCATCGCCTGCGCGATTTCCGGCGCGTACGCGAGGTGGCTGATGCGCGCGTCGATCACCTTCACGCCCGCGTCGGCGAGGCGTTCGGCCAGTTCATCCTGCAGGTGCTGGCTGATCTCCGCCGCATGGCTGCGCAGCGCGAGCTGGCCTTCCTCGTGCTGGTCGTAGGGATAGCTGGTGGCCATCGCGCGCAGCGCGGATTCGGACTGGATGTGGACGAAGCTCTCGTAGTCGTCGACGTTGTAGACCGCCTCGGCGCAGTCGATCACCTGCCAGACGATCACGGCCGCGATTTCGATCGGGCTGCCGTCGAGTTCGTTGACCTTGAGCTTGCCGCTCTCAAAATTGCGCACGCGCTGGCTGAGCTTGCGCTTGATGTAGAAGGGGCTGTTCCAGCGCAGCCCGTTGTCCTTGACCGTGCCCACGTACTTGCCGAACAGGCTCAGCACTGCGCCCTGGTTCGGCTCGACCATGTACAGGCCGGCGGCGAGGAAGATCGCCAGCATCGTGCCCAGCGCGGCCAGCACGATCAGCGCGAGCGATTCGTGGCGGACGCCGCTCACGAACAGCCAGGCCGACACGAGTGCGATGCCGATCAGCACCAGCAGGGTCGGGATTCCGGGCAGCGAGCGGATCGGGATCTCTTTCATCGTGGTCTCCTGTCGTCTGATCAAGTGATATCAAAAAGATATCAATCGACGCAAGGGGCGGTCGAAAGCGAGCCGACGGACGGTCAGGGCGTGATCCGGTACAGCGGCGCCGGGATGAACTCGCCGGTCGCGTAGAGGTGGCGGCCGTCGAGGCTCCAGCCCAGCGCCTCGGCCTGCGGCAGCCACGGCAGCAGTTCGAAGCGCGGCGCACGGGCCACCGCATCGCCCCAGGATTCATCGCCACGCCGGCCGTACAGCAGCAGCCAGCGGTAGGTCATCACCGCGAGCGTGCGGCCGTCGGGGGAGATGTCGGCCGAAGTGACCTGGCTGTCCAGGCGCGCGCGTTGCGGATTGCGGCGCACCGCTTCGGCGTCGGGTTGCGGAACGCCCTGCAGGCGGCCGAGCAGCGTCGCCGTCTGCAATGCCGTCCCGCGCGGGCGCAGCGGGAGCGAGAACAGCTCCGGCGGCTGGCGGCGCTTGGAGATGAGCAGGATCTGCCCGGCCTTCGCGTCTACCGCCACGGCCTCGCAGTCGCGCGCGCCGTCGGGCCAGCGGAATGCGATCGACCACGCCGGCCGCAGGCGCGCGTTCTCGATGCGACGCGGTTCTTCGACGATGTGCAGCTGCAGGCTGCGCCGCAGCCCGCCGTTGTCGCCGGTGTCGGCGATGAGCAGATAGTCGCGGCCGTCGAGTTCGAACGAGGCCATGTCTTCCCAGTCGGTCTTGGTCACGCCTTCCACGCGCAGCGTCGCCAGCCGCGCGCCGCGCGTGCTCACCGCGAACAGTCGTTCCGGATTGCCGCCGTCGTCGTGCATCCACAGCACGTCGGGATGACGTCGTGACGCGGCCAGGCCGCTGATCTCGTCGAGCTGGGGATCGATCAGCACACCGGCCAGGCGCGTGCCGCGTTGTTCGTCTTCCGGCACCGGCTGCTCGCGCGAACACGCGGCCATCGCCATCGCGAACAGCATCGCGAAGGCGAGTCGGAGGCGGTATTTGCGCGGGTGGGGGCCGGGCATCGCGGAAGGATCGCACGCGACCGCGCATCGACATAGCCCGTCCGTGCCGATGCGGGCGCCGCTCACCGGTAAACTGGCGCCCCCCCCCCAGACTTCGTGGATCGCGCATGGTCACGCTCGGCACGCCCTTGTCCCCGCACGCCTTCCGCGTGCTCCTGCTCGGATCGGGCGAACTCGGCAAAGAGGTGGCGATCGAGCTGCAGCGCTACGGCGTGGAAGTCATCGCCGCCGACCGCTACGCCGACGCGCCGGCCATGCAGGTGGCGCACCGCAGCCACGTGCTCGACATGCTCGATGGCGGCGCGGTACGCGCGCTGATCGCACTCGAACGTCCGAACCTGATCGTCCCGGAGATCGAGGCGATCCACACCCAGACCCTGGTCGAGCTGGAGCGCGAGTTCCACGCGCGTGGCAGCGACGTGCGGGTGATCCCGACCGCGCGCGCCGCACGCCTGACGATGGACCGCGAAGGCATCCGCCGCCTCGCCGCCGAAACGCTCGGCCTGCCGACATCAAAGTACCGCTTCGTGGATACGCTCGAGGACTACCGCGCGGCCGTGGCCGAAATCGGTGTGCCGTGCGTGGTCAAGCCGGTGATGTCCTCGTCCGGCAAGGGCCAGAGCCTGGTACGCAATGAAGGCGACGTCGACCCGGCGTGGGATTACGCGCAGACCGGCGGCCGCGCCGGCGCGGGTCGTGTGATCGTCGAGGGCTTCGTCGACTTCGAATACGAAATCACGCTCTTGACCGTGCGCCACGTCGGCGGCACCACGTTCTGCGCGCCGATCGGCCACCTGCAGCGCGATGGCGACTACCGCGAGAGCTGGCAGCCGCAGCCGATGTCGGCACGCGCGCTGGAACGCGCGCAGGAGATCTCGCGAGCGATCACCGACGATCTCGGCGGTTGGGGCGTGTTCGGCGTGGAACTGTTCGTGAAGGGCGACGAGGTGTGGTTCAGCGAGGTATCGCCACGCCCTCACGACACGGGACTGGTCACACTGATCTCGCAGGACCTGAGCGAGTTCGCGCTGCACGCGCGGGCGATCCTCGGCCTGCCGGTGCCGGCGATCCGCCAGTACGGACCGTCGGCCTCGTGCGCGGTGCTCGCGCATGGCCACGGCGTGCCGGCGTTCGAGGGCGTGGATGCGGCGCTGATGCAGGCCGACACGCAGCTTCGCCTGTTCGGCAAGCCGCGCGTGGAAGGCCATCGTCGCGTCGCGGTGACGCTGGCGCTGGGCGACGGCATCGAGCAGGCCCGCGAGCGTGCGCGCGACGCCGCCGCGGCATTGAAGATCGAACTGCGCTGACCCGGGAGACGACATGCTCGACGAGATCCAGGGATACGCCGTTTTCCTCTATCCGCAGGCGCTGGAAGTGCTGGGCGCGGCGATCCGCCCGTACATGCAGGACGGACCGCATGGCCCGCACGTGCTGTGCCGTGCCATCGACACGGGCGGCGCGCTGATCGAGATGACGCTCGAGGCGCGCACGGTCGAAGGGCACGCGGTCGAGGTCGAGCTGATGATCCCGGCCAACATGGTGCGGATGATCGTCTCGGCACGCAGCGACGGCGTCTTCGGTTTCGGCCCGCGCGTCATGCCGCAGGAAGCCGCGGGCACGTTGCCACCCATGCCGGTCGCATCCGCTCAGCCGGTATTGGCGCCGGTGGAGTTCAAGCGCCCCGCGACCGATCCGGTGCCGCCGGTGACGACGGCGAAGGATGCGAAGTTGCCGCCGGAGGGGTGAGGCAGGCCGCTACGCGGCATTGCCGCGTGGCCTGCCGAACGCCCGGCCAGGATGGTCGGGCTGGGCGATCCGAAGTCATTGCGTGGCGCCAGGGATGGCAGCGGCAACATCATCGAAGCGAGGGCCCGCGGCATTGCCGCGTGGCCTGCCGAACGCCCGGCCAGGATGGTCGGGCTGGGCGATCCGAAGTCATTGCGTGGCGCCAGGGATGGCAGCGGCAACATCATCGAAGCGAGTGCCCGCGGCACTGCCGCGTGGCCTG
>NZ_VLNU01000002.1 GCF_009765165.1 Lysobacter panacisoli
AGCGCCAATGCCATGCGGTACATCACCAGCAGTGCGCCGCCCGTCAGCGCCGGCCCAATCGTGCCGACGCCGGCCAGCCATTGAGCCCGATCCTTGTCCGTCTCCAGGTTCTGACTGCCGTCGTGGAGGTTCAGGGCGTCGAGGGCGACCATCGCCGCTTCCATCTTCGCCAGGCTCGCGTTGATCATGTCCTCGGCATGCTTGCTTTCACCCGTCAATGCCACGGTGATCTCACCCGGCAGCCCGTTCACCAGGAGGCTGTACACGTCACCGTTGCCGAGGGTCAGCGTCAGCGCCAGCGTGACGATGAAGGCGACACGGCCCGCATCCACCATGCCTTCCATCGCGTTGTGAACCCGCCCCTGCAGGACGCGATAGCCGTACCACAGCAGCCACAGGACTACGATCACCGCTGCGCTTCCGCCTACCCAGCGCATCATTTCGTGGAGCGTGTTGTCGCGGAACGTATCGATTTCCTGATGCAGGAACTCGAAGATGACCTTGTAGTAGAGCCACTGGCCGATGCCGTCCCATTGGGTGCTCAGGCCATCCATCAATCCGGCGGTCAACACCTTGCCCATTCCGTGGCCCTTCCTCTTCGGGAAGGTCAGAGTTGAGTGCACATGCCCGCCAGTCCATAGGAACCGTCTGAACTATCGGCACTGCTAGCGCATAGGGAGGCGAATGACCTTCGGCTTGCTGACGCGACTCACTCGCCCGGCTTGGCCGCTTCCGTAGGTGCCGTGGTCGCATGCCTGCGCAGCAGCACCGCTTCGCGGTGGGCGATGTAGGCGTTCGAGGCGAGGATGATGCCGGCGCCGACCCAGGTCCATGCGTCTACCGTCTCGCCGAACCACAACCAGCCGACCAGCGCCACCAGCGGCAGCTGGACGAAACTGATCGGCGTCAGCGCGGAAACTTCACCCAGTTTGAGTGCGTGCGTCCACAGCACCTGGCCGCCGGTGCCGAACAGGCCCGCGCCGATCACCCACAGCCAGGCGATGCCCTGCGGCCATTCCCACACGAACAGCGCGGGCACGATCGAGATCGGCACCCAGAACAGATACGTGTAGAGGACGATGGTGTTGGCGGCGTCCACGCGCGAGAGCTGCTTGATCTGGATCGCCACCACCGCGCTCAGCACTGCGGCGAGCAGCGCGATCAGCGTGCCGGCGCTGAAATCGGTGGAGCCGGGTCGCACGATCACCAGCACACCGATGAAGCCCAGCGCGACGGCGGCCCAGCGTCGGCCGCGCACGTGTTCGCCCAGGAACAGCACGGCGAGGATGGTCACGAACACCGGTGAGGAATACGACAGCGAGATCGCCTGCGCCAGAGGCAGGTGGCCGATCGCCCAGAAGCCGGCGAGCATCGAGAAGATGCCGATCGAACAACGCACGAAGTAGCGCGACAGCTGCGTGGTGCGCAGCGAGGCCGGGTCCACCCGCATCACCAGCGGCAACACCGCGAGCAGGCCGAACAGGTTGCGGAAGAACGCGATCTCGAACGTGTGCAGCGTGTGCGAGGCGAGGCGGATGGTGATCGCCATCGCGCCGAAGCAGAGCGTGCTGGCGAGCATGAAGCCCGCGGCGCGAAGGGGATGGTGGATCGTCGTCGCGCTCACGGAGTTCTCTTACCAGTCCGCACCGATGACCCGTGGCTCGGGTTCGATGGCGACGTTGAAGCGCCGTTGTACCGATTCGGCGATGCGGCGGGCGAGGTCGAGCAGCTGTTGCCCGGTGGCGCGGCCGTGGTTGACCAGTACCAGCGCGTGCGTCGGCGCCACGCCGGCGTCGCCGTCGCGATGGCCCTTCCAGCCGCAGGCATCGATGAACCACGCGGCCGACAGCTTGCGCGTGTCGGCGTCGCTGCCGCGGAACACCGGCATCGCCGGGTACTCCGCCTGCAACGCCTCGACCAGCGCGGCGGGCACGATGGGATTCTTGAAGAAGCTGCCGGCGTTGCCGAGCACCGCCGGGTCGGGCAGCTTGCGGCGACGGATGGCGATGACCGCTTCGGCGACTTGGCGCGGCGTCGGCGCAGCGATGCCCATCGCGATGAGTTCGTCGCCGATGCCGGCATAGTCGAGCTTCAGCGACGGCGCGCGCGACAGCGCGAATTCCACCGCAGTGACGATGAAGCGGTCGGGCTCGTGTTTGAACACGCTGTCGCGGTAGGCGAACTTGCACGCCTGCGCATCGAGGCGATGCACCTGGCCGGTGGACGGTTCGAACGCTTCCACCGCGTGCACGAATTCGCGCACTTCCACGCCGTAGGCGCCGATGTTCTGGATCGGCGCGGCGCCGACGGTGCCGGGAATCAGTGCCAGGTTCTCCAGCCCGGCGAAGCCGTCGGCGAGCGTGCGCATGACGAAGCCATGCCAGGGCACGCCCGCGTCGGCGCGGACGATGGCGTGGCCGTCGTGTTCCGCGACGATACGCACGCCGTGCGCTGTCAGCGCCAGCAGCGGCATGCCGGGATCGCCGGCGAACAGCAGGTTGCTGCCGCCGCCGATCACCAGCGGCGCGCGCGCGGAGAATTCCGGGCGGGCCAGCAGTTCGGGCAATGCGGCGGCATCGCGCACGTCCGCCAGCAGCGGGGCGGTCGCGGCGACACCGAAGGTGTTGCGGGTTTCCAGCGGGGCATCGTGCAGGACGCGGACGGACTCGCTCATGCGTCGTCCCGCGATGTTTCGCGCATCGCGCTCATACCACCGGCGGCATGTTGCCGCGACTAGGAGCTTCCTTGCGGCGACGCATGGCTTCGACGCATTCGTGGATCAGCCCCGGTCCGCGGTAGACGAGACCGGTGTAGCACTGCACCAGGGTCGCGCCCGCGGCCATCTTCGCTGCCGCATCGGGGCCGGAGAGGATGCCGCCGACGCCGATCATCGGGATCGCCTCGGGCAGGCGCGTGCGCATCATGCGCAGCACGGCAGTGGCCTGGCCCAGCAGTGGTTTGCCGGACAGGCCGCCGATCTCGTTGGCGTGCGGCGCACCTTCGATACCGATGCGCGAGACCGTGGTGTTGGTGGCGATCACGCCGTCCACCTGCAGGTCGCCGAGCACGCGCGCGGCGGCCTCTACGTCGTCGTCGCTGAGGTCGGGCGCGATCTTCACCAGCATCGGCACGCGCTTGCCGTGCACGCCGGCAAGACGCTCCTGCGCGTCGCGCAGCGTGCCGATCAGCCGGCGCAGCGCCTGTTCTTCCTGCAGCTCACGCAGGCCCGCGGTGTTGGGCGAGGAAATGTTGACGGTGACGTAATCGGCGAGCGGGTACACGCGCTCCAGGCAGAGCAGGTAATCCAGCTCGGCGGAGTCGTTGGGCGTGTCCTTGTTCTTGCCGATGTTGATGCCGAGCAGGCCGTTGCGGCGCTTGGCCTTCTCGACATTGCGCACCAGCGCGTCCACGCCGCCGTTGTTGAAACCCAGCCGGTTGATGACGGCCTGCTGGTCGGGCAGGCGGAACATGCGCGGCTTCGGGTTGCCTTCCTGCGGACGCGGCGTGACCGTGCCGACCTCGACGAAGCCGAACCCCAGCGCGAGCAGCGCGTCGATGTGCGCGCCGTTCTTGTCCAGCCCGGCGGCGAGGCCGACCGGGTTGGGGAAGGTCAGGCCGAACGCGCGCGTCGGCAGCGGTGCGGGCCGGCGGGCCAGCAGCACGCTCGTGCCGCTGCGGTACGCGGCCTCCATCGCCTGGAGGGCGACGCCGTGGGCGGTCTCCGCATCGAAACCGAACAGGAAGGGGCGCGCGAGTCCGTACATGCCGGTCCGTCAGAGATCGAACTTGATGCCCTGGGCCAGCGGCAGCGCGTCCGAGTAGTTGATGGTGTTGGTCTGGCGACGCATGTAAGCCCTCCACGCATCGGAGCCCGATTCGCGGCCACCGCCGGTTTCCTTCTCGCCGCCGAACGCACCGCCGATCTCGGCGCCGGAGGTGCCGATGTTGACGTTGGCGATGCCGCAGTCCGAGCCGGCCGCCGACAGGAACGCCTCGGCCGCCTTGAGGTTCTGGGTGAAGATCGACGACGACAGGCCCTGCGGCACGTCGTTCTGCATGTGGATGGCGTCGTCCAGGTTCTTGTACTTCATCACGTACAGGATCGGCGCGAACGTCTCGTGCTGGACGATCTCCGCGTCGTTGCCCAGGCCGGTGACGATGGTCGGCAGGACGAAGTTGCCCGGACGGTCGATCGCGGCACCGCCGGTCTCGACCTTGCCACCGGCCGCCTTGGCCTTCTCGACGGCGTCGAGGTAGGCCTGCACGGCGTCGCGGCTGTTGAGCGGGCCCATCAGGTTGGTCGGGTCGGTCGGATCGCCGATCTTCTTCTCGACCTGCTTGTACGCGGCGATCAGCTTGGCGAGGACGTCGTCGTAGATCGACTCGTGCACGAACAGGCGGCGCGTGGTGGTGCAGCGCTGGCCGGCGGTGCCGACCGCGCCGAAGGCGATCGCGGGAATGGCGAGCTTCAGGTCGGCCGAGGGGTCGACGATGATCGCGTTGTTGCCGCCCAGCTCGAGCAGCGAGCGGCCCATGCGGCGCGCGACGCGCTCGCCGACGATGCGGCCGACCTTGGTCGAGCCGGTGAAGCTGATCAGCGGGATGCGCTTGTCGTCGACGAAGGTCGAGGCGAGCTCGGTGCCGGCGTCGTTGAACAGGAAGAAGATGTCCGGGAAACCGCCGGCCTTCAGCGCCTCGTTGCAGATCTTCATCGACGCGATGGCCGACAGCGGGGTCTTGGGCGAGGGCTTCCAGATCGTGATGTCGCCGCAGATCGCCGCGATGAACGAGTTCCAGGCCCACACCGCGACCGGGAAGTTGAACGCGGAGATCACGCCGACCAGGCCGATCGGATGCCACTGCTCGTACATGCGGTGGCCGGGACGCTCGGAATGCATGGTCAGGCCGTACAGCTGGCGCGACAGGCCGACCGCGAAGTCGCCGATGTCGATCATCTCCTGCACTTCGCCGTCGCCTTCCGGCTTGGACTTGCCCATCTCCAGCGCGACCAGCGAACCCAGCGCGTCCTTGTGCTTGCGCAGCGCGTCGGCGCACAGGCGGATGGCTTCGCCGCGACGCGGTGCCGGGGTGGTGCGCCACACCTTGTAGGCGGCCTGGGCGCGCTCGACGATGGTGTCGTAGTCGGCCTGCGAGGACGCGTGGACCTTCGCCAGCACCTCTCCGTTGGTCGGGTTGACCGACTCCAGCACGCCGGCGTCGCGGGTAGCGGACCACTGGCCGCTGCCAAGGAAGGTGCCGGATTCGGTGTCGGCCAGGCCGAGCGCGGTGAGGACGGGGTGGGTCATCGAAAGCTCCTGGGTTCGGGGCGGGCAACAGGCCGGAAGCGGGGGCTTCGCGGGGACGATTGCATTGCTCGCCGCAATGGCGGCCCCGACACGATTCGAACGTGCGACCTTCCCCTTAGGAGGGGGACGCTCTATCCAGCTGAGCTACGGGGCCATTAGCCGCGCATTTTCGCATGAACGCGCCGGATCCGGGCCGGGGTTTTTCGAGGCCGTGGTGGCACTTGCGCGCGCGGACCACGCCGATCAGGCCGCGGGACCGGCGGGAACGTCGTCCGGGTCCGCCGGCTGGCCGCGCGCGACCACGGTGGTCGCGGTGAGATCGCCGGTGACGTTGCCGAGCGTGGCGAATACGTCGGGAATCGTGTCCAGGGCCAGCAGCACGCCGAGCGGTTCGACCGGCAGGCCCATCGCTTGCGTGACCGGCATGTTGGTGGCCATGAAGCTGACCTGCCCGGGCAGGCCGACCGAGCCCATGCTGATCACCACCGCCAGCGCCGCGCCCGCCGCGAGCTGGGCGACGCTCAGGTCCACGCCGTAGGCCCAGGCGATGAACGCCGCCACGCCCATGTACTGGATCGGGCTGGTGATGCGGAACAGCGACACCGCCATCGGCAGGACCAGCGAGGTCACGCTCAGCGGGTGGCCGAGGCGTTCGCGCGAGGATTCGATCATCGCAGGCAGCGAGGCCAGCGACGACTGCGTGCTGGCCGCCACGACCTGCGCCGGCGCGATCGCCGAGGCGAAGCGGCGCAGGCGTTCGCGCCCGGCCAGCACGGCAATGGGGTACATCAGCGCGGTCGCGCACAGGTACATGGCCGACAGGATCGCGATGTACCAGCCGAACGCGCCGATCATGCCGTGGCCCACGCGCGCGCATACCGCCAGCACCAGCGCGAACACGCCGATCGGCGCGACCCACAGCACCCAGTGCACGATCACGATCATCACGTCGGCGATGCCCTGCACCAGTTCCAGCACGCGGCTGCGGCGCGTCGCCTCGATGCGGGTCAGGCCGAAGCCGAAGAACAGCGCGAACACCACCAGCGGCAGCATCGCGCTCTGCGCAGCGGCGGCGATGGCATTGCTCGGGATGATCCCGGCGAACCATTCGGCCAGCGAGCTGGGCAACGACAGCTGCGCCGCGCCGGCGGTCGCCGCGCGCAGCGATTCGGCCAGTCCTTCCTGGCGCGGCACGAACGAGAACAGGATCGGCGCGACGATCGCCGCGTAGGCCGCGCACAGGCTCAGGATCACCACGAAGGTCACGATCGCGCGGCGCGCGGTGCGCCCCGACGCGGCGGCGTCCGTGGCGTGGTTCACGCCCAGCACGACCAGCGCGGCGACCAGCGGCACCACCGTCATCTGCAGCGCGTTGAGCCACAGCCGGCCCACCGGCGCCACCAGGTCCGCCACCTTCACCGCCAGCACGGGATCGCCCCAGGCCAGCAAAAGGCCGATCACGGCGCCGAGGAAGAGTGCGAGCAGGACGCGGGCGGTGTTCGACATCGGGTATCCAGAAGGGAAGGGCGGGTCGGGACGGACGCGATGTCCGGCCCGATATTCTCATCGAGCCGGCGTCGCCGGCGGCAGGGCCCAATCGTGGCGCAGTCGTTCCAGTTCGTCATGGGGCAATAACACGAAGACCGGTCGCCGCGCCGGCGACAGCCACGCCAGCAGTGCCTGCATCGCCGGTTCCGCCATCGCGGTGCAGCCGGCGGTCGCCTCGCCGGGCGCCTTCCACAGGTGGGCGAAGATGCAACTGCCCGCGCCGCTGCGGTTGTCGGGGTTGTGTTCGATCACGAAACCCAGCTTGTAGCGCTGGTCGCCGTTGGCGAGCAGGTCGCGGCGCATGGGCTCGCTCGAACCGGCCACCGCCGCTTCGCCAACTTCGCGCGAATCGACGATGCGGTTGTAGAGCGGCGAGCCGTTGACGTCGATGCACCAGTCCGAGGCGTTCATGCCCTGATACGGCCAGCCCGTGTCGGCGCGGTCCGCGTAACCGAACGCGGTGCCGATGCGGAACACGCCTGCCGGCGCGCGGCCATCGCCTTCGCGCTTCTGCGGCCCGTTCGACTGCGCCGGATGCAGGCCGACGCCCCACGCCGAGCCGCTGCGGCCGACGGTGATGGGCTGGGCCTGTCCGACTTCGCGCCATCGCGTTCCGTCGCGCTCGAAATGACGCAGCGAACCGGTGGTGGCGTCCCAGTCCGGCGTGACCACCAGCACCAGCTGCTGGGCGTCGGCCCATGCGAGCTCGGCCTTCCTCGTGCCGGTGGCGCAGGCCGCCAGGCACAGCACGGACAGGATCAGGCAGGCACGCAGCAGGGTCTTGGCGGCAGGCATCGGCATCCTCGGGTGGGTCAGCTGTCGAGCAGGTCGTGGATGCGCTCGAAATTGCGGTCGAGCTGCATGCGGCGCTCCTCGCTCGCGTCGCACAGCAGCACGAAGATCAGATCGAGCAGGTGCTGCAATGCGGACTGGTAGAGCAACGGTTCGATATGGCGGCGCTCGTCGTGCGCGGACACCAGCAGGGCCGCATCGGCGTGCGCGCGCAGCGGATTGGGCGTATGCCGGGTCACCGACACGACCTTGCCGTCGCGTTCGCGGAACAGGTGGCTGATCTGGCACAGCGCCGGCTGGCGGCCGTGTTCGGAGAACACCAGCAGCACGTCGCCACGCGCGCAGGTGGAGACGCCGGCCTGCATCAGCATCGCGTCGACGTAGTGCACCGTCAGCACGCCGAGCATCGACAGCCGCGTGGCGAACGCGCGTGCCGGGATGCCGTCCTCGCCCAGGCCGATGATGAACACCTTGCCGGCCTGCTGGATCGCATGGGCGATGGCGTCGATGCGTTCGGGCGGATTGATCAGCCGCGTTTCGGCCTCGGCCAGCGCCTTGAGGTGCCACAGGTTCTCGGCGAGCGCCGCATGCGGATCGTCGCGACGGACGTCGGCGGTGCCGGTTTCCTCGGCACCGTCGCCGCGCGCCACCGCCTGCCCGATCGAGTACTTGAGGTCCGGATAGCCCTTGTATCCGAGCTTCTGGCTGAACTTCACCACGCTCGACTGGCTGATGCCGAGCGCGTTGGCGAGCTGCTGCGAAGAGTAGTCGCGCAACAGGTGCGCGTTCTCCAGCAGGAAGTCCGCAATGCGCCGTTCGATGGCCGACATCTGGTCGCGTTCCGCGCGGATCTTCAGCAGTGGCGACATGCCCGCTCCACTCAGTCGGGAAGGAGTTCCAGGCCGCGGATCTCGCGGATGCCCAGGCCGGGCGCGTCGGTCACCGAGATTTCCGACTCGTTGAAGATGACGCCCCCGTCGACCGGATTGAACGCGCTCAGCGACGGTCCGTCCAGATCCACCTTGGTGATCGCGTTGGACTTGGCCACCGCCAGGTGCACGGCAGCGGCGACGCTGATGCTGCTTTCGAGCATGCAGCCGATCATGCATTCCACGTCGTACAGCGCGGCGATGTCGGCGATGCGGATCGCATTGGACAGGCCGCCGGTCTTCATCAGCTTGATGTTGATGATGTCGGCCGCGCGCATGCGGATCAGGTCGATCACCTCGGTCGGTCCGAACACGCTCTCGTCGGCCATGATCGGCGTGTGGACGCGCTCGGTGACGTATTTCATGCCGTCCAGGTCCTGCGCCTTGACCGGCTGTTCGACCAGCTCCAGGCGCACGCCGGCGTCCTCGAGCATGTTGATCGCATGCACGGCCTGTTTTGCGGTCCAGCCCTGGTTGGCGTCCAGTCGCAGCAGGGCGCGGCCTTCGACGGCGGCGTAGATCGCCTTGACCCGCTCGATGTCCACGCCGATGTCCTTGCCGACCTTGATCTTCAGCGACTCGAAGCCGCGTTCCACCGCGCTGATCGAGTCGGCCACCATCTTGTCGATGTAATCCACGCTGATGGTGATGTCGGTGGTGATCACCGGATCGCCGCCGCCGAGCATCTTGTACAGCGGCACGCCGTAGAGCTGGCCGAACAGGTCGTATACCGCGATCTCCACCGCGGCCTTGGCGCTGGTGTTCTTCTCCAGCGCGGTCTGGATGAGCTGGGTGATGCGGTTGAGGTTGGCGATTTCCTGGCCGATCAGGCGCGGCGCGATGAACTTGCGGATCGCTTCGATGATCGAGCCGTGGGTGTCGCCGGTGATGACTGCGGTGGCCGGCGCTTCGCCGTAGCCGATCTGGCCCGTGTCGGTGTGCACCGCGACCACGATGTCCTCCACCGCTTCGACCGTGCGCAGCGCGGTCTTGAACGGCGTCTTCAGCGGTACGCGCAGCATGCCGAATCGGATGTCGGTGATTTTCATTCTTCGTGTTCGAGGGATGGAGTACGGGTAGGGTGGCGGCGCCCGGTTACGGGCGGATGCGCTGGATGTTGGTGATGCGGTCCACGAAGCTCTGTTTCTCGTTGAACAGCAACGGCGACAGCGGCGAAACGGTGACACCGTTGGTGCGCGCGCGCATGGTCTTGCCGTCGCCGTCCTTGAACGTCAGGCCGGTGGTGTCGTGGATCACGTAGGGCTCCCCGTCGATCTGGCCGATGACCATCATCACGTGGCCGGGGATGTAGACCAGGTCGCCGACCTGGAGTTCACGCACCGCCGGATCGCGGCGATCGCGGCCGTCCTTCGCGTCGAAGGCGATGCGGTTGAGCGCCGGGCTTACCGCCTGGTCGCTGGTGTTGCGCGGCAGCTGCACGCCCATGCTGCGGTAGATCTCGGAGACGAAGCCGCTGCAGTCGCGGGCGTTGTAGCTGTGGCCCCAGCCGTAGCGCTCGCCGAGGAACTTGAAGCCCTGTTCGATCAGGTTGCGCTTGTTGAGCGACAGATAGTCCGCATCGCTGGGCTCGCGCCGCGGCAGCAGCGCAGGCGCGAAGCGCAGGCGCCCATCGGCTTCGCGTACGGGCAGTTCGATCACGTCGGCCGTGTAGGCGTGCTGTCCGTTGACCGGACGTCCCACCGGCCAGTCCGCCAGCAGCGGCACGCGCACGCCCATGTCGAGCTGAAGTTCGGACACCGCCGGCTCTTCCGGCGTGAACACAGTGGTCGCGCGCGCGCCGGTGACGATGCGATAGGGCGTCTTGCGGCCGTAGCCGAACACCTGATCGGCGCTACCCTGCGCGACGAAGCGCTTCTCGATCCACGCTGCGTAGCGCGTGTTGACCACGAACCACCACTCGCCGTCCCGGCTTTCGTGCGCGATCACCACCGGATCGCCCGGGAACAGGCCGCTTTCCTGGAAGCGGTCGATGTCGTGGTCGTCGCTGGAATTGAACACGCGGGTGCGCGTCGGGAAGGTGCGCAGGTCGGCGCGATGCACCACCAGTCCGTAGCGCGTTTCCTGTCGCTGCGGGATGGCCTGCGGCTGCGCGTTCGCGACGATCGCGTCGAGTGCCTCGCGCGTGAGCATTTCCCCGCGCTCGTCGTAGATCGCGCGGGTCGGGCGCTTCGACAGTCCTTCGACCCAGCCGGCGACGCGGGCGCGGTCGAGTTCGGCCGGCAGCGCCTGCAGGTCGTGCATGCTGCGGTCGAGCTGCATCAGCTTCGCGTTCTGCGCGGCGATCGCGGCGGCGTCCATCACCACCCGGTCGGCGTCGGCCTGGCGCTGCACCCAGAACGCCGGGTCCAGCTGCGCGCGCTCGACGCCGACGACGCCGGTATCGGGCACGGTCCAGGCGCGTTCGAACGCCGCCGCCTGCGGGGTCGCGAAGGACAGGAAGGCGAGGGCGGCGAGCGTGGCGATCAGTCGCATGGCACGGAATCCGGTGTCGGGCGGGCAAACCGGCGTGCGCGCCGGCTTTGTGTGAGGCCGCGGGGCGGGCCGTGCCGACGCGAACAGCCCGCGGCTCGGCGGGAATTCCGCGTCGCTGAGCCTGCCCGGTTCGATCATCGCGTCCCCTCATGGCCGCCGGATATTGATGGCGGCCGGCTGGGCAGAATAGATACTTCTTTTTCTTGGATAGTCAAGAATAAATTATTGACCGGGTACTCCAGTCATGTTACACAGCCATGAAATCGACACCCAGTGAGTCGGCTGCGACGTGGACGGTCCCTTGTTACCGCTGCAATCGCCAGTGCCCGGCACGCGTCCAACGCGCGTGATCGCCGGGGCCATGCTGACCCTCGCACTCGCCGCGGCCGCCGGTGCCGCTCCGACCTCCCAACCGCTTCCCGCTGCGATGGCGGAGATCGACGCCGGCCGTTTTGCCGACGCGACCGCGCGGATCGACGAGGCGCTCGCACGGCCCGGCGTCGATGCCGAAAGCCGTGATGCGCTGGAGTTCCAGCGCGAACGTATGCGCCGCATGCGGCTGGATTTCGACCTGACCGAGGCCGAGGCGAAGGCGCAGCTGCGCGAACGCATTCCGGACTTGCGCGACGAGGAGTTCGCACGCTGGACCGCGTCGAACCAGCTCGAGCATCTGGTGATCGACGGGCAGCCGTTCTACTTCAGCCGATCCGTCTCGAACCTGTTCCGTGTGAGCCCCGAGGCGGTGGCGCGTCGCGCCGCGCCGTTCAAGCCCACCGAAGGGCCGATGGAAAGCGCGAACGCCTACCACGACGAGGCCGTCGCGCAGTCGCGCAGCAGTGGCGACACGAGCGTCGCACCGCGACGCGTGCGCGTGACCCAGTCGATCTCCGTGAATGCCGATGCGGTGCCGACCGGTCAAACCGTGCGCGCGTGGATTCCGTATCCGCGTTCGCTGCGGGGCCAGCAGGAAGATATCCGCTTCGTGTCCAGCGTGCCGGACAAGCATGCGATCGCACCCGAATCGACGATGCAGCGCACGGTGTACCTGGAAGAGGCGGCGACGAAGGGCAAGCCGACGACGTTCTCGATCACATACGAGCTGACGATCTTCGGCCAGCACCATCGCATCGATCCGGCCAAGGTCACCGCACTGGGCGATCGCCCGGATCTTGCGCCGTACCTGTCCGAGCGTGCGCCGCACATCGTCTTCACCGACGACCTGCGCGCGTTCTCGCAGCGCGTCGTCGGCGACGAGAAGAACCCGTACCGCATCGCGCAGAAGCTGTTCCAGGCGGTGGACCGGATTCCGTGGGCCGGTGCGCGCGAGTACTCGACGATCACCAACATCAGCGACTACGCACTGCATGCCGGCCACGCCGACTGCGGGCAGCAGACGCTGTTGCTGATGGCGCTGCTGCGGCTCAACGGGATTCCGTCGAAGTGGCAGTCGGGCATGGTCTATTCCGACGGCAGCTACGACAACCTCCACGACTGGGGCGCGCTGTATCTGGCGCCCTATGGCTGGGTGCCGATGGACGTGACCACCGGCCAGTTCAAGGACGCGCGCGATCCGGACGTCGAATGGTTCTATCTCGGCGGGCTGGACGCCTACCGCATCGCGTTCAACGACGACTACGGAACGGATTTCGTTCCGGCGAAACGGCATTTCCGGTCCGAGACCGTGGACTCGCAACGCGGCGAAGTGGAGTGGGCAGGGGGCAACCTCTACTTCGACCAGTGGGATTACGCGTTCGCCGCA
This sequence comes from Lysobacter panacisoli, assembly GCF_009765165.1. NCBI lineage: Bacteria > Pseudomonadati > Pseudomonadota > Gammaproteobacteria > Lysobacterales > Lysobacteraceae > Lysobacter > Lysobacter panacisoli. The sequence goes on from NZ_VLNU01000002.1 coordinate 12,828, forward strand.
CAGGTGCTGCCGGCGACGCGTTGAAGGTCAACCAGTTTTCTTTTGCATTTCAACCTTGTGAGAGAGGGGAGAGGGGAATGAGCGGCAAGGTTTTGCGTAAGGCAGCGCTGTGCCTGGCATTGGGCACGTGCATGGCGTCGATGGCGCCGTTGGCGATGGCACAGAACGTCACCGGTTCGGTCGCGGGTCGGGCCAGTGCTGGCGACCAGATCACCGTGGTCAACAAGGCCACCGGCCTGAGCCGCACGGCCACTGTCGATGCCAATGGCACTTATCGCCTGGGCCAGTTGCCGGTGGGCGACTACAGCCTGCAGGTGAACCGCTCGGGGCAAGCTGTCGGCGACGCGGTGGCGGTGAACGTCTCGCTGGGCAACACGACGACGGTCAACCTGGGCAGCTCCGGCAGTGTCGTCAACCTCGAATCGGTGCAGGTCGTCGGCTCGCGCGTGGTCAACCGCGTGGACGTCAGCTCGACCGAAACGGCCACCAACATCACCCGTGAGGAACTCGCACGTCTGCCGGTGCAGCAGAGCATCGAAGCGGTCGTCCAGCTCGCCCCGGGCGTGCAGGCCGGCAACGCGACGTTCGGCGGCCTGACCTTCAGCGGTTCCTCGGTGGCCGAGAACGCCGTCTACATCAACGGCCTCAACGTCACCGACTTCTACACGCGACAGGGCTTCTCCAGCGTTCCGTTCGCGTTCTACCGCGAGTTCCAGGTCAAGACCGGCGGCTATTCGGTGGAGTTCGGCCGCAGCACCGGTGGCGTGGTCAACACGATCACGCGTTCGGGCACCAACGAAGTCGAAGGTGGCGTGGAGATCACGTTCGAGCCAGCCGCCATGCGGTCCTCGGCCGATGATCAGTACCACTCGGACGGCACCGTGCATGCGCTGGCCAGCCGTGACACCCAGCAGTTCACCAAGGCCAACGTCTGGGGATCCGGCCCGCTGGTGCGCGACCGCCTGTTCCTGTTCGCGATGTACGAGCAGCGCGACACCGGCGAGCGCAACACCAACGACCCCGGCAACACCTGGACTGACAGCGACACGAACGACGGGTTCTGGGGCGCCAAGCTGGACTGGAACATCACCGACAACCACCTGCTTGAAGTACTGGCCTTCTCCGACAAGTCCGATACGGAGGCGGCGGCGTACAACTACGTCTTCGCCACGGGCGAGATCGGCGCCTACCAGGGCGACAGCTTCTCCACGACGGGTGGCGACAACTGGTCGCTCACCTACACCGGTCACATGACCGAGAACTTCGTCGCCAAGGCGATGTACGGCATCAACAATCGCAGCAGTTTCGTGCGTTCGGCATTGGATGAACAGTGCAGCCGGGTGACGGCCGGCTCCAGCTACTCGACGATCTACAACTCGATGGGCAGGCCGGTGCTTGGCTGCCATCCGACCGGAAACTCGGTGGTCAACCGGGACGACGAACGCGAAGCCTCGCGCCTGGACTTCGAATGGAGCCTGGGGGATCACCTGCTCCGCTTCGGTTTCGATCGCGAACTGATGACCACCGAGCAGTCCTCGCGCTATCCGGGCCCGGAGGGTCAGACCTACACCGCCATCACCGTCGTACCCGGCCAGGAGATCTGGGACACGTCGGGCGCATTCGTGCCGGCAGGCGTCACCCAGGCCATCGACGCGCGCAGGCGCCTGCTGGGCGGTACGTTCGAGACGGAGGCCAATGCCTTCTACATCGAGGACAACTGGAACGTCACGCCCAACTTGCTGCTCAACCTTGGCGTGCGCTGGGACAGCTTCGACAACCGCACGGCGGCCGGCGACAGCTTCATCAAGATTGACGACATGATTGCGCCGCGCGGTGGCTTCTCGTGGGACATGAAGGGTGATGGCAGCACCAAGCTGTACGGCAACCTGGGCCGTTACTACCTGCCCGTCACCAACAACATCAACGTATCGTTCGCTGGTGGCCTGATCGACGAGCACACCTACTACGCTCTCAATGGATGGAGCCAGCAGACCAATCCGGTCACCGGCGCTGCTTACCTGGCGCCCGTGCTCGGCCCGCAGATCGGCCCGGTGGACGACCGCCTGAACGTCGGCGGGGGCGACCTGCGCCAGAGCGTGGACCGCGACATCAAGGCGGTTTACCAGGACGAGTTCATCCTGGGCTACCAGGCCATGCTCGATCCGGCGTGGTCCTGGGGCGTCAATGGCACGTACCGCCGCATGGAACGGGCGCTCGACGACATCCGCATCAACCACACACCATGCGGACCGACCGGCAGCACGCTGTTCCCGATCGGCAATCCCGGCGAGAACCTGACGATCTGGGGCGACGAAAGCATCGGCTGCGCGGCCGAGGGCTGGATCACCATCGACACCTCGAAGGACGGCTACCGCAAGGGCGGCAGTGGCGAGGTCATCGGCTACTACGATCCGGAGCGCACATACAAGGCAGTGGAATTCCAGATCGATCGCGCATGGGACGAGAAGTGGGCGTTCAATGCCTCCTACCTGTGGTCCAAGTCGGAAGGCAACTTCGAAGGCCCAGTAAATTCGGACCTGGGGTATGGCGATACCGGCATGGTCCAGCACTGGGATCACCCGGCCAACAACGAGCGCTACGGCTACCTTTTCAACGACCACCGCCACCAGATCAAGGTGCGCGGCAGCTACGCACTCAACGAGCAGTGGACGTTTGGCGCCAATCTGCAGGCGCAGTCGGGCGGTCCCGTGACGGCCTTCGGCGTCGTATGGCCGAACGACAGCACCGCGGCTGGCAGCTTCACCAATGAGTTTGGCAGCGGCGGATCGGGCTGGATCTGCGTGGATAGATGTTCCGGCCGGGATCCGGTCACCGGCGTTGCGTACACGTACGCGGACCGCGTACTCGAGTACACGCCGCGCGGCGCCTACGGAACCCTGCCGTGGACCTGGACCCTGGGCGCCAACGTGACCTGGAAGTTGCCGGTGGAGACGACCGACCTGCAGGTGCGGTTCACTGTCTTCAACCTGACCAACAACCAGGAGAAGGTCAACATCCACTCTCGCTACGAGGCCGCGCCGGGTGTCTACCGTCCGTACTTCGAGGAGGGCACGCGGTGGCAGTCGCCGCGCTACGCGCAGCTGGTGGTGAGCTGGCGCTTCTGATCGATGTCGCGAACGCCGGGCGGTGCACGCGGCCCGGCCTCGATGGACTGGCGGGCGTGCTGCGAAAGCAGGCGCCCGCATCGCATCGACGGCATGCAATGGATACGACGACATGAGTGTGGTTGAAGGCAAGGCAATGACGGCAATCGCGGACGTGGCCGCATCCAGAACGTTCGACGGCGTCGACCTGCACGCACTGGCCGCGGCGATCCAGACGCCTTTCTACGCATACTCTGCCAATGCGATCCGCCAACGCATCGCCGGTCTGCAGACAGCGTTCGACGGCCTCGATCACCGCATCTGTTACGCGGTGAAGGCCAACTCCAATATTGCGATCCTGCAGTTGATGGCACACCAGGGAATCGGTGCGGACATCGTCTCCGTCGGCGAGCTGCAGCGCAGCCTGGCTGCCGGCATCCCGGCCGAACGCATCGTGTTTTCCGGCGTGGGCAAAACGCGCGAGGAAATCGGCAAGGCACTGGCAGTGGGCGTGTGGCGCTTCAACGTCGAGTCCGCGGACGAGCTCGCGCTGCTGGAGCAGGTGGCGAAAGAGCAGGGCGCATGCGCGCGCGCCGCGGTTCGCATCAATCCGGACGTCGATGCGCAGACGCACGCCAAGATCTCCACCGGCAAGGCCGAGAACAAGTTCGGCGTGTCGATCGACGAGGCCCGACGCTGGTTCGTGCAGTCATCGGGAAGTGCGCACTTGCGACTGGATGGGCTGCACGCGCACATCGGATCGCAGATCCTCAGTCTCGAACCTTTCCGTCGAGCGCTACGGCGCGTGGAGGACTTCCGTCGCGAACTGGTCGAGGCTGGGCACGAGATCCGCAGCGTGGACATCGGCGGCGGCCTCGGCGTGTCGTATCGCGCGGGCCTTGACCGCCCGGTCGACGTGAACGAATACGCGGCGCTGGTGCGCGAGATCTTCGCCAGCTTCAACGGCACGCTGGTGCTCGAGCCCGGGCGGTACCTGGTCGGTGAGGCCGGGATCCTGCTCACGCGCGCGATCCGGGTGAAATCCGCTGGCGAACGGGAGTTCCTGGTCGTCGACGCGGCAATGAACGACTTGCTGCGGCCCTCGCTGTACGAGGCATGGCACGACATCGTGCCGCTGCACGACCGCCGCGAGCCCGCGCGCTACGACGTCGTCGGTCCCGTGTGCGAGACCGGTGATACCTTCGCCCGCGACCGTGCCATGACGCGTTGCCGGGCGGGCGACCTGTTGATGATCGGCGGTGCCGGCGCGTACGGTTCGTCGATGGCATCCACCTACAACTCGCGGCCGCTGACTGCCGAGGTCCTGCTCGACGACGGCCGCTACGCGGTCATCCGTCGTCGCCAGTCCTTCGCCGAGATGGTGGCCGGGGAACAACTACCGCAGGCATGGAATGAAACCTGAGTCGGGTCTCCGCCGCGCCTGCTTCGGCGCGTTGCTCGCCTTCGCGCCGCTACTCGCTTCGGCGGCGCAGACCGATCGCGTCGTTGTCGATGCCGCATTCGACGCAGTCGTGCAGCGTTACCGGTTGCCGGGGCTGGCGCTGGGCATCGTCGAGGACGGACAGGTCGTCTACACGCGCACGACCGGCGAGCGCATCGCCGGCAGCGGCGAGGCCATCGACCGGCAGACGTTGTTCAAGGTCGCGTCCAATACCAAATCGATGACCACCGCGACGCTGGCGCGACTGGTCGATGCGGGCAAGCTGCGCTGGGACGATCCGGTGACGAAATGGTTGCCGCAGTTCCGCATGAACGATGCGTGGGTCGGTCGCGAGATGCAGGTGCGCGACCTGCTGATCCACAACAGCGGGCTGCGCGCGGGCGCGGGCGATCTGATGCTGTGGCCGGAGCCGAACACGTTCACCCGCACCGACATCATCCACGGACTCGCCTACCTGAAACCGCAGCGGAGTTTCCGTTCCGGCTACGACTACGACAACCTGCTGTACATCGTCGCCGGAGAGGTCGCCGCCGCCGCGGGTGGCGCGCCGTACGAATCGCTGGTGCGGCGCGAGGTGTTCGTGCCGCTGGGCATGTCGCGATGCCAGGTCGGACAGTGGAATCGCGCGCAGGTCGGCAACGTCGCGCAGCCGCACATGCGACAGGGCGAACGCAACGTGCCGGTACGCAGCGACGGCGACATCGTGCCGGCCACGACGATGGATCCCGCTGGCGGTGTGCGCTGCAGCCTCGACGACATGCTGCACTGGGTCACGGCATGGCTGAAGCCGTCGCCCGCGACGGTGCAGTGGCTGTCGAAGGAACAGCGCGAAGCCGTGTGGGCGCCGCAGATGCAGATGCCGCTGTCGAAGCGGATGCGCGAATGGGACAACAGCCATTTCTCCGCTTACGGCTATGGCTGGCGCCTCGCCGACGTCGACGGCGCGTTCAAGGTCGCGCACACCGGCACGCTGATGGGCATGTATTCCGCGGTGACGATGCTGCCGGACAAAGGCGTGGGCTTCGTCATCCTGATCAACGGCGAAGGCGAGGACGCGCGCACCGTGCTGAGCCAGGTGCTGGTCAAGCATTACACCCGTCCCGCCGCGCGACTGGACGCCGCGCACTACGCCAGCGAACTGGCACGTGAGGACGCCGCGCGTCCGGCCGCGCAGAAGGCACCGGATACGTCGGCGCGGCGCAAGGCGACGGCGAAGGAGTTCGCGTCGCGGTTTGGTGTGTATCGCGATCCGTGGTTCGGTGAGGCACGGTTATGCGCGGACGGAAACGTGGTGCGCTTTCGTTCGATCAAATCGCCGGTGCTCACCGGCGTGGTACAGAAGGTCGGAGCCGGATGGCTGGTGGACTGGGACGATGCCAGCGTCGATGCCGAGGCGTGGCTGGATTTCGCCCCTCAGGCCGACGGAACGCAGTTGCGCATGAGCAAGGTCGATCCGCAGGCGGACTTCAGCTACGACTATGAAGACCTGGCGTTCCAGCGCGTCGGCGAGTGTGCGCGACCGTGAGTTGCCCGAGCGCATGAAGGCAGGAGCTGCCTCGTTGCTACTGGCGATCGCAGCCGTGGCCGGTTGCGCGACTGCGCCGCAAGCACGACTTTCGCCCGCGACCGAGCCAGCGCAGGCCGGGCTGGTCGACATCCGCTCGCTCGTGCCCGACATCGAGCTCGATATCCGTTACGCCGGCAGCAACAATTTCGTCGGCGCGCGCGTGGACGGTTACGAGGCGCCGAAATGCCGGCTGCTCGATCCCGCCGCGCAGGCACTGGCACAGGCCGAGCGATCGCTGCGCGAACAGGGCATGCGCCTGCGCGTGTTCGATTGCTATCGGCCCGCGCGCGCGGTGCGGCATTTCGTCGCCTGGGCGCACGATCTCGACGATCAGACGACCAAGTCGCGTCATTACCCGGATCTCGACAAGCGCGAGCTGCTCAACGGCTACATCTCGCCGCGTTCGGGTCACAGTCGCGGTGCGACCGTGGATCTGACGCTGCTCCAGTGCGATACCGCCGGAGCCGCTTGCCACGCGCTCGACATGGGCACCGATTTCGATTTCTTCGACGTGCGCGCCAACACCGATTCGCCGCTGGCGACGCCGGAACAGCGCGCCAATCGCGACCGCCTGCGCCAGGCGATGCAGCAGGCGGGATTCCGGAACTACCCGATGGAGTGGTGGCACTTCACTCTCGCGCCCGAGCCATCGCCGGGCGTCTACTTCGACGTGCCGGTGAAGTGAACCCGGCGCGTCACTCCGCGGCGACGCGGTCCAGCGCGAGCGCGGCGATCTTCTTCGCCATTTCGTAGGGTTCGGGTTCGTTGCGGTTGGTCAGTACGACCACGGTCAGGTGCTGCCGGGGATAACGCACGATCACGTTGCGGAAGCCGATGGTCTCGCCGGAATGCCACAGCGTTTCGCCGGTGATGCGCCAGCCGAACCCGTACTCGACGTCGTCTTCGTCGGTCTTCGTCGCGGGCATGAAGGCCTGCCGCAACGAATCCGCGCTGAGAAGGCGCTGGTCGTAGAGCGCGGCATCCCAGCGGGCGAGATCGTCGATCGACGAATAGATGCCGCCGTCGCCGAGCACGGCGCTGGTCGTGCTCTGGTCGGTGCGCTGCCACGTACCGTCCTCGAAACTGTATCCGTAGGCGCGATGCGTCACGCTCGAGATCCCGTCCTCGAACGCCACCGTATCGAGCATGCCCAGCGGCACGAAGATGCGTGTGCGCAGGAAGTCCGCATAGCGCTGGCCGGACGCGCGTTCGACGATCAGTGCGAGCAGCGCGTAACCGCTGTTGCTGTAGCGGTAGCCGTGGCCGGGCGCGAAGTAGGTCCGATCCTGCGCTTCGAGCAGGTGCAGCACATCGGCGTCGTGGACCTGGCGTGTATCGGTCGCATCCATGACGTCCTCATAGTCGATCAGCCCGGATGTGTGCGTGAGCAGTTGTCGGAGCGTGATCGCATCCGCCACGGCCGGCAGTGATGGCAGCCAGCGCCGGACCGGATCGTCCAGTGTAAGTTTCCCGTCCTGAGCGAGCAGCAGGATCGAAGCGGCAGTGAACTGCTTGCTCACCGACGCGAGACGGTAGTTCGTCGTCGGCGTCGCCGCGATGCCGGCTTCGAGATCGGCACGTCCGTAGCTGCGCCGGACCAGTGCTTCACCGTCGCGCAGCACCAGCACCGAAGCGCCCGGAACCTTGCCGTCGTAGGCGCGCATCAGCGCGTCGATATCGTGCTGCATTCGTGGGCCTCCACTCGCGCAACCGGCAAGCAGCAGGGCGGATCCGATGAGCCAGGCCGGGGTGCGCATCGGTGGATGGTAGCGGGCCGACTGCGCTGTGTATGCGGTGGCTACGAGTCTTCGCGACAGCTGTCGGCATCCCACCTCGCGGGGGACATGACGCCCGCGCCCCAGAAGCAGGAAAGCCCCGGAAGGCGAGCTCCCGAGGCTTTCAAGGCTGGATGAGTGGTGGAGCGGAGGAGGATCGAACTCCCGACCTTCGCATTGCGAACGCGACGCTCTCCCAGCTGAGCTACCGCCCCACGAAGGTACAAATTCTAGCGGGCGATCGCGCACGGCGCCAGCCCCGGGCGGAATGCGGCTTTTTCTTATTGGCTGGGGCGGGTTGATCGTCGTCAAGCGGTGCCTGGGCGGCGGGTCGGACAGTGGCGGCCTGTCCATGAGGAATCCCCGATGCACACGTCCGCCGCCACGCCCGGTCCGGTTGAATCCAACCGCGACGCCGAATCCCACGCCGCTCAGACACGGGATCCCGGGACCGCGGATGCCGGATCCGGCACGCCGGTGCTCGCCGAGCGGCCGGCGCCGTCCAACGATCCTGCCGAACCCGTCCAGCGCGCCCGGATGTCGCGGCGCCGCTACGAGCGCGAGAAGCGCCAATTGCAGATCGAACTGCTCAAGTTCCAGGCCTGGGTGAAGGAGACCGGCCAGCGCGTGGTGATCGTGTTCGAGGGGCGCGATGCGGCGGGCAAGGGCGGCACGATCAAGCGGTTCATGGAGCACCTGAACCCGCGTGGCGCACGCGTGGTCGCGCTGGAGAAGCCGACCGAGATCGAACGTTCGCAGTGGTATTTCCAGCGCTACGTCGAGCACCTGCCAGCGGCGGGCGAGATCGTGATGTTCGACCGCTCCTGGTACAACCGCGCCGGTGTGGAGCGGGTGATGGGGTTCTGCACGACCGACGAGTATCTGGAGTTCATGCACCAGTGCCCGAATTTCGAACGCATGCTCGTGCGCAGCGGCGTGCGACTGTTCAAGTTCTGGTTCTCGGTGAGTCGCGAGGAGCAGCGCCGCCGTTTCGCGGGTCGCAAGAAGGATCCGCTGAAGCAGTGGAAACTTTCGCCCGTCGATCTGGCATCGCTGGACAAGTGGAGCGAATACACGCGGGCCAAGGAAGCGATGTTCATCGCCACCGACACGCCCGATGCACCGTGGACGGTGATCCGTTCCGACGACAAGAAGCGGGCGCGGGTGAACGCAATGCGCGCGGTGCTCAACACGTTCCACTACACCGCACAGGATCGTGGGGTGGTGCGCGCGCCGGATCCGTTCATCGTCGGTCCGGCCTCGCGCGTTTACGAGGACGGCGAACGACTCTTGTTGCCGGAGGGCGAGGGTCGCCAGCGCCGGACGTTCGAGCCGGCCTGAGGATCAGCGCGGGTCGGTGAGCAGCGGCGCGAGGCCCGGTTCGAGTGCCTTGCGCCGCCAGCCGGCGAGCGCGTCGGGCCATTCGCCCTGATCCATCAAAGCTTCCAGCCAGCGGCGCGACGCGAGCACGCCGTCGGGCAGGCCCAGTTCCGCGCTGCGTGCGGCGACCACGTCCTGCAGCTTGCGCAGGCGCTGCTTGTCGCGGTTTTCGGCGACGGCGGTATCGGGCGCCTGCGCTTCGTCGTCGAGCGGCGTGTTGAGCGCGGTCCAGATCGCGTCGCCGAGCTTGCGCGGCGACTTCGGATGCGCATCGAGCGCTCGTTGCAGGCCGGCGCGGTCGATCGGCGGATTGCGCGCCAAGCCCACGGCCAGCTCGTTGTCGAGGATCCAGGTGCGCGGGCGATCGTTGTCGCGCGCGTAGGCATCGCGCCAGCGCAGCAGTCGAAGCAGGCGCAACTGCGCGTCGCGATCGAGGAACTGCGCGCTGCGCATCGACGCGTGCGGCCAGCGTTCGCCCGATTCGGTCTGCGCGTTGTGCACGGTGCGTGCGGCGTCCTCGGCCAGCCATTCGCGGCGGCCGAGCATGTCCAGGCGCTGGTCGAGCTGGTCGTGCAGTTCGAACAGGTGGCGCACGTCGTCCGCGGCGTATTCGAGCTGCGAGTCCGACAGCGGCCGGCGCAACCAGTCCGAGCGCGTTTCGCCCTTCGCCAGCACGATTCCGGTGAGTTGTTCCACCAGCTTCTGGTACCCGAGGCCACCGCCGACGCCCGCCAGCGCCGCGGCCAGCTGCGTGTCGAACAGCGGCTTGGGCACCACGTCGCAGGCATGGCGGAACGCCACCAGGTCCTCGCTGGGGCTGTGCATCACCTTGACGATGGATTCGTCGGCGAGGATCGGCGCCAGTGCTTCGGTGATCCCGCGCGCGGTGGGATCGATCAGCAGGATGTCCGGTTCGCCACCGTCGGTTTCCAGCGCGATCTGCACCAGCGCCAGTTGCGGCCAGTACGTGCGTTCGCGGATGAACTCCGTGTCCAGACCGATGCGTGCCGGTCGCGTGGCGAAGCGGGAGCGCAGTTCGGCGGGGTCGGTGATCCAGGCGACGGGCATATCGGACGGGCGAATGGACAGGCGGCGAGGTTGCCGGGGCGGGCGACAATAGCCTACTTTCGACGCTCCCGGGGGCGAGGCTCGTGAAGGCCGCCGGACCCATCAGGCCCACGTGAGGCGAGGAGGACGTTTGCGCGCACCGCTGTTGGCTGGCATCGCGGCGATGACGCTGGCGGTTGGGTGCTCTCGCGAGCCGGCCGCGCCCCCGGGCGATGCCGCCGTGCGCACGCCCATCGTCACCATCAGCGCCGACCAGGCGGTGTCGCCGGTGCCGCCGTGGCGCATGCCCGCGGTGCAGGTCACCGATGCCAACGTTAAGGATCTCAAGGCCAAGGCCGCGCAGGCGTTGAAGGAAGGGCGGCTGTTCGGCGGCAACGAGGACGCGGTCCCGCTGTATTTCGCGCTGCGCCGCTTCGATCCGGAAGATGCGGCCGCCAACCGCGGTTTCGACCGTTCGCGCGCGTTGCTGATCGACCGGGGCGATCAGGAACTCGCCACGCTCGACCGCGATCCGTTGTCGCTGCGCCGCGCGCACGAGATCGCGGCGGTGCTGCGCGCGATCGCGCCGGGCGATCTCGATGTCGTCGAATACCTCGCCCGTCTCGACCGCACCGACGAGGCGCAGGAAGCCAACCGCCTCGGCGAGGAAGCGCTTAACGCAGGGCGGCTGGGCGTGGACGGCGGGGCCGGCGAGGCGCTCACCCATTTCCAGGAAGCACTGAAGCTGCGGCCGCGCGACATGCGTGCGCGGCAGGGCGTGGCAGCGGTCGAAAGCGCGCTGATCCGGCGTGCGGAGATCGCCGCCGACCATGACGACTACGTAGGCGCGCAACGCGAGCTCGACGTCGCTGCCAAGGTGCGTCCGCCCGCGCCGAGCGTGGAGGATGCGCGGGCGCGCGTGGCGATGCAGCGGATCGTGCGGGTGAATGCATTGCGCGATGCGGGCGTCGCGTCGCTGCTGCGCGAGGACGGCATCGACGAGGCGCGCCGCCAGCTCGCGGTGTTGTTGCGGATCGCGCCGGCCGGCGACCGCTCCGCGGCGGAGCTGCGCGAACGCATCGACCTGGCCACGCATTACGGCCTGTTCCGTCCGGGTCAGGTGTTCACCGATGCGATGAAGGGCGGCGGTCGCGGACCGCAGCTGGTGGTCATTCCGCACGGCGCGTTCCGCATGGGCTCGGAAGAGAGCGAGGGCCAGGAATCGGAACGCCCCGCACGCAATATCCGTTTCGATCGCGGCCTGGCGATGTCGCGTACCGAGATCACCGTCGGTGAATTCCGCCGCTTCATGCAGGCGAGCCGTCATCGCGCGCGCGCTTCGCGGCGTGGCTATTCGACCGCTTACGACGAGCGCGGCGGCAACCTGGTGCGTGCCGGCGGCGTGGACTGGCAGTCCGACTACGCGGGCCAGCCGGCGCGCGACAACCTGCCGGTGATCCACATCAGCGCCAAGGACGCGATGGCGTATGCGGAATGGCTGTCGAACCAGACCGGCCAGCGTTACCGGCTCGCCAGCGAGGCGGAGTTCGAATACGCCCTGCGCGCGGGTGGACGCGGCCGATATCCGTGGGGCGACGGTGCACCGCCGGCGCGCGCGGGCAACTTCACCGGCGGCGCCGACGCCTCGCCGAGCGGCAGGCGCTGGCAGAACGCGTTCGCCGGCTATGGCGACGGCGCGTGGGGGCCGGCGCCGGTCGCCAGCTATCTGCCCAACGCGTTCGGCGTGCACGACCTCGCCGGAAACGTCAGCGAATGGGTCGCCGACTGCTGGCACGACACCTACCGCCGCGCCCCGCGCGACGGCGCGGCCTGGCTGAACCCCGGTTGCCGTTCACGAGTGGTGCGGGGCGGCTCCTGGGCGAGTTCGCCGGAGGAAACCCGTTCCGCATGGCGCCAGGGCAGCGACGTCAACAACACGAACGCGCGGGTAGGCTTCCGCGTGGTACGGGAGATCTGATCGCGACGATCTTTTCGCGTGGATCCCTGATCCCATTCCGGTGCGGCACGGCTACAGTGAAGCTTCCAACGGACGGAGCAGGAGAGCGCAGATGAGAGTCGACCCTTTCGGCGGTGCGCGACAGCAACAGGGACGCCCGCGCCGCGGTTTCGGCGGCATCCGCTGGTGGATACTCATCCTGTTCGCGGGCTACGCCGCGTGGTCGTGGTTCGGCAGTGCGAAGGTGGATCCGTACACCGGTGAGCAGGCCCACTACGGCACGAGCGCCGAAGAGGAAGTGCAGCTGGGCGCGCAGGCGTTCCAGCAGGTGCTTGGCGATGCCAACGCGCAGGGCGCGCTGCTGCCTGCCAACGCGCAGGCCTCGCAGGAAATCCGCCAGATCGCCCAGCGCCTGATCGAGCGCGTGCCGCAGGTGACGGCGGCGCTCGCGGCGCAGAACCAGCAGCAGGCGCCGACCGACCATCAGACGTTCCAGTGGGATGTCGCGGTGATCCAGTCCGACCAGGCCAATGCGTTCTGCCTGCCGGGCGGAAAGATGGCGGTGTACACCGGGTTGATTCCCATCGCGCAGACGCCCGACGCGATGGCGGTGGTGATGGGGCACGAGATCGCCCATGCACTGCTGCGCCACGGCAGCCAGCGCATGGCCCAGCAGAAGCTGGTGCAGATGGGGCAGATGGCCGCCGGCATGGCGGTGGGTGGAATGGACCCGCAGCAACAGCAGGCGGTGATGGCGGCGCTCGGCGCGGGCGCGCAATACGGCCTGATCCTGCCTTACGGCCGCAACCATGAAACCCAGGCCGACAAGGTGGGCCTGATGCTGGCCGCAGCGGCCTGCTACGACCCGAAAGCCGCGATCCCGTTGTGGGAGCGCATGTCGCAGCTGGGCGGTGGCGAGCGTCCGCCGGAATTCGCCTCGACCCATCCCGATCCCGCGAACCGCATCCAGGTCCTGCAGGGACTGATGCCGCAGGCGGAGCAGTACCGCGCCCAGTTCTGTGGCGCCGGCGCGGCGTCCACCGCAGCCAACTGACCTGAGCCGAGCCCAGAAACGACGATGCCGGGAAGCCCCGGCATCGTGTCGTTCCCGCGTATGTCCGGTCGGGCCGGTCAGCGCTTGGGTTCGTTCTTGGCCTTGTTGGGCGGCTGGTTGGCGCTCTGGCCGACGTTGCCGGACAGGTTGCGCTGGAACTCGTTCCACATCGCCAGGTTGCGCTCGGTGAGCTGGTTCATCAGCGCCCACGGTGTCTGCCCGAGGATGCCGCCCATCTGGTTGCGGAACTGCTGCTGCTGGTCCAGGAAGACCTGCATAGACCGCTCCAGGTAGCTGCCCATGAAGCCCTGCAGCGAATCGCCGTAGAAGCGGATGATCTGGCTGAGCAGCTGGGTCGACAGGACCGGTTCGCCGTCCTGTTCGTGCTCGGCGATGATCTGCAGCAGCACCTGGCGGGTCAGGTCATCGCCGGAGCGCGCATCGCGGACCTCGAACTCCTCGCCGTCGACGATGAGCTGGCGGACGTCCTCGATGGTGATGTAGCTCGAAATCTCGGTGTCGTAGAGCCGTCGGTTCGGATACTTCTTGATGACGCGCATCGAGGCCATTGAGCTTCGGCTCTAAATCGTGATGCCATGCAGCATGGCGCAGTGCCGCGGGCCTTGCAACTGTCCCAAACGGCATGCCGATCGGGCCGGTGGGGTGAATGGGGGCGGGGATGGATGGCGGGCAGACAGGCGGCGAACGGGCCTGATCACCAGCCCATGTGGTGGCCACCGTTGATGTCCAGGTTCGAACCGGTGATCCAGGCCGCTTCGTCCGCGACGAGAAACCCCACCGCATAGGCGATCTCGTCCGGCGTGCCGAGGCGACCGGTGGGAATCTCCGCGACGATCTTGGCGCGCACGTCTTCCGGAACCGCCATGACCATGTCGGTGGCGACGTAACCGGGCGATACCGTGTTGACGGTGATGCCGAAGCGCGCGTTCTCGCGCGCGAGCGAAATCGTGAAGCCGTGCATGCCGGCCTTCGCCGCCGCGTAGTTGGCCTGGCCGTACTGGCCCTTGAGGCCGTTGATCGAGCTGATCTGCACGATCCGTCCCCACTTGCGCTCGCGCATGCCCTCGATGACCGGGCGCGTCACGTTGAAGCAGGAGTTGAGGTTGGTGCCGATCACTTCGTTCCACTGCATCGGCGTCATGCGGTGGAAGGTGGAGTCGCGGGTGATGCCGGCGTTGTTGACCAGCACTTCGACCGGGCCGAGCTGGCGCTCGATGTCCTGCACCAGCGCCTGGGCCTGATCCGGGCACGACACGTCGCCCTTGGCGAGGGCCACCTCGAAGCCGCGCTCGCGCATCTGCGCCTGCCACGCGCGGGCGCGATCCTCGTCGCGGTAGTTGGTGGCCACGCGATGCCCCGTCGCCGCCAGACGCTGGACGATGGAGCTGCCGATACCGCCGGTACCGCCGGTCACCAGAGCCACGCGAGATTGCATCTTGATCCTCTCCTGAAGTGCGGGCGGCGCGCCGTGCGACCCGCCCGTCTGATTCTATTGCGCAATCCGGTCGCGCAATCTAGTCCGTCATCCTACGCAGCGCCGATGACACTTCCTGCAACAGCGGCGGGGCCGGAATGCGCGCGGGATCGAACGCGCGCGTGGCCCGGGCCAGCAGCTCGGCGAGGGTTTCGGCGTCCTCCAGAGCAGCCGGCGACTGGCCCAGCCGCGCCCAGGCCTCGTGCAACGCGGGCAGCGGGTCGCCGGGCTCGACCGGCATCGCGGCATCCGACTTGGACAGCTTGCGCCCGTCCGGACCGAGTATGAGCGGCAGGTGCGCATGCCGCGGCACCGGCAGGTCGAGCGCGCGCTGCAGCAGGATCTGCCGCGGAGTGGATTCCAGAAGGTCCGCGCCGCGCACCACGTCGGTGATGCCCTGCGCAGCGTCGTCCACCACCACCGCCAGCTGGTAGGCCCAGCAACCGTCGGCGCGCTTGAGCACGAAGTCGCCGACCTCGCGCGCGACGTCCTGTTCGACCGGGCCGCGCACGACGTCGTCGAAACGCACCACGCTGCCGTCGGCCACGCGCAGGCGCACGGCCGGATCGGGCCGCGTCTTGCCGGGAACGCAGGCGCGGTGCACGCCCGCCGCCGCCGCCAGGTCGGTACGGCTGCAATGGCATTCGAACGCATGACCATCGGCGAGCAGGCGATCGAGCGCGGCCTGGTACAGCGCCGAACGCCGGCTCTGCCAGACCACCTCCTCGTCGGACACCAGACCGAACGCGGCGAGCGTGTCGAGCTGGCGTCGCGCCGCGCCGGCGACTTCGCGTGGCGGGTCCAGGTCCTCGACCCGCACCAGCCAGCGACCGCCGGCATGGCGCGCGAGCAGCCAGCTGCCGAACGCCGCGAGCAGGGAACCGAAATGCAGGTCGCCGGTCGGCGACGGAGCGAAGCGTCCGCGATAACCGGACGACGGAGAAGGGGACGTCACAACGGACTCGTCGGGCAAAGGGCGTGCCGGGCGTTTCACTTGAATTCAACGGCAGCGTGCCACATTTTCGAGTTACGACGCGCATGGTGCGCGGAAGGTTTCCGTCATGTTCAAACGCATCGCCCTGTTCCTGGCCACCAACCTGGCCGTCCTGGCCCTGCTGAGCATCGTCATGGCCGTGCTCGGGGTCAGCCCGCAAAGCTCGGCCGGTCTGCTTGTCATGGCTACCGTGTTCGGTTTCGGTGGCTCGCTGATCTCGCTGATGACCTCCAAGTGGATCGCCAAGCGCTCGACCGGCGCCCACGTGATCGAGCAGCCGCGCAACGAATCCGAGCAGTGGCTCGTCAACACCGTGCGCCGCCAGGCCGAGGCCGCTGGCATCAAGATGCCGGAAGTCGCGATCTACGACGCGCCGGAGATCAACGCCTTCGCCACCGGCCCGAGCCGCAACAACTCGCTGGTCGCCGTGTCCACCGGCCTGCTGCGCGCCATGAATCGCGACGAGGCTGAAGCCGTGCTGGGCCACGAAGTCAGCCACGTCGCCAACGGCGACATGGTGACGATGGCGCTGATCCAGGGCGTGCTCAACACGTTCGTGATCGTGCTGGCCCGCGTGGTCGGTCGCGTGATCGACAGCTATCTCAGCGGCAACCGCGAAGGCGGTCCGGGCATCGGCTACTTCGTGATCGTGTTCGTGCTCGACATGATCTTCGGCCTGTTCGCCAGCATGATCGCGATGTGGTTCTCGCGCCATCGCGAGTTCCGCGCCGACGCGGGCGGTGCGCGCCTCGCTGGTCGCGACAAGATGATCGCCGCGCTGCAGCGCCTGTCGCAGACCTATGGCGAAAGCACGCTGCCCAAGACCGTGCAGGCCTTCGGCATCAGCGGTGCGGTCGGCCACGGCCTGCGTCGCCTGCTGATGAGCCATCCGCCGCTGGAAGAGCGCATCCAGACGCTGCGCAATGCGCCGGTCGAACAGGTGCGCGGTACCGTGGTGAGCTGATCGCCGCGCGCCACAAGGCAAAGAAAAAGCCCGCCGGAAGGCGGGCTTTTTTGTGCGCTTTGGTGAATCCTCAGAACTCGTATTCCATCCCCGGTCCCGGCGGCGCGAGGAAGTTGCCCTGCGCATAGTCGATGCCCGCGCCGAACAGGATGCTCATGCTGCCCGCGTCCTGCACGAATTCGGCGATGGTGGTCTTGCCGAGTTCGCGGGCCTTGTCGGCGATGTCGCGCACGCGCTGCTGGTGCTCGGCGTTGCCGGCGAGTTCCTGCATGAAGCTGCGGTCGATCTTGATCAGGTCGGCGTTGAAGTGGGTGAGCAGCTGGAACGAATTCAGACCCACGCCGAACTGCTCCAGCCCCACGCGGACGCCATGCGCCGCGATCTGCGTCTGGAACTCCTGCGCCGCGCGCAGGTGGGTGAACACCTTCGATTCGGGCAACTGCAGGACCAGCAGGCGGCCGTCGGCGCCGTGCTTGGCCAGTCGTTCCTGGATGAACTGCTGCAGCGTGTTGTCCTGCAGCGACGCCTGGGTGATCTTGACCAGCACCGTGGTCTGCCGGCCCGCGCGCAGGCGCTCGCCGATGACCGCGATGGCCTTGCCGACGACCCAGCGGTCGATTTCCCACAACAGGCCGTGCTCCTCGGCGATCTGCAGGAAGGCCAGCGGCGGCACCAGTTCGCCGTGCTCGCCCTGCAGGCGCAGGTAGGCCTCGTACATCTCGATCGGCTCGCCGTGCAGGCCGATGAGGGGCTGGTATTCCATGATGAAGCGGTCGGCGTCGAGCGCGTCGCGGATGCGCTGCACCCACGCCTCGATGCGTTCTTCCTCGGCGCGGTCGGCCGCGCCCGGATCGAACAGCTCGGTGCGGTTGCCGCCGACGCCGCTGGCCGACTGCAGGCACTGGCTGGCCTTGCCCAGCACCGCGGTGATGCTGGCGATCTTCTCGCCGATCAGCACGCCGCCGATGCTCACCGTTGTGCTCAGCGAGCGGTCCGCCGTTTCCAGCACGTGGTCGGCGAAGGCGGCGCGCAGTTTCTCCGCCAGGCCGGTGGTGTGGCGATGGTCGGCGTTGGGCGTGAGCACGGCGAACTGGTGTTCGCCGAAACGCGCGGCGACGTCGTTCGGGCCGAGTGCCGTGCGCAGGCGCTCGCCCATCGCGGCGACCAGCGTGTCCGCGGCGTCGAGGCCGATATCCTGCAGCAGGCGGTTGAAGTGGTCCGGCTCGATCAGCAGCAGGCCGTGGTGTGTGCCGTTCTGCGCGGACGCGGCGACGGAGTCTTCGAGCGAACGCAGGAACGTGGCGCGGTTGAGCAGGCCGGTGACCTGGTCGCGCTGGCGCAGCGCTTCGACTTCGCGCGCGAGTTCGGGGTCGACTTCCTGCCGGCGCAGGATCACCTGCAGGCAATTCTCGCCTTCGTAGGTGGCGGTGGTGAATTCCATCACCGCCGGGAACTGGCTGCCGTCGAGCGTGCGCGCCTCGGTTTCGTGGCGCGGCGGCGCCTCGCCCTTGGAAATCTGTTTGAGCAGCTGTTTGAAGCCTTCGACCTTCTGCGGTGCGATGAGGTCGAGCAGCGACATGCCCTCGATCTCGTCGAAAGACTCGAAGCCGAACACTTCCAGGTACGCGCCGTTGGCGCGGATGTGCATGCCTTCGTGGATGTAGGCGATGGGCTCGCGCGAGGAATCGATCAGCGCGTCGCAGCGACGTTCGGTCTCGCGGATCTGCGCTTCGAGGCGGCGCTGCGTGCGGCGCGCTTCCAGGTCGGCCCACTCGGCGCGGACGCGGGCGTTCACGTGCTCGGAATGGTTGCGCAGGATCACGCCGCGCGCGCCGAGCGTCACCACTTCGATCAGGCGACCGTCGTCCACGGTGTCGAGCAGCACCAGGACCGGCAGGTCCTTGCCGCTGGCGTCGACCGCCTGCATGACCTTGGTGATCGGCACGTTGCGCGCGTCGCGCGCGGCCAGCACAAGGTCCTGCGGCTGGCTCGCGATCAACGTGGCCAGTTCGCTTTCGTTTTCAGGACGCGACGGGCGCACCGCGATACCGCTGTTGCGCAAGCCGCTGACGATGGCCTCGGCCGCTTCGACGCTGTCGTCGACGATCAGCAGGCGCAGCGCCGTGTCTTTGCCGAATTGCATTGCATCACCTCCCCAGGCGCCTTGTTATGACATGAACAGGGTCTGTCAGTCCATGCACATGGACCGATCGGTGGGGGATATGACGACTTAACGACCGATCGGGCACGAACTTGAGACGAAAGTCGCGCACGGTCTGCGAACGCTATGCGTACGGAAGCGGGCGCTTGCCCGGATCGCCGGCGACTTCGCGCACCAGTCGGGGCACCAGATAGCCCGACAGGCGCGCGGCCAATGCGCGGTGCAGCGCGAGCGCGATCTCGTCGGGCACTTCGAAGTGCGCCGCCCCCTGCACGCGGTCGAGCTGGTGGAGGTAATAGGGCAGCACGCCAGCGGCGTGGCCGCGCTCGCTCAGGGCGGCCAGCGCATCGACCGAGTCGTTGACCCCGCGCAGCAGCACCGCCTGGTTGAGCAGCAGCGCGCCGGTCGCGCGCAACCGGGCAAGGGCGGCGTCGACCGTGGCGTCGAATTCGTTGGCGTGGTTGGCATGCAGGACCACGGTGACGGGCCAGGGCAGGGAGCCGAGCCAGTCGACGAGGGCGTCGTCGACGCGCTCGGGCAGGACCACCGGCAGGCGCGTGTGCACGCGCAGGCGCTTGAGATGCGGGATCGTCGCCAGTGCGTCGGTCAGTTCGGCCAGCTTGGGCGTGGCGAGCGACCAGGGGTCGCCGCCGGACAGGATCACCTCGTCGATGCCGGCATCGCCGCGGATGATTTCCACCGCCTCGCGCCAGCCCGAAGCCGCGGCGGTTTCCTCGGCGTAGGGGAAATGGCGGCGGAAGCAGTAGCGGCAGTGGATCGCGCAGCTGCCAGTGGAGACCAGCAGCGCCCGCCCGCGGTACTTGCGGATCACCCCGTGGCCGGCCTTGGCCGCGCCGTCGCCCACGGCATCCAGGCTGAAACCCGGCATAGGCTGCATTTCCGCATCCAGCGGCAGTACCTGGCGTAGCAGCGGATCGTGCGGGTCGCCGTGGCGCATCCGAGCGACGAAGCCGCGCGGCACCCGCAGCGGGAACTGCATCGCGGCGGCATCGGAGACCGCAAGACCCTCGGCCAGCGCGTCCAGGCCCAGCAGCGCCAGCAGCTCGCGCGGCTCGCGCATCGCCTCGCGCCACAGCTGCTGCCAGCGCGGCGCGGAGGGGGCGAGGGGCACGGGGGCGTGCTGGGGGGCGGGGGCAGCGGGTATCATGTCGGACCGGTTTTCCTTGCGCCACGGCCCAGCGGCCGGGCACAACAGCCCGACATTCTAGCCTTCGCTGCCCTCGTGCGGCCGGCGCCCCGATACCTATTCACATAGCAAGCAGGAGTTCCCTCATGGCCACCCTCGGCATGAACGACGTCAAGAACGGACAGAAGATCCTGGTCAACAACGAGCCGTGCATCATCACGGAGACCGAGTACGTCAAGCCGGGCAAGGGTCAGGCGTTCACGCGCATGCGCTACCGGATGATCAAGTCGGGCCGCGTCCAGGAAATCACCATGAAGGCGACCGACTCGGTGGAAGTGGCCGACGTCGTCGACACCGACATGCAGTACCTGTACTCCGACGGCGAGTACTGGCACTTCATGAACCAGGAGTCCTTCGAGCAGGTCCAGGCCGACAAGGCCGGCATGGGCGGCGCCGAGAAGTGGCTCAAGGGCGAGGAAGAGTGCGTGGTGACCCTGTGGAACGGCACTCCGATCGCCGTGCAGCCGCCGAACTTCGTCGAGCTGAAGATCGTCGAGACCGATCCGGGCGTGCGCGGCGACACCTCCGGTGGCGGCGGCAAGCCGGCCACGCTGGAAACCGGCGCCGTGGTCCGCGTGCCGCTGTTCGTGGCGCAGGAAGAAGTGATCAAGGTCGACACCCGCTCGGGCGAGTACGTCAGCCGCGTGAAGTGATGCATCGGGCCGTCCGCGCCGTGCGCGGATGGCCTTTTCGTCGTCCCGCCTTCGCCTCCGAACCGTAGCGAAGGCGCGGGACACTGGGTTCCCGCCCTCGCGGGAACGACGTGCCAGGTAAACGAATGACCGCCGATACCCGCCCCGAAGCCTGCGACCTGTTGATCGAAGCCGGATGGGTGGTGCCGGTGGAACCGCACGGCGTGGTCCTGGAGGACCATGCCGTCGCCGTGCGCGACGGCGCGATCGTCGCGCTGCTGCCGACCCGCGAGGCGCGCACGCGTTTCAGCGCGGCCGAAACGGTGTCGCGCCCCGATGCGGCGCTGATCCCCGGGCTGGTCAACGCCCACACCCACAACCCGATGACGCTGCTGCGCGGCATCGCCGACGACCTCCCGCTGATGGAGTGGCTGCAGGGCCACATCTGGCCGGTCGAGGGCGCGGTGATCGGGCCGGAGTTCGTCGCGGACGGCATCGCACTGGCGATCGCCGAAATGCTGCGTGGCGGCACCACCTGCGCCAACGAGAACTACTTCTTCCCCGACGTGCAGGCCGCGGTCTACAAGCGCCACGGTTTCCGCGCGCGCGTCGGCCTGCCGGTGATCGACTTCCCGACCGCGTGGGCGAAGACCTCCGACGAATACTTCGACCGCGCCGGCGAGGTCCACGACCAGTGGCGCGACGATCCGCTGGTCGCCACGACGTTCGCACCGCACGCGCCGTACACCGTGTCCGATGCCAACTTCGAGCGCATCCGCATGCTCTCGGACCAGCTCGACGTGCCGGTGCACCTGCACACGCATGAGACCGCGCAGGAAGTGGTCGAGTCGCACGACAAGCACGGCCAGCGCCCGCTCGCGCGGCTGGACCGGCTGGGCCTGGTCAACGACCGCCTGATAGCCGTGCACATGACCCAGCTGACCGACGCGGAGATCGCGCTGTGCGCCGAACGCGGTGTCAGCGTCGTGCACTGCCCGGAATCCAACCTCAAGCTCGCCTCCGGCTTCTGCCCGGTCGGCAAGCTGCAGAAGGCGGGCGTGAACCTCGCCATCGGCACCGACGGCTGTGCGAGCAACAACGACCTCGACATGTTCGGCGAGACGCGCACCGCCGCGCTGCTGGCCAAGGCCGTGGCCAGCGACGCGTCGGCGCTCGACGCCGCAAGCGCGCTGCACGCGGCCACGCTCGGCGGCGCGCGCGCGCTCGGCTTCGACACGGCGATCGGTTCGATCGAACCGGGCAAGCAGGCCGACCTGGTGTGCGTGGACCTGGGCCAGATCGAAACCCAGCCGCTGCACCACGTCATCTCGCAACTCATCTACGCGACCGGTCGCCAGCAGGTCAGCGACGTGTGGATCGCCGGCAAGGCGAAGCTGCGCTCGCGCGTGCTGGTCGACATGGACGCCGATGCCCTGGTCGCCAACGCGCGCCAGTGGCGCATGCGGATCGCCGCGATCCGCCTGACCTGACCGTCTTCGCGACACATCCCGTCGTGCGCGCGAACGGTCGTCGCGCACGCCACGGCACCGGAGGAAGTGCATGACCACGCAAGCTTCAGGCGATACCAACTTCAGCCAGGCCGAACTCGACAAGTTCGGCGCGCTCGCGCAGCGCTGGTGGGACCCGGAAGGCCCGCAGAAGCCGCTGCATGCGCTCAATCCGGCGCGGCTGGGGTATGTCGCTGACCGCACCACGCTGCAGGACGCGCGCGTGCTCGACGTCGGCTGCGGCGCGGGCCTGCTCAGCGAGGCGCTCGCACGCGCTGGCGCGCAGGTGACCGCACTGGATCTCGCGCCGGAACTGGTCAAGGTCGCGCGCCTGCACGGACTGGAGAGCGGCGTGAAAGTCGATTACCGCCTGCAGTCGGTGGAATCGCTGGCCGCGGAAATGCCCGGTGCGTTCGACGCCATCGCCTGCATGGAAATGCTCGAACACGTGCCCGATCCGGGTTCGATCATCCGCGCCTGCGCCACGTTGCTGCGCCCGGGCGGGAAGCTGTTCCTGTCCACGCTCAACCGCACGCCCGCGGCGTTCGCGCTGGCGATCGTCGGCGCCGAGTACGTCGCGCGCCTGCTGCCGCGCGGCACGCACCAGTACCGCGACTTCATCAAGCCGCACGAACTCGGCGCCTGGCTGCGTGACGCCGAACTGCGCCTCGAGGACGTGAGCGGCCTGATGTACCAGCCGTGGAGCAACAGCGCCCGCGTCATCGCGCGCACCGACGTGAACTACCTCGCCTGCGCGAGCAAGCCCGAAGCGGCCGCGGTCTGATGGCCGTGGTCGACGCGGTGACGTTCCCGAAGGCCGTGCTGTTCGATCTCGACGGCACGCTGCTCGACAGCGCGCCCGACATGGCCGCGGCGATCGACGCGATGCGTGCCGCACGCAGCCAGCCGGCAATGCCGCTGGACGAGCTGCGTCCCCATGTATCCAAGGGTGCGCGCGCGATGGTCGCGGCGGCGTTCCCACAGGTCGATGTGGCGGAGCGGGAAAGCTGGATCCCCGAGTTCCTCGACCACTACGAGCGCGAACTGGGCCGGCACGGCAAACCATTCGCCGGCGTCGAGGCGATGCTCGGCGCGCTGGAACGCGCCGGCACGATCTGGGGCATCGTCACCAACAAGCCCGAATACCTCGCGCGCCAGCTGATGCCGTTGCTCGGCTGGGAACAGCGCAGCGCGGTGCTGATCGGCGGTGACACGCTCAAGGCACGCAAGCCCGATCCGCTGCCGCTGCTGGTCGCGGCCGAGCGCATCGGCGTCGCTGCGCCGGATTGCATCTACGTCGGCGACGACGAGCGCGACATCCTCGCCGCGCGCGCTGCCGGCATGCCCTCGGTGGTGGCGCTGTGGGGCTATCGCCTGGACGAGGACGACCCGGTGGCGTGGCAGGGCGACGTGATGATCGACGCTCCGCTCGAATTGACCCAGGCCGCGGCATGGCCGCTGCGACGATGAGCCACGAGTCCGCCCACGACGACGCGCTCGACAGCTTCCTCGACAAGTGGCGCGCGCGCTGGCCCGAATGGAACGTGGCGCAGGTATTCGTACCGCACGCGCAGCGCGAGACCGTACTGGCCTGGGCCGCATTGCAGCAGGAACTCACCGACGCGGCGTGGGGCGGCAGCGATGCGCGCCCCGGCGAAGCGAAGCTCGCGTGGTGGATCGAAGAATTGCAGGGCTGGTCGCGCGGCGGTCGTCGCCATCCGCTCGGCATCGCGCTGCAGAAGCTGGGCGCACCGTGGGAACGCCTGGCGATGGCCATTCCCTCGCTGCGCGACACGCGCGAGCGCCCGCGCGATCGCGATGAAGCGCTGGCACTGTTGCAGCCATTCGCGCGCGCCGTCGCGGACGTGGAGACCGCGTTGTTCGACGGCACCGCGACGGAAGCGACCGTCGCGGCGATCCAGTCGACCCTGCTGCACTCGCATCTCGCCCTCGGCGGCGAAGGTGCGGTGCCGTTGAGCGCGCTGGCGGGGGCAGGCGAGGGCGAACACGCCCGCGTCTGGGGCGCCGAACTCCTGGAGCGATGGCCTGCCTCCGGCGCGGCCAACCGACCGCGCCGCCTGTGGTCCGCGTTGGCCCGGCAGCGTCTCCGTCGCGGCGACGCAGCCCTCCCGCTGCCTCCAGTCGCCGCGCTGATGACCGCCTGGCGTGGCGTACGCGGCTGACGGCGCCGCCTATCGGCTCGATAGGCTGTCCGACAGCCTGCAACTGACTGTTGCAGGCCACGCCCGGGCCCCCCGTGGATCCGGCCGCTACAATGGCCCGGCTTGCGCTCCCCCGCGCCAACCCCATCTCTTCGCCGTGACCACGACCTCGACCACCCCGCGCCGTCTCCCCGATGTCGCCTTCGACGCCGCCGCAGCGGCGCGACCGCTCGACTGGGTCGGCATGTCCAAC
Organism: Lysobacter panacisoli; assembly: GCF_009765165.1. Lineage (NCBI taxonomy): Bacteria > Pseudomonadati > Pseudomonadota > Gammaproteobacteria > Lysobacterales > Lysobacteraceae > Lysobacter > Lysobacter panacisoli. The sequence goes on from NZ_VLNU01000002.1 coordinate 37,550, forward strand.
ATCGCCTTGCCGCTGCGTGTCGCCACCGGCGACGGCGAGCCGATCACCGTCGCCGCCTCGGTCGACGTGTCGGTCGACCTGGCCGATGCCAACTCGCGCGGCATCCACATGTCGCGCATGTACCTGCAGTTGCAGAACGCGTTCGCCAGCGAGACGGTGACCCCGGCCGGCCTGCGCCGCGTGCTGCAGACACTGATCGAGGAACAGGGCGGCATCTCCACCGCCGCGCGCCTGGTCCTGCGCTACGAACAGCTGTTGCTGCGTCCGGCCCTGGCCAGCGACAACGCCGGATGGAAGCGCTATCCGGTGGAGATCGACGCCACTTTGCGCGAAGGCCATCTGCACCTGGCGCTGCGTTTCGCGGTCGAGTACTCCAGCACGTGTCCGGCTTCGGCCGCGCTGTCGCGGCAGCTCAACGCAGAACGGTTCGTCGAGGACTTCGCCGCCGCGCGGCCGTTGTCCACCGCGGTGGTGGGCGAGTGGCTGGCTTCCGAACGCGGCCTCGCCGCCACTCCGCACGCGCAGCGCAGCCGCGCCGATGTGCGCGTGGAACTGCGCCCGGCCTTCGACGAACTGCCGCTGGCGGCGCTGATCGATGCCCTCGAACAGGCCCTGGGCACGCCGGTCCAGACCGCGGTCAAGCGTGAAGACGAGCAGGCCTTCGCCCGCCTCAACGCCGAAAACCTGATGTTCTGCGAGGACGCCGCTCGCCGGGTCGCGGCCGCGCTGTCGGCCGATCCGCGCATCGAGCGCTTCGATGCCCACGTCGCCCACTTCGAAAGCCTGCACGCCCACGACGCCGTGGCGCGGGTCAGCGGACAGGGTCGTCGCGACTGATCTGCCGCCGGGCCCCGTCCCGGCGCCCTTCATCGGCCCGTTTCGCGACGAACGTCTCAGTTGGGTATGCTGTCGGGCCTAGCAGGGGGCCGGACGGGTTATGGGGAAACCCTCACGTCGTTGGTGGCAGGCCGCTGTATTGGCCGCGCTCGGCATGCTCGTGGCGACCTCAGTGTCGGCGCAGCGCTTCGACGTGGCCCGTCTCGACGGCGATCCGCTGCCGCTGCAGGTCCTCTCCGGTGAGCTGCGCAACGACTTCGCCAGCGTCGAAGGCCAATCCGTCCACGAAACGAGCCGCCGCCCGCGCTGGTGGCGCCTGACCGCACGCGAGGCGATCTCGCCTGCGGACGCCCCGCACCTGATCCTGCGATTCCCGTACCTCAACCATGTCGAAGTGTGGCGGCCGGGTGAGGTCATGCCGCTGCGCCGGGGTCTGGTCGGCGACGACGCCGATCCGGGCTTCTCCACGCGGGCACTGGTGGTGCCGCTGCCGCAGGGGCTCGCGACCGGCGAGTCGATCTACCTGCGCGTGCACGCGCTCACTCCGACGCCGATGTACGTGGACGTGGAACCGCTCGCGCAGGTGCATCGCGAAGACCTGAGCCACGTCGCGCTGCGCACTTTCGTGCTGGGCACGCTGGCGGTGCTGGCGATCCTGGCGATCGGCTTCTGGATCGGCATCGGCGAACGCGCCTATGCGTACCTGTTCCTGACCCTGGCCGCGCAGGCGTTCTACCTGGCCAGCGTGGGCGGCGAAGTGCGGATGGTGCCCTGGCTGGCCGACCTGATCGGCGCCGATCCACGCGTGGGCCGGATGTTCGGCCTGCTTGGCGTGCTGGCTAGCAACAGCTTCGTCGCGCTGTACCTCAACCTGCCCGAACGCCATCCACGCCTGATGCGTGCGCTGCACGGCTGCAACGCGGCGCTGCTGTTGCTGCTGCTGGCCACCGTGGGCAGCGCCGCCAACGTGCTCGGGGTGCTGGCGAGTGCGGTGTTCCTCGCTTCCGCGGTGGCGACGTTCGTGGCGAGCATCGCAGGCGCGCTGCAACGCCAGCGCGAAGCGTATTTCATGGTCCTGTCGTGGACGCCGATGCTGGTGCTCGCCGTGCTGCGCATGGGCGAACTGCTTGGCGGCTGGCGCAATCCGGAATGGATGGAGTACGCGTTCCCGATCGGCCTGGCGATGGGTGGCCTCGCACTGACCATCGGCCTGACCGACCACATGCACCAGCTGCGTCGCGACCGCGATCATGCCAGCCACATGGCGACCTACGACGTGCTCACCGGTGCACTCACGCGCTCGGCGATCACCGAACGGCTGGACGCGCTGGTCGACGCCGCACAGCGCGGACGGCGCCCGCTGTCGGTGGTGTTCTTCGACATCGACCGTTTCAAGCGCATCAACGACGAGTTCGGCCATCGCGTCGGCGACCAGACGTTGCGCATCGTCGCGCTGCGCACGCGCAACCGGCTGCGCACCTACGACCTGTTCGGTCGCTACGGTGGCGACGAAGTCTTGGTGGTGTTGCCCGACACGCAACTGCGCGAGGCCCTGTGCGTGGCCGAGAATCTGCGCGCGGCGGTCAATTGTCGGCCACTGTCGATCGACAATCGCCTGTTCAACGCGACGCTCAGCCTCGGCGTCGCGGAACTGCACCACGGCGAGACCGTCGAGAAGCTGCTCGAACGCGCCGACGCGGCGCTATACGCGAGCAAGGAAACCGGGCGCGACCGCGTCACCGGATACACCGCCTCGCGTTTGCGCACCACCGCGGCGGCGCCCGTCGCCAACACCGCGAACGCGCAGAACGCGAGCACGATCTTCTGATTCCACGTGCGGATCAGAATGGCCATGAAGATCGGCATCGCGTAGCCCGGGCAAGCGAAGCGCACCCGGGATGACCGCCTTGTGCGTGCCGGTGCCCCGGGTGCGCTTCGCTTACCCGGGCTACTGCACGAGTGGTCGCATGGCATGCTCGTGGGTGCTACTTACTTCCGCTCCAGCACCAGCAGTGGATCGATGCGTACGTCGAACCGCGCCGCGATGAAATGCAGCAGTCGCACCGAAGAACGCGCCGCAGCGCGTTGTTGCGGGAAACTACAAGAGTGACTACTTCGTCCGCTCCAGTACCAGCAACGGGTCGATGCGGACATCGAACCAGTTCATCCCCCAGTGCAGATGCGGCCCGGTCGCGCGTCCCGTCGCGCCGACGGCGCCGACGACCTGTCCCTGCGTGATGCGATCGCCCACCTTCACGTCGATGCGCGACAGGTGCAGGAAGTTGGAGCTCACGCCGTGGCCGTGGTCGATCAGCAGCGTGCCGCCGGTGAGGTAGAGATCCGGCGCGGCGAAGGTGACGACGCCCGCGGCGGGCGCGAGCACCGGCGTGCCCGTGGGCGCGGCGATGTCCATTCCCGAGTGCGGCGACTTCGGAATGCCGTTGTACACGCGCTGATTGCCGAAGCGCCCGCTGATGCGGCCCTGGACCGGCCAGACGAACGCCTGCGCGAAGTCGGCGCGGTCGTCGTCGCGCACGCGTGCCGCGGTGACCCGCGCCTGTTCGCGCTCGATGCGCGCGGCGATCTCCGGCGGCGGTTCGACCGTCTTCGGTGGCATACCGCGGATGTTTTCCACCGGCCAGTCGCGCGGCGTGACGGCGATGGCGACGTCACGAGCACTGCCGTCCGCGAGCACGACCTGCACGCTTACCGGGCCCGTCTCGTCGCGGCCCACGCCGAACACGACCGTGCCGTACGGCGTGGCGCGCAGCGTGCGCGCGCCGTATCGCACCGTGCTGCCGGTCGGTACCTTGCCGAACACCAGCGCACCTTGTTGCACGGACTGCGGAAACACCACGCGCGAGTCGACTGGCGCAGCGGTCGATGCAGCGGGCGAAGCGACCGCGCCGCGCTCGGCGGTGGCAGCGCAGGCGGTGACGGCGACGGCAAGCAGGCACAAGGCCGACAGGCGTGGCCTCATCGATCGAAAGCCAGGCGCTGGCCGTGCGGCTTGCCGACCAGCTGGCGACCGTCCCAGGCGAGTTCGCCGTTGACCCAGGTCGAGGCGATGCGCGAACGGAACGTCGTGCCCTCGAACGGCGACCAGCCGCACTTGGACAGCACGTCCTCGCGCTGCACGGTGAACGGTGTGTCGTCGATCAGCACCAGGTCGGCGGCGTAGCCTTCGCGCAGGAAGCCACGGCCCTGCACGTCGAAGAGCTGCGCCGGCGCGTGCGCGAATTTCTGCACGACCTGCGCCGTGGTCAGTCGTCCCTCGTGCACGAGTTCCAGCGCCGCGACCAGTGCGTACTGCACCAGTGGCAGGCCGCTCGGCGCGGCGGTGTAGGGGCGGGCCTTTTCTTCCAGCGTGTGCGGCGCGTGGTCGGTGGCGAGCACGTCGATCACGTCGTTCGCCAGCGCCTGGATCAGCGCCTCGCGATCGCCCGCGTCCTTGATCGCCGGGTTGCATTTGATCAGGTTGCCCAGGCGCTCATAGTCGGCGCGATCGAAACGCAGGAAGTGGACGCAGGTTTCCGCGGTGATGCGCTTGCGGCTGCCATCGGCGCGGATCAGCGGCCCCTGTTCGAACAGCGCCAGTTCGTCGGCCGTGCTGATGTGCAACACGTGCAGGCGCGAATCGTGGCGGCGCGCCAGCGACAGTGCGAGCTGCGTGGACTTGATGCAGGCTTCGCGCGAACGAATGTCCGGATGGCACGAGACCGGGATGTCGTCGCCGTATTTCGCCTTGTAGCGGGCGAGCTGCGCGTCGATCATCGGCGTGTCTTCGCAATGCGTGATGATCGGCACCGGCGCATCGCGGAAGATGCCGTCGAGGATGTCCGGGTTGTCGACCAGCATGTTGCCGGTGGAAGCGCCCATGAACACCTTCACGCCCGGCGCCGCACGCGGATCGATCGCCTGGATCGCGGCCAGGTTGTCGTTGCTGGCGCCCATGTAGAAACCGAAGTTCCCCCACGCGCGGCCTGCGGCGCGGCGGTACTTGTCCTCCAGCGCCGCCGCGTCCAGCGTGGGCGGGTTGGTGTTGGGCATGTCCATGAACGTGGTCAGGCCGCCGGCCGCGGCCGCCGCCGACTCGGTCGCCAGGTCGGCCTTGTATTCCATGCCCGGCTCGCGGAAGTGCACCTGGTCGTCGATCATGCCGGGCAGCAGGCGCCGCCCCTGGGCATCGACCACCGTTTCACCGGCGCGCGCATCCAGTCCGGTGCCGATGCGTTCGATGCGTCCGTCGGCGATGCGCAGGTCGCCGTCGAACTCGCGGCCTTCGTTGACCAGGCGGGCGTTGACGATCAGTGTCGTGGGCATGAGTGTTTTCCAGGAGGGGAGTCGGGCACGGGATCGAGCCCGCCGGGATGCAGCGGATGGCAACGCAGGATGCGACGGATCGCGAGCCAGCCGCCCTTGAATGCGCCGAAGCGGGCGATGGCCTGCATCGCGTATTCCGAGCACGTCGGGTGGAAGCGGCAACGCGGACCGAGCAGTGGACTGATCCAGCGCTTGTAGCCGCGCAGCGCGACGATGAGGAGGCGGTCGATCACGGTTCCTTAATGCGGCCAGGCACTTGAATATGCGGTTGCCGCAGGTGCCGGGGCAGGGTATAACAGCGCGCTTTCCCGTCACAAGGCTTCAGTCCGGACGATCGGAACGGGTCGGCCGGAGATCGCGGAACCGGTGTCAATCGACCGGACCGCTCAGGGGTTCCGGCACTTGCATGCCGTAACGCAAAGTGGGGCATGCTGTGCTCCGCACCGCCTTCGGATCGTCCCGTCCGGAGGCCTCAGGGAACAGAAGGACACGTCGCTCGTGGCAGTGAAAAAAACCGCGAAGAAGGCCGCCAAGGCCGTCAAGAAGACCGTCAAGCCGGCCGCCAAGAAGGCCGCGTCCAGTAAACCCGCAGCAAAGAAGACCGCGGCCAAGAAGCCGGCTGCCAAGAAGGTCGCGGCGAGCAAGCCGGCGGCCAAGAAGGCTCCGGCCAAGCCGGTCGCCAAGGTCGCGAAGAAGGCCGCTCCGGCCAAGAAGGCGCCGGCCAAGAAGCCCGCGCCCAAGCCGGTAGCGAAGAAGGTGCCCGCCAAGAAGGCGGCGCCGGTGAAGAAGCCCGTCGCCAAGGCGCCGGCACCCGTAAAGAAGGTCCCGCCGGCGAAACCCGCGCCGGTGAAGGCCGTCCCCCGCAGCGAGAGCAAGCCCACGGCCGTCAAGCCGGAAAGCAAGCCTCTCGTCGACAAGAAACCCGCACCGCGTCCGGCCACCAAGTCCCAATCGGTGGCACCGGCCGTAAGCAAGCCCGAAGTTGCCAAGAATCCAGTGACACAGCCCGTATCCAACAAGGCGCCTGCACCCAAGGCGGCGGCCGCCAGCACCCCCGCGACCAAGACCGCTCCTCGCCCGGCCGGCAAGGTGGCCGTGGCCGTCGTTGCCAAGCCGCAGGCACCTGCGCCGAAAGGCAAGGTCAAAGTCGTGCCGTACACCACCGATGACGCCACCGGGCGTCCCATCGTCCCGCAGGGCTACCGCCCGGCCGTGGACGAGGAGTACATGAGCCCGCTCCAGCTCGAGTATTTCCGCCAGCGCCTGCTGCAGTGGCGCGCCGATCTGGTCGAGGAATCCAAGCAGACCATCGAGAACCTCAAGGACGAAGTCCGCGACGTCGGCGACGAAGCCGAGCGCGCGACCCGCGAGACCGAGAACTCGCTCGAACTGCGCACCCGCGATCGCTACCGCAAGCTGATCAGCAAGATCGACAGCACGCTCAAGCGCGTGGATTCCGGCGACTACGGTTACTGCGTCGACACCGGCGAGGAAATCGGCCTGGAACGCCTGGAGGCGCGCCTCACCGCCGAGCGCACGATCGACGCGCAGGAGCGCTGGGAACACCTGCAGAAGCAGATGGGCGACTGATCCGGTCGCTTCATCGCAACCCGCGCGGCTTCCTCGTCGCGCGGCGCATGAGTGCGGAAAGCCCGGCTTCGGCCGGGCTTTCGCGTTCCGGGAACGGGACGCGCGAAAGGACACATCCCGTCGCGCGATACGGCGCGTTCCGGTGCATGCTGGCGCGATCGTAGGAAGGAGCGCGCGCATGACCAACCTGCCCGAATCCAGCACCGATCCGATGCACGAAGCCATCGCGATCGCGCGCGACAACATCGCCGCCGGCGGCCGTCCGTTCGGCGCGGTGGTGGTGCGTGACGGCGTGGTGCTCGCACGCGCGGCGAACCGTATCCACGAAACCTCCGATCCGACCGCGCATGCGGAACTGCTCGCGTTGCGCGAAGCGGCGCAGAAGCTGGGCACGCCACGCCTGGAGGGCTGCGTCGTCTATGCCAGCGGCCATCCGTGCCCGATGTGCCTGGCGGCGATGCATCTGTGCGGGATATCCGCCGCCTATTACGCGTATTCCAACGAAGACGGCGAACCGTTCGGTCTGTCGACGAAGGCCGTGTACGAGCAGATGGCGAATCCGCCGTCGCAGCAGTCCTTGCCGCTGAAGCAGGCGTTGCCGGAAGGAGAGTCGGGCCTTTACGCGCAGTGGGCGCAGCGCCCGCGCTGATCGTCAGTGCAGCTCGCGCAGGTCGAGGCGGCGCAGCTTCGGCGCGAGCTTCGCGGTGGCGCCGACTACGGCCAGCGTCATGCAGCCGCCGAAGATCACCGACGGCACCAGTCCCATGAAGCGCGCGGCGAGTCCCGATTCGAACGCGCCCAGCTCGTTCGACGAACCGATGAAGATGCCGTTGATCGACGACACGCGCCCGCGCATGTGGTCGGGCGTGGCGAGTTGCAGGATGGTGGAGCGCAGCACGACCGACACGCCGTCGCACATGCCCGAGAACATCAGCATCAGCGCCGATAGCCACAGGTGGCGCGACAACGCGAAGCCGATGATGCACAACCCGAAGCCCGCCACCGCGAACAGCAGCACGCGTCCGGCGTTGCGTTGCAGCGGGCGTCGCGCGAGGTAGATGCCCATCAGCACCGCGCCGACGGCCGGCGAGGCGCGCAGCAGACCGAGTGCTTCCGGCCCGTAATGCAGGATCTCGTTGATGAAGGCCGGCAGCAGCGCGACCGCGCCGCCGAACAGCACCGAGAACATATCCAGCGCCTGCGCACCCAGCACGACCTGCGTGTTGAACACGAAGCGCAGGCCTTCGCCGATGCTCTTGAACACCGGCGCGCGTTCGGCCGGCATCGGTGGCTCGGTCACGCGCAGGGTGATGATGGCGATCGCCGCCGCGGCCGCGAATACCGACGCGACCAGATAGGCCGTGGTCTTGCCGCCCCATGCCACCAGCAGACCGCCCATCGCCGGTCCGAACACCAGGCCGGTCTGCATGACCACGCTGCTCACGCCGGCACCGCGTGCGAACTGCTCGCGTTTGAGCACGCGTGCGAACAGCGACATGTACACCGGCGCGAGGAACGCGCGGACGATGCCGTTGACGCCGATCGCCGCGTAGATGACCAGCGTGCCGAAACCGAATGCGCCGGCCGGCAGGACGCCGCTGGCGACACCGGCCAGTGTCAGCGTGGTGAGCAGCAGGCCGACGCACGCGAACATGCCGAGCTTGCGTCGCGGCAGATGGTCGACGGCATAGCCGGCGAACAGGGCGAAACAGAAATACGGGATCACCTCGGCCAGGCCGATCAGGCCCAGCGCGAGCGCATCACGCGTGAGTTCGTACACGTGCCAGCCGACCGTCACCGCGACGATCTGGTACGACAGCATCGCCAGCAGGCGATAGGTCAGCAGTCCGGTGAAGCCGCGGTTGCGCAGCAGCGCCGCGACTCCGGTGGCGGCGGCAGGAGGTTCGGCCTGGGCCGCTTCGCTCACGGACGCGCGCTCACAGCTGAGTGCGGGCGCGATCGCGGATGAAACCCAGCAGCGCGGCCAGGCCGTTGCTGCGTGTCGGCGAGAGGTGCCTGGCCAGGCCGATGTCGGCGATGTAGTCGGCGTCGGTGCCGACGATCTCCTGCGCGCTGCGGCCCGAGTACACGCGCAGCGCGAGGTAGATCAGGCCGGAGACGATGGCCGAATCGCTGATCGCGTGGAAATCGAGCCGGTCGGCATCACCTTCGGCGACGATCCAGACCATCGACTGACACCCGTGCAGGCGATGTTCCTCGCTCTTCCACTCCGCCGGCAGGTCCGGAAGCTTCCGCCCCAGGTCGATCAGGTACTGATAACGCTCCGACCAGTCGCCGAAGAAGGCGAACTCGTCGCGGATCGCCGCCTGCGCGTCGCGCGCGGTGGTTTCGAGGGGGAAGGGACTGACGGGAGCGGCGATGGCGTTCATTCGGAGAGGATTTTACGCCCGGCTCGCGCCGGACTTGCCCACGCGGGCTTCATGCCGGTGGGTCGCTGCGTTGCGCGCATGGCGTGGCGCCCTCGTGGAGGGCGCACGGAGGATTAGGCCCGCTTCCAGCGCACGCCCTGTGGCGTGTCCTCGAGCAGGATGCCCTCGGCGGCGAGCTGGTCGCGGATCGCGTCCGCGCGGACGAAGTCGCGTGCTTTCTTGGCTGCGATGCGTTCGTCGATCAGGGCCTGGATACGCCCGTCGTCGTCGTTGCTCGCGCCGCGCGCGAACCACGCCGCCGGATCCTGCTGCAGCAGGCCCAGCGCCAGGCCGGCGCCGAGCAGCTCGCGCTTGAGGTCCGCAAACGGGCGAGCCGACGGGGTCCGAAGGTAATTCTCCAGCCGTTCCCTCAGGTCCATCGCGTCCAGCATGCCGTTTCCCGCGTGGGGGAACGACATTCCGAGAGGGGCAATCAGGTCGTCGTTTGAACGAACGATGCTGGCTTCAATCTGATTCAAAGGGGTGATCGAGATCTTGAGGTGCTCGATTCGGGACAGGAGCTTGCGTGCCTCGCCGGCGATGCGGGCGATCTCGGCCAGCACCTGCGGTGTGTTGAGGTCGTCGTCGAGGGCGGCTTCGATGCCGGCCGGAATCTCCGCGGTCGCGGCGACATCCGCCAGATCCCGCAAGGTTCCGTAAAGGCGATCCAGCGTGCGGATGCTCTGTTCGATCAGCGCGTCCGACCATTCCAGAGGCTGCCGGTAGTGCGCGGAGAGCAGGGCATAGCGCAGGGCTTCCGGCGGGTACTCACGGACCAGGTCGTGGACGCGCTGGATGTTGCCCACCGACTTGGCCATCTTGGCGCCGCCGAAGTTGAGCATGCCGTTGTGCAGCCAGAAGCGCGCGAACACCCGGCCGCCGTGCGCGCATTCGCTCTGCGCGATCTCGTTCTCGTGGTGCGGGAACTGCAGGTCGACGCCGCCGGCATGGATGTCGATGGTCTCGCCCAGGTGCGCCTCGGCCATCGCCGAGCATTCGATGTGCCAGCCCGGACGGCCACGGCCCCACGGCGAATCCCAGCCGGGCAGGTCGTCCGTGGAGGGCTTCCACAGCACGAAGTCGCCCGGGTCGCGCTTGTACGGGGCCACGTCGACGCGCGCGCCGGCCAGCAGTTCATCGGTATCGCGGCGCGAGAGCTTGCCGTACTGCGGGAAGCTGGCGACCGAGAACAGCGCGTGGCCTTCGGCGGCGTAGGCGTGGCCGGCCTCGATCAGGCGTTCGATCATCGCGATGATCTGGCCGATGTGGGCCGTGGCTTCCGGTTCCAGGTCCGGCGGCTTCACGCCCAGGGCAGCCATGTCCTCGCGATAGGCGGTGGCGAAGCGCGAGGTGATGTCGGAGATCGGCACGCGCTGTTCGCGGGCGGCATTGTTGATCTTGTCGTCCACGTCGGTGATGTTGCGGGCGTAGGCCAGCGCGCCGAACCGGCGGCGCAGCAGTTCGGCCAGCACGCCGAACACGACCGGGCCGCGGGCGTTGCCGATGTGGACGTAGTTGTAGACCGTGGGCCCGCACACATACATGGTCGGGCGGGCGGGATCGAGCGGCAGGAACGGCTCGACCCGTCGCGTCAGGCTGTTGAAGAGATGCAGGCTCATGGATTTACCGCCGGGAGTGCCGGCCATTCTAGCGGTTGCATGCGGCCGGCTGCGGCGGGGGTGATAGGGTGCCGGACCGGGAGCGGGCCGGAATCCTAAAGGCGGGGTTCAGACCCCGACCGCCCGATCCGCTTACAATTTCTGAACATTTTCCGACCCTGCGAGTGTGATGGCCCGTCCAGTTCTGTTCCTGCCCGCCCTGGTCGCGCCCGTCATCGGGTTCGTCCTGGCCACCGTCCCGTTCGGGGCGGCGCGTGCGCAGAACACGGTCATCCAGGCGGAAAACGTCCGCTTCGACTACGCCCAGGTGCTGCGCGTGACACCGGTCTACCAGACCCTGCGCGCTACGTCGGTCGAGGAACAGTGCGAGAGCGAAGAGAAGGACTCGCGCCTGTCGCGCGTGGTCGGCGCAGTGAAGGAAGCGCTGACCCGCGAGCAGAAGGAGCAGCAGGAAGCCGCATGCCGGCCGGTGACGGTCGAACGCGAATTCCGCCGCCCCATCGCCTACGACGTGGACTACGTCTACAAGGGCGCCAAGTACCGCTCGCGCCTGCCCGAAGACCCCGGCAACCGCCTGCGCATCCGCGTCTCTGTGACGCCGGTCGTGCAGGCGCCGCGCACCCGCTGACGACCCGGCGGCCCGCCATGCTTGCACCCGTCGCGGGTGCATGCGAGCATTCGCACCCTCGATGAACGCCCACTACGCCGACGCCGACGTCCTCACCTCCGCCTACATGGCGGCGGGCATGACCTCGCGCGCGCGCCGACCGTTTCCCTGCCAATCCGCTGGGTAACGGTCACTACGCGCTTTCGCAACAGGCGAAGTGACACACGAAAAGCCCAGCCTACGCGCTGGGCTTTTTTGCTTTTCGGCCCAGCGAACCACCTTCGCGAATCTTCTTTCACGGGAACGCAGTCGATGACCCACAAGCATTTCCTCAACACCCAGGACTGGTCGCGCGCCGACCTCGACGCGCTGCTCGCGCAGGCTGCGCAGTTCAAGCGCAGCAAGCTCGGCGACCAGCTCAAGGGCAAGTCGATCGCGCTGGTGTTCTTCAACCCGTCCATGCGCACGCGCACCAGCTTCGAACTCGGCACCTTCCAGCTCGGTGGCCACGCCGTGGTGCTGCAGCCGGGCAAGGACGCATGGCCGATCGAGTTCAACCTCGGCACCGTGATGGACGGCGACACCGAGGAGCACATCGCCGAAGTGGCGCGGGTGCTGGGCCGCTACGTCGACCTGATCGGCGTGCGCGCGTTCCCGAAGTTCGTCGACTGGCAGTACGACCGCCAGGACATCGTGCTCAACAGCTTCGCCAAGTACTCGCCGGTGCCGGTGGTCAACATGGAGACCATCACCCATCCGTGCCAGGAGCTGGCGCACATCCTCGCGCTGCAGGAGCACTTCGGCACGAACGACCTGCGCGGCAAGAAGTACGTGCTGACCTGGACCTACCACCCCAAGCCGCTCAACACCGCGGTCGCCAATTCCGCCCTGACCATCGCCACGCGCATGGGCATGGACGTGACCCTGCTGTGCCCGACGCCGGATTACCTGCTCGACGAGCGCTACATGGGCTGGGCGGAGCAGAACGTCGCCGAAAGCGGCGGCTCGTTCACCGTGAGCCACGACATCGAGAGCGCCTATCGCGGTGCCGACGTCGTCTACGCCAAGAGCTGGGGCGCTCTGCCGTTCTTCGGCAACTGGGAACCGGAGAAGCCCATCCGCGACCAGTACAAGCACTTCATCGTCGACGAGGCGAAGATGGCGTTGACGAACAACGGCGTCTTCAGCCATTGCCTGCCGCTGCGCCGCAACGTCAAGGCCACCGATGCGGTGATGGACTCGCCGCAGTGCATCGCCATCGACGAAGCCGAAAACCGCCTGCACGTGCAGAAGGCCATCATGGCCACGCTCGCCGGCCGCTGACATTGCAAGCCTCTCCCGCACGCGGGAGAGCGAACAACGAACCCCACAGAGATTCCGAAATGAGCAAAGACATCGTCCTCGCCTTCTCCGGCGGCCTCGACACCAGCTTCTGCGTGCCCTATCTGAAGGAGCGCGGCTGGAACGTGCACACCGTGTTCGCCGACACCGGCGGCGTCGATGCGGAAGAGCGCGCCTTCATCGAGCAGCGCGCCGCCGAACTCGGCGTGGCCTCGCACGTGACCGTCGATGGCGGCCCGGCGATCTGGGAAGGCTTCGTCAAGCCGTTCGTGTGGGCGGGCGAGGGCTACCAGTCGCAGTACCCGCTGCTGGTGTCCGACCGCTACCTGATCGTCGATGCCGCGCTCAAGCGCTGCGACGAGCTGGGCACGAAGGCGATCGCGCACGGCTGCACCGGCATGGGCAACGACCAGGTGCGTTTCGACCTGGCGGTGAAGGCGCTGGGCGACTACGAGATCGTGGCGCCGATCCGCGAGATCCAGAAGGAACACACCGAAGTCCGCGCCTACGAGCAGAAGTACCTGGAAGACCGAGGCTTCGGCGTGCGCGCCAAGCAGAAGGCCTACACGATCAACGAGAACCTGCTCGGCCTGACCATGTCCGGCGGCGAGATCGACCGCTGGCAGGCGCCGGGCGAAGGCGCGGTGGGCTGGTGCAAGCCGCGCGCCGAGTGGCCTACGCAGCCGCTGCGCGTGAAGATCGGCTTCCACAACGGCGAGGCCGTGACGCTGGACGGGCAGAAGATCGCCGGCCACACCATGCTCGCCAAGCTCAACGGCCTGTTCGCGCAGTACGGCGTGGGTCGCGGCCTGTACACCGGCGACACGACGATCGGACTGAAGGGCCGCATCATCTTCGAAGCGCCGGGCCTGACCGCGCTGCTGGCCGCGCACCGCGCGCTGGAAGAAGCCGTGCTCAGCAAGCAGCAGAACCGCTTCAAGCCGGACGTCGCACGCAAGTGGGTGGAGCTGGTGTACGAAGGCTTCTTCCACGATCCGCTCAAGACCGACCTGGAAGCTTTCCTTCAGTCCAGCCAGTCGACCGTCAACGGCGAAGTCACGCTGGAGACGCAGGGAGGCACCGTCACGGCGGTGGCCATCGAGTCGAAGCACATCCTCAACGCCAAGGGCGCGACCTACGCGCAGGCGGCGGACTGGGGCGTGGCCGAGGCCGAAGGCTTCATCAAGCTGTTCGGCATGAGCAGCACGCTGTGGGCCGAAGTCAACCGCGGTGGCGGGAAGGGCTGACGTGCTCGCGAAGACGCTCAAGCACCTGGATGCGCTGGTGTCGTTCGACACCCGCAATCCTCCGCGCGACATCGGCACCGGTGGCATTTTCGACTACCTGCGCCAGCAGCTGTCGGGCTTCCGCATCGATGTCGTCGACCACGGCGACGGCGCGGTGTCCATGCTGGCCGTGCGCGGCAATCCGCGCCGGCTGTTCAACGTGCACCTGGACACGGTGCCGTCGTCGGAAGCGTGGAGCGCCGATCCGCACCGCCTGCGCGTGACCGCCGACCGCGCCATCGGCCTGGGCGCGTGCGACATCAAGGGCGCGGCGGCGGGCCTGATCACCGCCGCGTCGGTGACGCAGGGCGATGCCGCATTCCTGTTCTCCACCGACGAGGAAGCCAACGATGCGCGCTGCATCGCAGCGTTCCTGTCGCGCGCGCAAGCGTTCGAGGACGTCATCGTCGCCGAACCGACGCAGTGCGAGGCGGTGCTCGCGCACCGCGGCATCAGCTCGGTGCTGCTGAAGTTCCGCGGCATCGCCGGGCACGCCTCGGGTGCGAACGCGATGCAGGCCAGCGCGCTGCACCAGGCGATCCGCTGGGGCGGGCATGCACTCGACTACGTCGAAAGCCAGCAGCACCAGCGCTTCGGCGGACTGACCGGCCTGCGTTTCAACATCGGTCGCGTCGAAGGCGGGATCAAGGCCAACATGATCGCGCCGAGCGCGGAAATGCGTTTCGGTTTCCGTCCGCTGCCGTCGATGTCGATTGACGCACTGCACGAGAAGTTCGGCACGCTGATCGAGGCCGGTGCCATCGAACGCTACGAGGAAACCTTCCGCGGTCCGTCGCTGCCGTCGGGCGATGTCGCCGATGCCGAACAGCGGCGGCTGGAAGCGCGCGACCTCGCCGACGCGCTCGGCCTGCCGATCGGCAACGCGGTCGATTTCTGGACGGAAGCGTCGCTGTTCTCCGCCGCCGGCTTCACCGCGATCGTCTATGGCCCGGGCGACATCGCCCAGGCGCACACCGCCGACGAATGGGTCTCGCTGGAGCAACTGCAGCGCTATACCGAATCGGTAACCCGCATTCTGGAACATTGACCGTAGCCCGGGTAAGGCCACAAGGCCGCACCCGGGTCGCGTTTTCCCGGGTGCGCTCCGCTTACCCGGGCTACTGGACCGCAATACGTGAACGATACAAGAGACATCCAGACCCGCCAGACCATCGTGCGCCTGCTTTCGAGCATGGCCAGCGCGAAAGAGATCTCGCAGTACCTCAAGCGCTTTTCGCAGCTGGACGCCAAGCGCTTCGCCGTGGTCAAGGTCGGCGGCGCCGTCCTGCGCGACGACCTCGAAGCGCTCACGTCCTCGCTCGCGTTCCTGCAGGACGTCGGCCTGACGCCCATCGTGATCCACGGCGCCGGCCCGCAGCTCGACGAAGAACTCTCCGCCGCTGGCATCGTCAAGCAGACCGTCAACGGACTGCGCGTGACTTCGCCGGAAGCGCTGGCCATCGTGCGCCGCGTGTTCCAGTCGCAGAACCTGAAGCTGGTCGAAGCGTTGCAGGCGTTCGATGCGCGCGCCACGTCGATCGTGTCGGGCGTGTTCGAAGCCGACTACCTCGATCGCGACACCTACGGCCTGGTCGGCGAAGTGAAGCGGGTGAACCTTGCGCCGATCGAAGCCAGCCTGCGCGCGGGTTCGATCCCAGTAATCGCCAGCCTCGGCGAAACCGCCGGAGGCCAGATCCTCAACGTCAACGCCGATTTCGCCGCGAACGAACTCGTGCAGAAGCTGCAGCCGTACAAGATCGTGTTCCTCACCGGCACCGGCGGTCTGCTCGACGACAACGGACGTGTGATCGATTCGATCAACCTGTCGACCGAGTACGAACACCTGATGGACCAGCCGTGGATCAACGGCGGCATGCGCGTGAAGATCGAACAGATCAAGGACCTGCTCGACAAGCTGCCGCTGACGTCCTCGGTGTCGATCACCAAGCCGTCGGAGCTGGCGAAGGAGCTGTTCACGCACAAGGGTTCCGGCACGCTGGTGCGCCGCGGCGAGCGCGTGCTGCAGGTTTCGCAGTGGAACGAGCTGGACCTGGAGCGCCTGCGCGGGCTGATCGAATCCGCGTTTGGCCGCCGTCTGCTGCCGGATTACTTCGAACGCACCACGCTGCATCGCGCCTACGTCAGCGAGAACTACCGCGCGGCGGTGATCCTCACGGCGGAGGATGCCGGCATCTACCTTGACAAGTTCGCCGTGCTCGATGAGGCGCAGGGCGAGGGCCTCGGGCGCGCGGTGTGGCACGTTATGCGCGAGCAGAATCCGCGCCTGTTCTGGCGTTCTCGCCACGGCAATCCGGTCAATCCGTTCTATTACTCTGAATCCGACGGCTGCCTGAAGCAGGAGAAGTGGAAGGTGTTCTGGTACGGAATCGACGGCTTCGACGATATCGCGCGCTGCGTCGCGCACTGCTCGACGCGCCTGCCCACGCTGGTGGACGCGACATGAGCAGCGTTCCCTTTCTCGATCCGGTGGTGCTCGAAGGCCGCCACGTGCGCCTGGAGCCGATGGAGGCCTCGCATGCGTCCGGGCTGGCGCAGGCCGTGCGCGATGGCGAGCTCTGGAAGCTCTGGTACACCAGCGTTCCGACGCCGGACGCGGTCGATGCGCATGTCGAGCTGATGCTCAAGCGTCGCGAGCTGCGCACGTTCCTGCCGTTCGTGGTGAAGTCGGTCGAGACCGGCGAGATCGTCGGCCAGACCACTTTCTGCAACGTCGATCACGACAACCGTCGCGTCGAGATCGGCTACACGTGGTACTCGCAGCGTGTGCAGCGCACCGCCATCAATACCGAAGCCAAGTGGTTGCTGCTGCGCCACGCCTTCGAGGCTTGGCAGTGCATCGCGGTGGAGTTCCGGACGAACTGGTTCAACGAGCGCTCGCGCACCGCAATCGCGCGCCTGGGCGCGAAGCAGGATGGCGTGCTGCGCAACCACATGCGCATGCCCGACGGCTCTTTCCGGGATACCGTGGTGTTCTCGATCATCGAATCGGAATGGCCGGCGGTGAAGCGCAATCTCCAGCACCGGCTGGAACAGAACGAACAAGGGAGCCGGCCGTGAGAAAGTCCGTTGGCATCGTCGGTGCGCGCGGTTACGTTGGCGCCGAACTCATCCGCCTGATCGCGGCGCATCCGCAGTTCGATCTGGCGTTCGTGTCCTCGCGCGAGCTGGTCGGCCAGCGCGTGGCCGATCATTTCGCGGGCGTCGCCGGCATCGATCCGGAGCTGCGCTACAGCTCGCCCTCGCACGAGGAGCTGCCCGCGCTCGGCGCCGACGCGGTCGTGCTGGCGCTGCCCAACGGCAAGGCCGCGGCCTGCGTGGCGGCGTTCGATGCGGCGGGCGTGGATCCGGTCATCGTCGATCTCTCCGCCGATTACCGCTTCGATGACGCGTGGTATTACGGCCTGCCGGAGCTGACCCGCGCGAAGTACGCCGGCCAGCGCCGCATCAGCAATCCCGGCTGCTACGCGACCGCGATGCAGCTTGCGGTGGCGCCTATGCTCGACGTGCTCGACGGGCCCGTGCAGTGCTTCGGTGTGTCCGGTTATTCCGGGGCGGGGACGTCGCCGTCGGACAAGAACGATCCGGAGAAGCTGCGCGACAACCTGATGCCGTACGCGCTGACCAACCACGTGCACGAACGCGAGGTCACGCGCCAGCTTGGCCATGAAGTGCAGTTCCTGCCGCACGTGGCGCCGCATTTCCGCGGACTGACCATCACCGCCAACCTGCCACTGTCGAAAGCGGTCGAACGCGACGAGGTCGTCGCGCGCTATCGCACGCAGTACGCCGGCGAGCCGCTGGTCGATGTGCAGGACGACGCGCCGTGGGTCAGCCATATCGCTGGCCGCCACCACGTCGAACTCGGCGGCTTCACGCTTTCGCCGGACGCGCGCCGGCTGGTGGTCGTGGCGACCGAGGACAACCTGCTCAAGGGCGCGGCGACACAGGCGCTGCAGAACCTCAACCTCGCCTTCGGGCTGGACGAATGGACGGGCATTCCCGTCGCGGAGAAGGCGGCATGAGCGGTCTGTTGTGGCAGAAGCCCGGCGTCAAGGTCGACGCGCGCATCCAGCAGTTCCTCGCTGGCGAGGATGTGATCCTCGATCGCGAGTTCTTCCTGTTCGACATCGAGGCCAGTCGTGCGCATGCGCAGGGCCTACAGCGAATCGGCATCCTCGCCGTGGATGAACTCGCCGGACTGGAGCGCGAACTGTCCGCGCTGGCGGAGGATTTCCGCGCCGGCGCCTTCGTGCTCGACGAGCAGTACGAGGACGGTCATTCGGCGATCGAGATGCGGCTGGTCGAGCGCCTCGGCGATGCCGGCAAGAAGATCCATACCGGCCGCAGCCGCAACGACCAGATCCTGGTCGCCACGCGCCTGTGGCTGAAGGATCGCCTGGCGCGCGTGGCCGCGCTGTGCCGCGAGAGCGCGCAGGTCGCGCTGGCCCGCGCCGAGGCGGAGCATGGCGTACCGCTGCCGGGCTACACGCACCTGCAGCGCGCCGTCGTGTCTTCGCTGGGCATGTGGTGGGCGGCATGGGCGGAAGGCTTCATCGACGACGCGCAGCGCGCCGTGCAGACGCTCGCGTGGGTCGATGCCAACCCGCTCGGCAGCGCCGCCGGCTACGGCGTCAACCTACCGCTGGATCGCGACCACACAACTGCCGCGCTCGGCTTTGGCCGCATGCAGGTGTCGGCGGCGTACGCGCAGCTTTCGCGCGGCAAGTTCGAAATGGCCGCGATCGAGGCGCTGTCGTCCGCGCTGCTCGACCTGCGTCGTCTTGCATGGGACCTGAGCCTGTTCACCAGCGCCGAGTTCGGCTTCGTCGCGCTGCCGGCGCAGTACACCACCGGCAGTTCGATCATGCCGAACAAGCGCAACCCCGACGTGATCGAACTCATGCGCGCCAGCTATGCCGCCGCCGCGGCCGCGCGCACCGAGATCGAACAACTGCTGTCGCTGCCGTCGGGCTACCACCGCGACCTGCAGTTCTCGAAGGGCGCGATCTTCCACGCGTTCGGTCGCGGCCTCGGTGCGCTGGAACTGTTGCCGGACCTGCTGCGCAACCTGGAATGGAAGGTCGAGCGCATGCGCGAAGCGCTGGACCCGTCGATGTACGCAACGGATCTGGCGGTCGATCTTGCACGCCAGGGCCTGCCGTTCCGCGAAGCCTATCGACAGGCCGCCGATCCGGCACGCTGGGCGCAGGGCGATCCCGAAGCGAGCCTGGCCGCGCGCGTATCGCCGGGTGCGTCGGCGGAACTGCGTCTGGACGCACTGCGCCAGCGACTGGATGCCCTCGACGGGGCATGAAGTCATGAGGCTTCGTCATCAGGCCGCAAGGCCGATGACGCGGACAATGCAGCGAAGGATTCCGTAACCCCACACGACGCGATCCCATGAGCGCTTCCGCTTTCAGTCCGCAGCCATTGCCCGCCTGGCGCCGCGCCGTGCTCAAGGTGGGCAGCAGCCTGCTGGCGGGCGAGGGCGGACTGGATCCGCAGTACGCGATCGGACTGGCGCGTTTCATCGATGCGGCGCACGTGCGCGGACGGGAAGTCGTGCTGGTCTCGTCGGGTGCAGTGGCTGCCGGTCGTGGTCGGGTCGGTGCCGCGGGCGACGGCCTCGTGTTGCGGCAGGCGCTGGCTTCGCTGGGTCAGGCCTCGCTGATCGCGTTCTGGCAGCAGCTGACGACGCAGCCCGTCGCGCAGGTGCTGCTGACCCACGACGACCTGCGCAACCGACGCCGCTACCTCAACGCGCGCGCGACGCTGCGCGAGCTGCTGCGTCTGGGTACATTGCCCGTCATCAATGAGAACGATGCCGTCGCGGTCGACGAACTCAAGCTTGGCGACAACGACAACCTCGCCGCCGCGGTGGCGTCGCTGGTCGATGCCGACCTGCTGCTGATCGCCACCGACATCGGCGGCCTCTACAGCGCGCATCCGCTACGCGATCCATCCGCGCGCCCGGTCGAGCGCGTCGAACACATAACCCCTGAACTGCTCGAAGCCGCGGGCGGCGGTGCCGGTGTGCTCGGTACCGGCGGCATGCGCACCAAGTTGGAAGCCGCGGCGAAAGCCGGTGCGGCGGGCATCGCCACCGTGCTGTTCTGTGGGCGCGACGCGCACGTGGTGGAAGCGCTCGCCGATGACCGCCTGCACGGCACGCTGGTCCTCGCGCAGGGCGATCGCCTGCGCGCGCGCAAGCAGTGGCTGCGCCATGCACCCGCATCGGGTCGCCTGCAAGTCGATGAAGGCGCGGCGCTCGCGTTGCGCCGGCAGGGCGCATCGCTGCTGCCCGGTGGCGTGGTCGCGGTCGAAGGCGATTTCCGTCGCGGCGACGTGGTGGAGATCGCGATCGCCGGACAGGCTCCATTCGCGCGCGGCCTGGCCCAGTACAGCGCCGGTGAAGTGCGCCGCATCGCGCGCCGCCACAGCCAGGACATCGAAGTTATCCTCGGGTTCCGCTACGGGGAGTCGGTCGTGCATCGTGATGACCTCGTGCTGCTCGGCTCCACGGCCAACACCGAGGCGACGACATGAGTGGCTACGTTCGCCAGCTAGCCGAACGCGCACGCGAGGCCGGTCCGGCTATTGCCACACTCGACGGACCCGCGCGACGTCGCCTGATCGAACGCATGGCGACGCATCTGCGCCGCGACAGCGTCGATATCATCGCCGCGAATATTGAAGACATGACGCGCGGCCGCGACGCTGGACTCAGCGACGCAGTGCTCGATCGCCTGCGGCTGGACGATACGCGCGTATCCGCCATCGCCGACGCGCTCGATGAAGTCGCGGCGCAGGCGGATCCGCTGGGCGAGGTGACGCGTCGCGAGACGCGGCCGAACGGCGTGGTGGTCGAACGCGTGCGCATTCCGCTGGGCCTGATCGCGATGATCTACGAGGCACGACCCAACGTGACCGCGGAAGCGGCGGCGCTGTGCCTGAAGGCGGGCAACACCGTGTTGCTGCGCGGCGGATCCGAGGCGCGTGCGAGCAACGCGGCGATCGCGGGCTGCCTGCACGCCGCGCTGCGCGAGGAAGGGCTGCCCGAAGCGGCGGTGTCGCTGGTGTCGGATCCCGCGCGCGAGCACGTGCTGGAACTGTTGCAGCTGGCCGACCTCATCGACCTGGCGATCCCGCGCGGTGGCGAAGGGCTGATCCGCTTCGTCGCCGAGCATGCGCGCGTGCCGGTGATCAAGCACTACAAGGGCGTGTGCCATCTCTACGTCGATCGCGCGGCCGACCTCGATACTGCGCTCGACCTGCTGGTCGACGGCAAGGCCTCGCGACCCGGCGTGTGCAACGCACTGGAGACGCTGCTGGTGCATCGCGACGTGGCTGGCGAGTTCCTGCCGCGCGCAATGCAGCGCCTGCTTGCGCGCGGCGTCGAAGTGCGCGGCTGCGAGCGCACGCGGGCCATTGCCCCACAGGCGAAAGTGGCGGACGAAGTCGATTACGCCGCCGAATACCTCGACCTGATCCTTGCGGTGCGCGTGGTGGACGATCTGGCGCAGGCGCTCGCGCACATTGCGCGTCATGGATCCGACCACACCGAGGTGATCGTCACGGCCGATGCTGCGGCTGCCGAGGCGTTCGTGCGCGGCACGCGCAGCGCGGCGGTGATGGTCAATGCATCGTCGCGCTTCAACGACGGCGGGCAGCTCGGGCTCGGCGCGGAGATCGGCATCTCGACCACGCGCCTGCACGCGTACGGGCCGATGGGTGCCGAATCGCTGACCATCGAACGCTTCGTCGTGCGCGGGGAAGGACAGGTGCGGCATCCGGAGTCGCGCGAAAGGTTGGGTTGACGTTGCTGTCATCCCCGCGAAGGTGGGGACCCAGTCGTCCGATGCGTCAAGCCTTCCGGATGTCTTGACGCATGCGTGCATGGATTCCCGCCTGCGCGGGAATGACAGCCTGGTCGATGCTTATTCCTGAAGCCGCTGCACACCAACCCATCGTTCGCCCGGATCCAGCGTCACCGGTTCCACCACGGTGGCAGCTTCCACGCAGACGAAGCGCAGGTGTTCGCCCGCGCCGAGGTCGCCAATGGAGGCGGCGAGCGTCGCCCCGGGACTCCATATCACCGCATCGCGGAAACCTTCGGAGGCGATGCGCAGCGTCTGTTCGCCGTCGTGCAGCGTGAGTTCGCACGGCGCGGCCGGGTAAATGTGGTCGAGTTCGCCGTCGAAGCGCACCGGCGTGCCCGTCGCGGGCATCGCGACGGACTTGCGTGCGCTGTCTTCGTACGGCGTGGACTCCAGGCCGGACAGATCGACCTGCGCCAGTCGCCCGACCCGCAGGTAGGTATGCAGCGCGGCGGTGAACGCGAACGGCGCATCGCCGGGGTTGTGTACCGACAGCCCGACGATGAGGCGCGACGGCGCCAGTGCGACCTGCAGCCGCGCGACGAATCGCGACGGCCACAGCGAGCGTGTGTACTCGCTGTCGGTCAGCTCGAACGTCGCGGCCTCCATGCCGTCGGCGCCGGACGGCTCGATACCGGCGAATCGCCATTCCAGCAGGCGCGCGAAGCCGTGCTTGACCAGCGGCCCGTGACCGGCGAACTGCGGGAAGATCACCGGAATGCCGCCGCGGATCGCGCTGCCCGCGGCACGACTGGCGTTGGGGCTGAGGTAGAGGCGCTCACGATCGGGCGCGGGCTTCCAGGACAGGACGTGCGCGCCGTGCAGGCTGACTTCGGCGCTGGCGCCGTCGGCCGCGCGCAGGCGGATGCAGGGACGGTCGTCGCGGACGAAGGATTCGATGGCGAGCGTCATGGGCGGCGATCGTGGCGCATTGCGCCGATCTTGCCCGATTGCCGCGATCCGCGCGCATGGCGTACGGAAACGAAAAACGCCGGCGAGGCCGGCGTTGTCGGTTCAGCACTTCGCGCGAAGGCGGAAGTTGGTCGGGGAGACAGGATTTGAACCTGCGACTTCTACGTCCCGAACGTAGCGCTCTACCAGGCTGAGCTACACCCCGACTGCTGAGCCGCAAATTCTAGTCAGTTCGACGGGTGCGAGGCAAGGGGGCAAATGCAATTTCCTTCAGCCAGGCGCCGGATCGCTGGGGGAAAGCGGGCCGCGCCGCTAAACTGTCGCGGTTTTCATTGCCTGGCCGCGCCCGCGGCCCGCCGTCACTGGAGTCCCGCTTGATCAAGCCGCGCACCCCGCCCGGGGTCATGGAGCTGCTGCCTCCTGACCAGATCGCCTTCCAGCGCATGCTGGACACGATCCGCCGAAATTTCGAACGCTTCGGCTTCCTGCCGGTGGAAACGCCGGTGATGGAGCTGTCGGAGGTGTTGCTGACCAAGTCGGGCGGCGAGACCGAGCGTCAGGTGTATTTCGTCCAGTCCACCGGCGCGCTGAACAAGGCCGAGGGCGGATCCGGCGAGGGCATGCCCGAGCTGGCCCTGCGCTTCGACCTGACCGTGCCGCTGGCGCGCTACGTCGCCGAGCACGAGCACGAACTCGCATTCCCA
Source organism: Lysobacter panacisoli (assembly GCF_009765165.1). NCBI lineage: Bacteria > Pseudomonadati > Pseudomonadota > Gammaproteobacteria > Lysobacterales > Lysobacteraceae > Lysobacter > Lysobacter panacisoli. Next base: position 61,096 of record NZ_VLNU01000002.1, read on the forward strand.
TTCCGCCGCTACCAGATGCAGCGCGTGTACCGCGGCGAACGCGCCCAGCGCGGCCGCTTCCGCGAGTTCTATCAGTGCGACATCGACGTGATCGGCAAGGATGCGCTGAGCGTGCGCTTCGACGCCGAGCTGCCGGCGGCGATCCACGCGGTGTTCTCCGAACTGGACATCGGCGCATTCACCATCCAGCTCAACAACCGCAAGCTGATGCGCGGCTTCTTCGAGGCGCAGGGCGTGGCCGATGGCGAGCTGCAGGCGCTGGTGCTGCGCGAGGTCGACAAGCTCGACAAGCGTGGCGAGGATTACGTGCGCGACACGCTGACCGGCGAAGGCTTCGAGCTGCCGGCCGATGGCGTCGAGCGCATCCTCGACTTCGTCAAGGTGCGTTCGACCTCGCACGCCGACGCGATGGCCAAGCTCGACGCACTGGGCGAAGGCAACGACGCGCTGCGCGAAGGCGTGGCCGAACTGCGCGAAGTGCTGGAGCTGGTGCGTGCGCTTGGCGTTCCCGAGGACGCCTACGCGCTCAACTTCTCCATCGCGCGCGGCCTGGACTACTACACCGGCACGGTCTACGAGACCACGCTCAACGATTACCCGCAGATCGGTTCGATCTGCTCGGGCGGTCGTTACGAGAACCTGGCCAGCCACTACACCAAGTCGAAGCTGCCGGGCGTGGGCATCTCGATCGGCCTGACGCGCCTGTTCTGGCAGCTGCGCGAAGCGGGCCTGCTCGGCAAGTCCGGCGGCAGCACGGTGCAGGCGATGGTCGCGCTGATGGATTCAGAATCGCTGCCCGACGCGCTGGACATCGCGCGCCGCCTCCGTTCGGCCGGGATCAACACCGAGATGCAGATGGAAGCGCGCAAGATCGGCAAGCAGTTCCAGTACGCATCGCGCGCGGGCATCCGCTTCGTGGCGCTGGTCGGCGAGGACGAACGCGCGCGCGGCGTGGTCACGGTCAAGGACCTGCTGCGCGAAGAGCAGTTCGAAGTGGCGCGCGAGGCATTGGCCAGCACGCTGCGCGTGGAACTGGAACAGGCACAAGCGTTGGCGGGGCGCTGATCATGAAACCGATCCGACTTGATGGTCGTTCGCTGACGCGTGCGCAACTGGTGGACGTGGCCTATGGCGCGCACGTCCAGCTCGCCGCCGACCAGCTGCCCGCCGTCGCGCGCGCAGCGGAATTCCTCGCCGAACAGGTCAGCCGCGAGGAACCGATCTACGGCGTCTCCACCGGCTTCGGCAGCAATGCCGACCGCCTGCTGGGCAACCACCACCTGCGTGACGAACTGCCGGGCGCGAAGCCATCCGGCGAAACGCTGCACGAGGAGCTCCAGCGCAACCTCATCGTCACCCATGCCGTTTGCGTGGGCGATGCGTTCGCACCGGAGATCGTGCGCGCGATGCTCTGCATCCGCATCAACACGCTGATGCGCGGGCATTCCGGCATTCGCGTGGAAACGCTGCAGGCGCTGACCGCGATGCTCAACGCCGGCATCGTGCCGGTGGTGCCGCAGCTAGGTTCGGTCGGCGCGAGCGGCGACCTCGCGCCGTTGTCGCATCTGGCGATCGTGCTGCTCGGCGGCGGCGAGGCGTTCTACGAAGGTGAGCGGCTTCCGGGTGCGCAGGCGCTCGCACGCGCCGGACTCGCGCCGATCACGCTGTCGTACAAGGAAGGCCTCGCGCTCAACAACGGCACCGCGCAGATGCTCGCCTGCGGTGTGCTCGCACTGGCTCGCCTGGAAGACCTGCTCGATACGGCCGATCTTGCCGCGGCGATGACCATCGACGCGTTCGCCGGGCGCCTGGGCGCGTTCGCCGAGGAAGTGCACGCACTGCGCCCGCATCCGGGCCAGGTGCGCAGCGCGGCGAACCTGCGCGCACTGCTCGACGGTTCGACGCTTGCCGACATTCCGTACCACCTCGTGCCGAAGTTCCGCGCGTGGCATCCGGCAAGCTGGGACACGCCCGCGTCGCAGGCGCTGCGCTTCGACATCGGCTGGGACTGGGTGGCCTTCAGCCAGCGCCACGGTCGCGAGAAGTTCTATCTCCGCTTCCGTCCGTTCCGTGGAGGCAAGAAACACCAGCCGCAGGACAGCTACTCGCTGCGCTGCATCCCGCAGGTGCACGGCGCGGTGCGCGATGCGGTCGCGCAGGCGGCGCGCGTGCTCGAAGTCGAACTCAACGCGCTGACCGACAACCCCATCGTGTTCCCGGACGCGAAGGCCGATTTCGTCGAGCAGCAGGTGATTTCCGCGGGCCATTTCCACGGCATGCCGCTGGCGCTGGCGATGAGCTACGTGAAGGCCGCGATCCCGGTGCTCGCGAGCATCTCCGAGCGCCGCCTCAACAAGCTCGTCGATCCGGCCACCAACGACGGCCTGCCGGGTTTCCTGATCGGCAACGAGGATTCCACCGAGTCCGGCCACATGATCGTGCAGTACACCGCGGCGGCCATCGTCAACGATCTCGCCAGCCGCGCGCATCCGGCATCGGTGTATTCCATCCCGACCAGCGCCAATGCCGAAGACCACGTGTCGATGGGCGCGAACGAAGCGCGCCACGTGCTGGCAATGGCCGACGACCTGGGCAAGGTACTGGCGCTGGAGCTGTACACCGCTGCGCAGGCACTGGACCTGCGTCGCGACATGATCAACGCCGCGCGCGATCTCGCCGATCGCGCCGATGCCGCCGCGCTGGCGGCGAAGGTGCAGGGTGGTCCGCAGCCCGGAACGCAGGCGTACGACGCGTTCCTCGATGAGGTCGAAGCGTTGCGCGCCGAACTCGCGGCGTCCGCCGAGTTCAAGCCCGGTCGCGCCGTCGCGGCCGCGCATGCGGCGATCCGCGAGTCGATTCCGTTCCTCGACCGCGATCGCGCACTCGACGGCGAAGTCGCCACGGCTGTGCGACTCGTGCGTGAAGGCGTGGTGCTGGCCGCTTCGCGCGGCTAAGGACGCGTGAACTGAAGCCGGCCTGTGCTCAGGCCGGTTCCTCCTGCGAGGTGCGCACGCAGTCGCGTCCGTCGGCCTTGGCGCGATACAGCGCCTGGTCGGCAAGCTGCAGCAGCGGATCGATCGCAGCCACCGCGACGGTTTCGATCGCGTGCACGCCGATGCTCGCCGTTACCGGAATCGCATGGTGGCCGCTGCGGAAGGGTTGTTCGCGCAAGTGCTGGCGCAGGTCCTCTGCGACCTGCGTGGCGGCAGTGAGATTCAGGCCGGGCAGCACCACCACGAACTCCTCGCCGCCGAACCGCGCCAGCAATGCGTCGTGATGCGGGCGCAATCCGTGGCCGAGCGTGCGCGCCGCCCAGCGCAGGCATTCGTCGCCGACGAGATGGCCGTACTGGTCGTTGATCAGTTTGAAGTTGTCCAGGTCGATCATCAGTAGCGACAACGGGCGGCGGTGTTCGCGCGCCTGCCGCAGCAACGCGTCGAAGCGATCGCGGAAATGGCTGCGGTTGTGCAGGCCGGTCAGCGCGTCGCGCTGGCTCGATTCGCGCAGTCGAGCGTGCGCGTCCTCCAATTGCGCCAGCGCGCTGCGAAGCTCGGTCGTGCGCTGTTCGACTTTCTGTTCGAGCTGGTCCTTGGCCTCGCGCACGATCCGTTCGTTTTCGTTGCGCAGCGCCGCGTAGCGGTGGCCCAGCGCGACCGAGAGCAGCAGCATTTCCAGCGCCGAGCCGATCTGCACGCCGTATTCGGTGAAGAAGGTCTTGGGCGTGAGGCCGAACGCCACGCCGACGAACAGTCCGGTGCCGAGCAGGAACATCGCCCATGCCAGCAGGAACAGCTGCGCCGGCGTGTAACCGCGACGCACCACCGCGACCGATACCACTGCGATCCACGCGATGCTGATCAGCACCGCGGCCGATGCGATCGGCGTGGAGACGTGGTACGGCAGCCACGTTGAGGCGATGCCGAGCAGGGCGAAGAACGCGATCAGCGCCAGGCCGATGCGGTCGCCCCAGGGCCAGCGTGTGCGCAAGCCGAGGAAGATGCGCGCGAACTGCTGCATGCCGATCTGCGCCATGCAGATCGATAGCGGCACCATGCGGTCGCTCATCCAGGACGAGTTCGGCCACAGGTACTCGAAGCCCAGTCCGTTCAGCGTGAACAGCACCATCCCGAACGCGGACAGGTGGAACAGGTACCAGAAGTAGCTGGCGTCGCGCAGGCTCAGCCACAGCGCCATGTTGTAGAAGAACAGGGCAAGAAGGATCCCGTAGTACGCGCCGATCACGAACTGCGCATCGCGCGAGAGTTCGGTGAACGCGACCGGCGTCATCAGCGAGAGCGGCACCTGCATCGAGCTCTCGCTTTGCACGCGTACGAACAGATCGACCGGTTCGCCCGTGGGCAGTGCGACCCAGAAGTTCGGATGGCGATAGCGGATGCTGCGCGCGGTGAAGGGCAGGTGGTCGCCGCCGGCCTGGAACGCGACGCGTCCGTCGGGATAGCGCGCGTAAAGGTCGATGCGATCGCTCAGCGCATAGCTCTGCACCAGCAGCCAGCGCTGCTCGGGGTTGTCGCGGTTGACGACGCGCGCATGGAACCAGAACGCGCCGTCCTGGAAGCCGAAGGCGGTGCGGCCGCCGGGCAGGGGCGCGAAGCGGCCTTGCTTCAGCCACGTCGTCGCGGACGTCAGGTCGCCCCGCGCATCGATGTCGTGGAAATAGCGCAACGCCGGGGCCAGTGGCACCTCGGTGCTGGCGCGGTCGAGTTCGATGGCGTCCTGCGCGGACACGGCAGCGGACAGCAACAGGCAGACGGCCACCAGGCAACGTCGCAGCCAACGCGTCCCACTTCCCATGTCTTCCCCTTGCCAGTCCCGGTCCAAGCCGACTGCGGACGCCGCGGCGATGGTCGCTGCGGAGCCATTCCCGTCTCAGGCCGACTGGCGCCGGTGACGTCCGCCCACTATGGATCAAGACGGTGTGAACGGGCCGTTCAGGCCGCCGATGGTCCGAAGCCCGCCCTGGGTTGACGGAGAGCCGTTCGGGCAGGTCTAATGTATTAACGCGTTAATACATTAGCGATCATGAAGCGACGTCCCACCGCCAACGAGCGTAGTGAAGAGAACCTGGCGTTCCTCGCCGCGGCCCTGCTCGAGCTGCGCACCGCCGAGGAGGTTCAGGCCTTCCTCGAGGACCTGTGCACGCCGGCCGAGCTGGAGGCCATGAGCGACCGCTGGCGCGTCGTTCCACTGCTCCAGGACGGCGTCCCGTACCGCGAGATCCACGACCGCACCCAGGTCAGCGTGACCACGATCGGTCGTGTCGCCCGCACCCTGGAGCGTGGCGCTGGCGGGTACCGCATCGCAGCCGGCCGCGTGGCCGCCCCGAGCGTCGATGACGCCCAACCCGAGCTTTCCAAATGAGCCCCACCGTCAACGCCCCGGTGCGCGATCGTCTGCGCGTCGCCATCCAGAAGTCCGGCCGACTGGCCGAGCCCGCGCGTGCGCTGCTGGCCTCGTGCGGGCTGAGCTGGCGCGAAAGCCGCGATCGCCTGTTCTGCTACGGCGAAAGCCTGCCCATCGACCTGCTGCTGGTGCGCGACGACGACATTCCCGGGCTCATCGCCGACGGCGTCTGCGACCTCGGTGTCGTTGGCCGCAACGTGCTGCAGGAGCAGGGTAGCGATCGCGCGGGCAATGGCCGCACGCTGGCCTTCCGCGAATGGCGCGCGCTCGGCTTCGGCCGTTGCCGCCTCGACATCGCCGTGCCCGACGGCTGGGACTGGGAGGGCGTGCAGCAACTTGCCGGCAAGCGCATCGCGACGAGCTATCCCGCGCTGCTGTCGCGCTGGCTAGTGGAGCAGGGCGTCGATGCGCAGGTCGTGCTGCTCTCGGGTTCGGTGGAAATCGCGCCGCGACTGGGCCAGGCCGAGGCGATCTGCGATTTGGTGTCCAGTGGCGCGACGCTCGCCGCGAACCAGCTCAAGCCGGTGACCACGCTGCTCGAAAGCGAAGCGGTGCTGGCGGGACCGGCGGAGGAACTCGACGCCACGCGCGGCGAACTCGCCGAGCTGCTGCTGCGCCGCCTGGATGGCGCGCTGCGCATCCGCCACAGCAAGTTGCTGCTGTTCCAGGCATCGCGACGCGTGCTGCCCGACCTGCTGCCGCTGCTGCCCGACGCCGAAGCGCCGACGGTGATGCGCCTGGACGAAGGCGACGACCTTGCGTTGCAGGCGCTGTGCCACGGCGCGGTGACGTGGCAACGGCTCGAGGAACTCAAGCGCGCCGGCGCGCGCGGGCTGATGGTGCTGCCGGTGGAGGGCATGCTGGCATGAGCGCACTCGTTTCCACCTTCGACGGCATGCGCCGCGTCGACTGGGATCGCCTCGACGATGCCACGCGTTCGCAGTTGCTGCGCAGGCCAGCGCAGATCACCTCCGCTTCGACAGCGAATTCCGTCGCGGCGATCCTCAGCGAAGTGCGCGAGAACGGGGACGCCGCGGTGCGCGCCTTCGGTGCGCGCTTCGACGGTGTGGAACTCGATGATTTCGCGGTGGGCGAAGACGAATTCCGCATCGCCTTCGATACGCTGCCCGAACCACTGAAACAGGCCATCGACGAAGCCGCCGAACGCATCGCGTCGTTCCATCGCGCCGGCATGAGCGAGGCCTACACCGTGGATACCGCACCGGGCGTGCGCTGCGAACGCGTGCTCCGGCCGATCCAGCGCGTCGGCCTGTACGTACCTGCCGGCTCCGCGCCGTTGCCGTCGACCGCGCTGATGCTGGGCGTGCCGGCGCGACTGGCCGGCTGTCCGGAAGTCGTGCTGTGCACGCCGCCGCGCCGCGACGGCAGCGCCGATCCCGCCGTGTTGTACGCCGCGTCACGCTGCGGGATCACGCGCGTACTGAAGATCGGTGGCGCGCAGGCGATCGCGGCGCTGGCGTATGGCACGGCCACGATTCCCCGCTGCGACAAGCTGTTCGGGCCCGGCAACGCATACGTCACCGAAGCCAAGCGTCAGGTCGCGATGGACGTCGACGGCGCCGCCATCGACATGCCGGCCGGACCGTCCGAAGTGCTCGTGATCGCCGATGCCGGTGCCAATCCGGCATTCGTCGCCGCGGACCTGCTCTCGCAAGCCGAACACGGCCCGGACTCGCAGGTGATCCTGATCAGCGACACGACCGCGTTGCTCGATGCGGTGGCGGAACAGATCGAGGTGCAGCTGGAAGCCTTGCCGCGCGCGGACATCGCACGCCGCGCCCTGCAGTCATCCAGCGCGATCCAGGTCGCGTCGCTCGCCGACGCAATGGCAATCAGCAACCGTTACGCACCCGAACACCTGATCCTCGCCGTGCGCGACGCGCGCGCTCTGTTGCCGCGCGTGCAGGCGGCAGGCTCGGTGTTCCTCGGCGACTGGGCGCCGGAAGCGCTAGGCGACTACTGCAGCGGCACCAACCACGTGCTGCCGACCAGTGGCGCGGCGCGCTTCAGCGGCGGGCTCAACGTGGCCAGCTTCCAGGTGGCGATCACCGTGCAGGAAGTGCAGCCGCGCGGCATCGAGGCCATCGGCCCGTGCGCGGTCGAACTGGCGCGCGCGGAAGGACTCGACGCTCACCTGCAGGCGGTGGCGCTGCGCCTGCAACAGGCGGCCGCGGCATGAACGCCATGCTCGACGCCACGCCGACGACGGGGCCGATCGCGCTGTTGCGCGAGGACCTTCGCGACTTCGCCGGATACCGTTCGGCGCGCAGCGAAAAGCTGCAGGGACACATCTGGCTAAACGCCAACGAATCGCCGTGGGCCAATCCCGCCGACCGCGACGGCGCGCTGCGTCGATATCCCGATCCGCAGCCGCAGCAACTGCGCGAAGCACTCGCTGCGCTGTACGGCTGCGTTCCGGAACAGCTGCTTGCCGGTCGCGGCAGCGACGAGGGTATCGACCTGCTGGTTCGCGCGTTCTGCCGCCCCGGTGGCGACGCCATCGTCGTGAGCACGCCGACCTTCGGCATGTACGCGGTGAGCGCGCGCCTGCACGGCACACGCGTGATCGACGTGCCTTTGCGCGAGGCGGATGGCGAATGGATCTGCGACCTCTCCGCCATCGGCGATGCTGCGATCGCACAGAGCGCGCGCATCGTGTTCCTGTGCTCGCCCGGAAATCCGACCGGTGCGCTGCTGCCACTGAAGGACATCGCAGCGCTGGCTGGGCGCCTCGAGCGGCGTGCACTGGTGGTGGTCGATGAGGCCTACATCGAGTATGCAGGGGCCGAGTCTGCGATCTCGCTCATCGGCGTGCAGCGCAACATCGTGGTGCTGCGCACGCTGTCGAAGGCCCATGCGTTGGCCGCCGTGCGCATCGGCAGTGTGATCGGTGATGCTGAGCTGATCGAGGCGCTGCGCCGTTGTCAGGCGCCGTATCCCTTGCCGGTCGCGTGCGTGGCCCAGGCGCTTGCTGCGCTCGATGGCAATGCCGCAACCACCACGCGCGACCGCATTTCGGCAGTCCAGGCGGAGCGCGAAGGCCTGCAGCGTCGCCTTGCGTCCGTTCGCGGCGTCCGTCGTGTGTATCCCTCGCGCGCGAACTTCGTCCTCGTCCGATTCGACGACGCGCAGGACGCATTCGAACGCCTCCTGTCGGTCGGCGTGGTGGTGCGCGACATGCGCGCCGCGCAAGGGCTTGGCGACGCACTGCGGATCAGTCTCGGCACGCCCGCGCAGAACGCAGCCGTCATTGGGGCGCTGGAAGGAGTGCGCGCATGAGCGCCACGCCGATCCTGTTCGTCGATCGCGACGGCACGCTCATCGAGGAGCCGGCCGACTTCCAGATCGACCGCTACGAGAAGCTGCGCTTCGTGCAGGGCGTGATCCCCGCAATGCTGCGCCTGCGCGATGCCGGCTATCAGTTCGTCATGGTGACCAACCAGGACGGCCTCGGTTCGGACGCCTTCCCGCAAGCGGATTTCGACGGCCCGCACCGGTTGATGATGCAGGTGTTCGAGAGTCAGGGCATCGCTTTCCGCGACATCCTGATCGACACCAGCCTGCCGGCCGACAACGCACCGACGCGCAAGCCGGGCATCGGCCTCGCCTTGCCGCTCATGCGCGAACGCGGCATCGACTGGTCGCGTTCGGCGATGGTAGGCGACCGCGAGACCGACAACGCCTTCGCGCGCAACCTCGGCATCCGCGCGTTCCAGCTGCGCACCGCCCAGTTCGGTGGAGAGTGGGACTGGGACGGCATCGCCCGCGTACTGGCAGACGCGCCGCGCGCGGTGACGGTCAAGCGCGACACGCGGGAAACGAAGATCGAGGTCGCGCTCGACCTGGATCGTGTTGCCGATCCGCGCGTGTCTACGGGGATCGGCTTCTTCGACCACATGCTGGAGCAGATCGGAAAGCATGGCGGTTTCGCACTGGAACTGCGCTGCGAAGGCGATCTGCACATCGACGAGCACCATACCGTCGAGGACAGCGCGCTCGCGCTGGGTCAGGCATTGCGTGAGGCGCTCGGCGACAAGCGCGGAATCGGTCGATACGGCTTCACGCTGCCGATGGATGAAGCGCTGGCCAGCGCCGCGCTGGACTTCTCCGGCCGTCCGTTCTTCGTGTTCGAAGGGGCGTTTGCGCGCGAACGCGTGGGCGATCTGCCGACCGAGCTGGTGCCGCACTTCTTCCGCTCTCTGTGCGAAGGCGCGGGACTCAACCTCAACCTCAGCGTACGCGGCGACAACGACCATCACCAGGTCGAGGCCTGCTTCAAGGCGGTGGCGCGCGCCCTGCGCCAGGCCGTGAAGCGCGAAGGCCGTGAGTTGCCGAGCACCAAGGGCACGCTGTAACCCTCACCACGGAACAACGAATACGTGAACGACGTCGTCCTCATCGACTGGGGCGGTGGCAACATCGGCTCGGTGCGTTACGCGCTCGATAGACTCGGCGCGCGCGCCGTGCTGAGCGCCGACGCCGATACCATCGCCAACGCGCCGCGCGTCATCCTGCCAGGCGTCGGTGCGGCGCCGCCGGCGATGGCGCGGCTGCGCGAGCTCGGCCTGGTCGACACCATTCGCACGTTGCAGGCACCGCTGCTCGGCATCTGCCTTGGCATGCAACTGTTGTACGAAGCCAGCGAGGAAGGCGAGGTCGAATGTCTCGGCTTGCTTCCGGGCCGCGTATCGCGGCTGGCGTCGGCGCCGGGTCTTCGCGTGCCGCACATGGGCTGGAACCGGCTCGAGCCTTTGGCGCCGTCGCCACTCCTCGATGGCATCGACAAGGGCGCGTGGGCGTACTTCGTGCACGGTTACGTGGCGCCGGTCACCACCGATACGCTCGCCAGCACCGGCCACGGTGCGAGGTTCGCTTCCGTCGCGGCGCGCGGGCGCTGCTTCGGCGCGCAGTTCCATCCGGAGCGTTCTGCGGGAACAGGGCAGCGCCTTCTCGCCAACTTCCTTCGAATGGAGACGGCATGAACGCCTCGCCTTCGTTCCGGCGTGCCGCCGGGTTCCAACTGTATCCAGCGATCGATGTTCGCGACGGGCGCGTGGTGCGCCTGCATCAGGGCGACTACGAACGCGAGACGCGCTATGAACCGACGCCGATCGATCTCGCCCGACGTTATGTCGCCCAGGGCGCGCAGTGGCTGCACCTGGTGGATCTCGATGCGGCCCGATTGGGCGGCTATTCGCTGCACACGCTGGTGTGTGAGATCGCCGATGCAGGCCTGCGCGTGCAGACAGGCGGCGGCGTACGCAGCGACGATGACATCGCGCGCATCCTCGATGCGGGCGCCGAACGCGTCGTGATCGGTTCGCTCGCGGTGCGCGAGCCCGTTCGAGTTGGCGGCTGGATCGAGCGCTTCGGTGCGGACCGGCTGACCTTCGCGCTGGATGCGCGCCAGGACGCGCGGGGAGAGTGGTGCTTGCCCGTCGCTGGCTGGACCCGAGACAGCGGTGCGCGGCTGGACGACATGCTGGATACGTTCGCGGAAGCGGGCGTCACAAACCTGCTATGCACCGACATCGCCCGCGACGGAACACTTGGCGGGCCGAATCTTGAGCTGTATCGCCTGCTCGCATCGCTGGCGCCGGGCCTTGAAATCCAGGCCTCGGGAGGCATCCGTGACATCGACGACATCGTGGCGTCGCAGGCGGTCGGCTGCGCGGGTGCGGTGCTGGGCAAGGCGCTGATCGAGAACGCGTTCGACCTGTCCGACGCCATCGACAGGGTGCGCGCATGTTGAGTCGGCGCATCGTTCCCTGCCTTGATGTCCGCGACGGTCGGGTCGTCAAGGGCGTTCGATTCCGCGACCACGTCGATATGGGCGATATCGTGGAGCTTGCGCTGCGCTATCGCGATGAAGGGGCCGACGAACTGGTCTTCTACGACATCACCGCAAGCCCCGAGGGGCGTAGTGTGGATCGGGAATGGGTCGAGCGTGTCGCATGCGTGATCGACATTCCGTTCTGCGTGGCCGGTGGCATCCGCAGTGTCGAGGATGCGCGCGCGGTTCTGCATGCGGGTGCGGACAAGGTGTCGGTCAACACGCCGGCCCTCGAACGGCCAGACCTGATCGGCGAACTCGCCGACGCGTTCGGCGTGCAGTGCGTGGTGGTCGGCATCGACAGCCTTCGCGACGAGGACGGCGAATGGCGGGTCCGCCAGTACACCGGCGATCCGTCGCGCACGCGTGCGCTGGCGCGGCGCACGCTCGACTGGGTGGAAGAGGCGCAACGCCGCGGCGCCGGCGAGATCGTACTGAACTGCATGGGAAGCGACGGCGTGCGCTCGGGCTACGACATCGAGCAACTTGCTGCGGTGCGCGAGCGTTGCACGGTGCCGCTGGTCGCTTCCGGCGGCGCTGGCGCCATCGAGCATTTCGCACAGGTGTTCCGCGAGGCCGACGTCGATGCGGCGCTGGCAGCGAGTGTGTTCCACTCGGGCGCGGTGCCGATCCCCGATCTGAAGCGGCACCTGCGCGGGCAGGGTATGGAGGTGCGCGATGTCGATTGAACTTCCGTTCGTCGTGGACGAGCTCGCGTGGGACAAGCAGTCCGGCCTGCTGCCCGCGGTGGTGCAGGACGTGGACACGATGCGCGTCCTGATGCTGGGCTACATGGATCGCGATGCGTTGCGCGCCACGCTCGACAGCGGGCACGTCACGTTCTTCAGTCGCAGCCGGCAGCGCCTGTGGACCAAGGGCGAGACGTCCGGGCATTTCCTCGATCTGGCCTCGATCGAAGCCGATTGCGACGGCGACACATTGCTGGTGCAGGCGCGGCCGCATGGGCCGACCTGCCACCTGGAGCGCGACAGTTGCTTCGGCGACGCGCCCGCGCGGTCCGCTTCGTTCCTGCAGGAGCTCGATGCACTCATCGCCACGCGCGACCGTGAACGGCCGGCGGAAAGCTATACCACGCGGCTGTTCGAAGGCGGCGTGCGCCGGATCGCGCAGAAGGTGGGCGAGGAGGGCGTCGAAACCGCGCTGGCGGCGGTCGCGCAGGGCGATGCGGAGCTGCTCGGCGAGGCCGGCGATCTGGTCTACCACCTGCTGGTCCTGTTGCGCGCGCGCGGCCTTTGCCTTGCCGACCTGGAGGCATTGCTGCGCGAGCGGCACGGGCACTGAGCCCGCGACTTCCTCCGGCCACACGGCATGCGGATAATCGCGCGACGCCTCCAGGGTTCGCGCCATGTCCCGCACGCTGTCCGCCTTGTTCCTGTGCCTTCTCGCCAGTACGACCGTTGCGCACGCGGCCGATGCCGTCGGCACCGTCTACGACGACGTCAACCGCAATGGCCAGCGCGACCGCAACGAGCGCGGCATCGCTGGAATCAAGGTGTCGAACGGGCGCGAGCTTGCGCTGACGGACGCGCAGGGCCGTTACACGCTTCCCGCGCGCGACGGCAGCACGCTGTTCGTGATCAAGCCGCCGTCTTACGCGGTTGCGAATGGTGACAATGGCCTGCCGCGGTTCTGGCACCACGTGTTCCCGCAGGGATCGCCCGCCTTGCGTTACGGTGGCATCGCGCCGACGACGTCGGACGGGTACGACTTCCCCCTGCATCGCGAGCGAGCGCAGCCACGTGACCTCGACATGCTGCTGTTCGGCGATCCGCAGCCCAAGAGCCGCACCGACGTCGGCTATTACGAACGCGACATCGTGCAGCCGCTGGCCGGCCGCCACGAGGCGCGGCTCGGGCTGAGCCTGGGCGACATCGTCAACGACGACCTCAGCCTGTACGCCGACATGAATCGCGTGACCGCGACGCTCGGCGTGCCTTGGCTGCACGTCCCGGGTAACCACGACCTCGACTTCGACGCGACGCGAGACGAGGACGCGCTGCTGACGTTCCGCAACGTGTTCGGTCCCGACACCTACGCGTGGGAGGAGCCGCAGGCGAGTTTCATCGTCATGGACGACGTGGTCTACCAGCCGGGCAGGAAGCCGTCCTACGTGGGCGGACTGCGCGACGACCAGTTCGCGTTCCTGCAGGCGTACCTGGCGACGCTACCGAAGGAGCGGCGCGTGGTGATCGCCGTGCACATCCCGTTCTTCGAACCTGTGCCGGGCGTGGAAACGTTCCGCCGTACCGATCGCGAGCGCCTGTTCGCGCTGCTCAAGGACCACACGCAGGTGCTGCTGCTCAGCGCGCACACGCACAACCAGCGCCACTACTACCACGACGCCTCGACCGGCTGGCACGGCGCGAAGCCGCTGCACGAGTACAACGCAGGCGCGACCTGCGGCGCGTTCTGGTCGGGCGTGAAGGATGCTCAGGGCATCCCGGACACGACGATGAGCGACGGTACGCCGAATGGCTATGCGCGTGTCGTCTTCAAGCCGGACGGTGCGTATTCGCTGCGCTACCAGGTGGCGCGCGGTGCGCGTGACGAGGCCATCGGGCTGCACGCACCGAAGGTCCTGCGTCGTGGCGCATGGCAGGCGTTCGGCGTGTACGCCAACGTCTACATGGGCGATGCCGACAGTCGCGTCGAGTACCGCATCGATGAAGGTGAATGGCGCGCGATGAAGCGCGTCGAGCAGCCCGATCCGCGGTTGGTCGCGGAGAACATCGCGGACGACGCGGCGACCGCGCTGCGCGGCTACGACCGTTCGCCGGAGGCGGATCCGTCCACGCATCTGTGGCGCGGCACGTTGCCGACAGACTTGTCGGCCGGGGAACACCGCATCGAGGTGCGCACCTTCGACCGCTGGCAGGGCGAACAGCGTGCGCAAACGCGCTATCGTCTGGACGACGCGCAGGAGTAACCATCATGGCCGCCGAGCTTCCGACCGATCTGCCGATCAAGCTGTTCCGGACGGAAGCCGCGTGGGAGAAATGGCTGGCCGCGCACGGCGGCGCACCGGGACTGTGGCTGAAGATCGCCAAGAAGGACCAGGGCGTGACGTCGGTGACGTATTCGCAGGCGCTCGACGTCGCGCTGTGCCACGGTTGGATCGACGGGCTCAAGCGCGCCTGCGACGAGCAGTACTTCCTGCAGCGCTTCACGCCGCGCAAGGCGAAAAGCCTGTGGTCGAAGCTCAACGTCGCGCGCGTGGAGAAGCTCGTGGCCGGCGGGCGCATGCGGGCCGGTGGGCAGCGCGAAGTGGACGCGGCGAAGGCCGATGGACGCTGGCAGGCTGCCTACCATTCCGCCAGCGGCATGGAGGTTCCGCCCGAACTGGCCGCGGCGCTGGCGAAGAACGCGAAGGCGCGGAAATCCTTCGAGTCGCTCAACGGCACCAACCGCTACGCGTTCTGCTGGCGCGTGCACACCGCGAAGAAGCCCGAGACGAAACAGGCCCGGGTGGAGAAGTTCATCGGGATGCTGGAGCGCGGGGAGAAGATCCACGCCTGAGGCGTGGACGTCAGGACACCGCGAGGTCGGCGAACGACACCACTCGCGCATGGCCATGCGTCGCATCGCCGGTGCGCGGTTGTGCGTAGTCGTCGAGGCGGTCGATCAATGCGGTCTGCAGGCCGGCCTCGCGCGCGGCGTCGAGTTCTTCGACCACGTCCGACAGGAACAGGATCTCGCCGGCCGGAATGCCGATGGACTCGACGATGTTGCGATAGCTCTGCGCCTCGCGCTTGCCGCCCATCTCGGTGTCGTACCAGCCGGAGAACAGGGAGGTCAGGTCGCCCGCGTCGCTGTGGCCGAAGAACAGCCGCTGCGCCGGCACGCTGCCGGAGGAATACACGTACAGCGGCAGGCCCGCGGCGTGCCACTGGCGCAGCGCCGGTGCGGCGTCGGGATAGATGTGCGCGGTGAAGTCGGCGCTCTTGTAGCCATCGGCCCAGATCATGCCCTGCAGCGCCTTCAGCGCGGTGTGCTTGCGATCCTCGTCGATCCAGCCCTGCAGCACTTCCACGATCATCGCGTCCTCGCACATGCCGCCGTTCTCGGCGGCGACCGTGTCGAGCCACTTGCGCACCGCCGGCTCCTTGCCGCGTGCGGCGACGAAGCGGGGCAGGGCGCGGCGCGCGTACGGGAACAGCACGTCCTTGACGAAGGAGATGCTGCTGGTGGTGCCTTCGATGTCGGTGAGGATGGCGCGGATGGTCATGGGGCGGTGATCGCAGTCGTGCGCGCGACGAGGCGCGTCGGAGGTGCAGGGCACGATCCCCGCGTACGCGGGGATGGCGAAGGCAGTGTCGGCGGGCTTCAGCCCGCCTGGCCCTTCTCGTAGCGCGGGAAACGCTGGGCGATGTCGGTGCCGGTGAAATGGCCGACCCAGCCGTCCGGCTCGGTGAAGAAGCGGATCGCGACGAAGCTCGGTTCTGGGCCCATGTCGAACCAGTGCGTGGCGCCATCGGGCACGGCGATCAGGTCGCCCTGTTCGCACTTCACTTCGTACACCTGCGCGTTCACGTGCAGGGAGAACAGGCCCGAGCCGGCGACGAAGAAACGCACTTCGTCTTCCTTGTGGAAGTGCTCGTCGAGGAACTTGGTGCGCATGGCTTCGCGCTGCGGATTGTCCGGCGCGATGCTGACCACGTCGACCGTCTTGAAACCGCGCTCGGCGATGAGGCGGTCGATGTCGGCGCGATACGCGTCCATGATCTTCTCCGGCGAATCGCCGGGCGCGACGGGCGCGTTGGCCTGCCACTGTTCGAAGCCGACGCCGATCTTCGCCAGTTCGCGCGCCATCTCGGCGTGGTCGCTGGTGGTCAGGGTCGGCGTGGCGGTGTCGTTCTCGTCAAAGATGCGCAGGCGGCTCATCGCTGCAGTCTCCTCAGGTCAAGCTCGCAGCCGAGCAGGAATTCGAAAGCTTCCAGATGGCGTCGCGCTTCCGGCATGTCGCGGCCCCAGGCGTACAGGCCGTGGCCGTCGATCAGGTAGCCCCACAGCTGCTGGCGGTCGAGCAGGCAATCGACCTGTGCGGCCAGCGTGTGCATGTCCTGGCTGTTGGGCAGCACGGGCAGTTCGACGCTGATCTCATGGGTGGTGTTGCCGGAGAAGGCTTTCAAGAGTTCGTAGCCTTCCAGGTGCACGTGGCCGATGCCGGCGTACAGGCGCGAGGCCACCGTCTGCGTGCGCGAATGGGTGTGCAGGACGCAGCCGATCTCCGGGAAGCGCTTGTACAGCTGCGTGTGCAGCAGGGTCTCGGCGGAGGACTTCTGGCTGGTCGCAACCGGCTGGGCGTCCACGTCCACGACCATGATGTCGGCTTCGGTCAGCTTGCCCTTGTCGCGGCCGGACACGGTGATGGCGATGTGGCGCTCGTCCATCCGGCGCGAGAAGTTGCTGCTCGTCGCCGGCGTCCAGCCGAGCGCGGAGAGCTCGCGCACGTTGACGATGATCTCGCCGGCGCAATGCGCCAGGCGCTGGGGGTCGTAGGGAAGGGAGGCAGTCATGGGGAAAGTGTAACGGACCCTCGCGAAAGGCCGGGTTACCGGATCGGGTGGCGCGCCTTTTTCACCGTCACGCCGGCCTACCGGGCCGGATCGATACTTCGCGCGGAGGTGGCCCATGAACGCTCATGATCACGCTCGGCGGCGCTTCCTGCGCCGGACGGCCCTCGCGGCCCTCGCCAGCCTCGCCGGAGGCGCCATCGCCGGCCAGGCGGCCAAACCCGCAGCCAAACCCGCAGCGAAGCCTGCCGCACCGGCGGCCCTGCCCAAGCTGCCGCTGGACAATCCGCAGGCCAAGGCACTGGCCTATACCGAGAACGCGGCGGCGGTGAAGCACACGCTGTTCAAGCCGGGCAGCGACTGCGCCAACTGCAACTTCTACAAGGGTGCGAAGGGGCAGGCCTACGGGCCGTGCCAGATGTTCCCGCAGCACTCGGTGGCGGCCAAGGGATGGTGCTCGGCCTGGGCGAAGAAGGTCTGATCGCCCGCCGGACGCGAGGGCCGGGTGGCCCTCGCGCGGTGCGCGGTCAGCCGCGCATGCGGCTGTGCTTGAAGCCGTACAGGAAGTAGATCAGGAAGCCCGCGGCGGTCCAGACGACCATCAGGAACCAGTTGTGCGCGGTCATCGTGGACAGCAGCGCCAGGCAGCTGAGGATGCCTGCGGTGCAGATGAGCCATGCGAACGGGATGCGGAACGGACGCGGCAGGTCGGGCTGGGTCCGGCGCAGGATCAGCACGCCACCGCACACGGCGGCGAACGCGATCAGCGTGCCCATCGAGGTCAGCTCGCCCAGCACGTCCAGCGGGAACAGCGCCGCCAGCACGGCGATGCCGATGCCGGTGATCACCGTGTTGATGTGCGGCGTGCGGTATTCGGGATGGATCCGGGTGAACACCGGCGGCAGCAGGCCGTCGCGCGCCATGATCATGAAGATGCGCGGCTGGCCGATGATCATCACCAGCACCACCGACGACAGGCCGATCAGCGCGCCGATCTCCACCACGATGCGCAGCCAGCCCAGTTCCGGATGCGCCGCCACCGCGGTCACGACCGGCTCGTCCGTGCCCAGCTGTGCGTACGGCACCAGGCCGGTCATCACCGCGGCCATCGCGATGTACAGGACCGTGCAGATCGCGAGCGAGAGCAGCATGCCGATCGGCAGGTCGCGCTGCGGCTTGTGCGATTCCTGCGCCGCCACCGACACCGCCTCGAAGCCGATGTAGGCGAAGAACACCAGCGCCGCGCCGCGCAGCACGCCTTCGAAGCCGTACTTGCCCGGGCCTTCGTTGGCGGGGATGAAGGGATGCCAGTTGGCCGGGTCGATGTACTTCCAGCCGGCGAAGATCACCAGCACGATCAGGCCGGTCTTGAGCACTACCATCGCCATGTTCATCGCCGACGACTTGCGGATGCCGACGTAGCACAGCCAGGTCAGCAGCAGCACGATGCCCGCGGCGGGCAGGTTGGCGATCGCGCCGGTCGGGCGCAGTTGCCCGTCGAGTGGCGCACTGACCAGCGCCTTGGGCAGATAGATGTGGAAGTGTTCTAGCAGGCTCAGGAAGTAGCCGGTCCAGCTCACCGCGACCGCCGAGGCGGATACGCCGTATTCCAGTACCAGCATCCAGCCGATGAACCACGCCGCCAGTTCGCCCAGCGTCGCGTAGGTGTAGGTGTAGGCGCTGCCGGAGACCGGCACCATCGCCGCGAACTCGGCGTAGGCCAGCGCACAGAAGGTGCAGCAGATCGCGGCGAGGATGAAGGACAGCATGATCGCCGGACCGGCGTGGTCGGCCGCGGCCTGTCCGGTGATGACGAAGATGCCGCCGCCGATGACTGCGCCGATGCCCAGCGCGGTCAGGCCCCACGGCCCGAGCGTGCGGTGCAGGCTCAGGCCTTCCGCTTCGGCGTGGCTCGCGTGCGGGTGTTTGGTTGCCCAGAGTTGTCGGAGCATGAGGCTGTATGTCCTGGTGGATGCCGCGCCGGCGTGTGCCGTGCGGAGAATTGCGTCCCTCAACGAGCGAGGCCGACGGCGGTACCGTCGGCCTCGTCGAACTGCACGATGGCGATTACGGACCCGGGTCCGGACCTTCGTGGAAAGTCGGGTGCTTCTCGAGCGTCGGGCCGCTGGCCGGAGCGTTGCCCGGGGCCATGTGGCTCTTGCGGTAACCGTAGAGGAAGTAGACCACCAAGCCGATCGCCGCCCAGCCGAAGAACATGCTCAGCGTGTACGTCGACAGGTTGAGGAACAGCAGCAGGCAGCCGGCGATCGCCAGCGGGCACACCACCCACACCATCGGCGTGCGGAAGCCACGCGGACGGTTCGGCTGCTGCACACGCAGCACCATCACCGCGCAGGACACCGCGATGAACGCGAACAGCGTGCCCGAGTTGGAGATGTCGGCCAGCACGCCCACCGGGAACAGCGCGGCGAAGGTCGCCACGAACAGGCCGGTGATGACGGTGATGACGTGCGGCGTGTGGAACTTCGGATGCACCTTCGACAGGATCTCCGGCAGCAGGCCGTCGCGCGACATGGTGAAGAAGATGCGGGTCTGGCCGTAGATCATCATCAGGATGACCGACGGCAGCGCCAGCGCCGCGGCCAGGCCGATCAGGTTGCCCATGCCCTGGAAGCCGAGCAGGCGCAGCACGTGGGCCAGCGGTTCCTTGCTGCACACCAGGGCTTCGCTGCCCTTGCACGCGGCGGCCAGTTCCGGGCTGCCCGGATGCAGGGCCACGCCGTTGGCGTCGAACATCGGCTGCGAACCGACCGAACCGACCGCGCCGTAGCCGACCAGCAGGTAGAACACGGTGCACACCAGCAGCGAACCGATCAGGCCGATCGGGATGTTGCGGTTGGGGTTCTTGGTTTCCTCGGCCGCGGTGGAGACCGCGTCGAAGCCGACGTAGGCGAAGAAGATCGACGCCGCCGCGCCGAGCACGCCGATGCCGCCCAGCGGGCTGCCCCAGCCAGTCGGAAAGAACGGCTGGAAGTTCGGATCCTTCGCCGCCGGCACCGCGATGGCGATGAAGGCGGTCAGCGCGATCACCTTGATCGCGACGAGGACGGCGTTGACCTTGGCCGACTTGGACGTGCCGATCACCAGCAGGCCGGTGACGACCAGCGCGATGAGGAAGGCCAGCAGGTTGAAGCCGCCGCCGTCCATCGGACCGGTCTTGAGGAATTCGGGTAGCGAGACACCGGCACTGTTGAGCAGACCGTTCATGTAGCCCGACCAGCCCACCGATACCGCGCCCGCGGCGATCGCGTACTCGAGCACCAGCGCCCAGCCGACGATCCAGGCCAGGCCTTCGCCGAGCACGCCGTAGGTATAGGTGTAGGCCGAACCCGCGACGGGGACCATCGAGGCCAGTTCGGAGTAGGCCAGTGCCGCCAGGGCGCAGACGACTGCGGCGATCACGAAGGCGAGCATCATGGCCGGACCGGCCTTCTGTCCGGCTTCGGCGGTGAGCACGAAGATGCCGGTACCGATGATCGCGCCGATGCCGAGCATCGTCAGTTGGAACGCGCCGAGCTGCCGCTTCAGCGATTTCTTTTCAGCTGTTTCAAGAATCTTGTC
This sequence comes from Lysobacter panacisoli, assembly GCF_009765165.1. Taxonomy (NCBI): domain Bacteria; kingdom Pseudomonadati; phylum Pseudomonadota; class Gammaproteobacteria; order Lysobacterales; family Lysobacteraceae; genus Lysobacter; species Lysobacter panacisoli. Next base: position 81,487 of record NZ_VLNU01000002.1, read on the forward strand.
GAGCGGCTTGACGCGCCAGAAAAGCATTGCCTTCTCCCCGGTGGCTTTGTTACTGATTAGGGCTACATTGGCCCGCCACGATGCGGCGCGTGGCTGGCGGAACATACCCTGCTGCGCCGCGACGGCACAAGTAACGCCGGGAGTGGGACAATCGCCGGCCCTCCGCGTCGACCCCGCCCATGCCCCGTTCATCCGCTCCCGAGATCGCGCTGCTGCGCGAAACGCTGTCCCTGTACGGACGTTCCTGGCCGGACGAACACGCGAGCGTGACCCTGTTCACCGGATTGCTCGACGAAGCCGATGCGCCGATGCCGGGCGCCGATCCGTTCTCGCGCGAGCGACTGGGCGGCCACTTCACCGCATCGAGCTGGCTCGTCGACCGTTCCGGCACGCGTGTGCTGCTGACCCATCACCGCAAACTCGAACGCTGGCTGCAGCTCGGCGGCCACGCCGACGGCGATCGCGACCTGGCGCGCGTGGCGCTGCGCGAAGCGGAGGAGGAGTCGGGACTGAGCGGATTGACGGTCGAGCCGGAGATGTTCGATCTCGACCGACACTGGATTCCCGAGCGCGGCGACGTGCCGGGTCACTGGCATTACGACGTGCGTTACGTGGTGCACGCCGGCGACGACGAAGGCTATGTCGTCAGTGAGGAATCGCACGATCTGGCGTGGCGCTCGATCGACGAAATCCTTGCGGATGCGTCGAGCGACGAGTCGATGTTGCGGATGGCGAAGAAGTGGATGGAGCGTGCAGGGAAAGGCTGACCCCTCTACCGCCCCTGCGGGGCACCTTCTCCCGCAAGGGGAGAAGGGAAAAAGAGCGTCGAAGTTCGCATGTTCCACCTCTCCCCTCGCGGGAGAGGTCGACGCGCAGCGCGCGTCAGGAGAGGGGGCTCAATACAACACGCGCGTCCGCAGCGTCCCCGGGATCCGCGCCAGTTCCTCGCGCACCTGGTCGGCCTGCTCGGTCGTCGCGGTCACGTCGATGACCACGTAGCCCACCTTCGGATGCGTGCGCAGGAACTGGCCGTCGATGTTGACGCCCAGTCGCGAGAACACGTCGTTCACCTGCGACAGCACGCCCGGCACGTTGCGGTGGATGTGCAGCAGGCGAAGGCTGCCGGTGTGTTCCGGCAGTGTGACTTCGGGGAAGTTGACCGCCGACAGCGTCGACCCGTTGTCGCTGTAGCGGATCAGCTTGGCTGCCACTTCCAGGCCGATGTTGTCCTGCGCTTCCAGCGTGCTGCCGCCGATGTGCGGGGTGAGGATCACGTTGTCCAGGCCGACCAGCGGCGAGACGAACGGATCGGCGTTGCCCTGCGGCTCGACCGGGAACACGTCCACCGCCGCGCCGCCGACCTTGCCGGATGTCAGCGCTTCGGCCAGTGCATCGATATCGACGACCGTGCCGCGTGAGGCGTTGATGAGGTGCGCGCCGTGCTTCATCTTCGCGATCTGCGCCGCGCCGAACATGCCCTGCGTCGCCGGCGTCTCCGGCACGTGCAGGGTGACGATGTCGCTACGCTCCAGCAGGTCGTCCAGGCCCATCGCCATGCGCGCGTTGCCCAGCGAGAGCTTGGTCTCGATGTCGTGGAAGATCACGTGCATGCCCAGCGCTTCGGCGATCACGCCGACCTGCGTGCCGATATGCCCGTAGCCGACGATGCCGAGCGTCTTGCCGCGTACTTCGTGGCTGCCGGCGGCCGACTTCGACCAGCCACCGCGATGGCATTGCGCGTTCTTCTGCGGGATGCCGCGCATCAGCATGATCGCCTCGGCCAGCACCAGCTCGGCGACGCTGCGGGTGTTGGAGTAGGGCGCATTGAACACCGGGATGCCGGCCAGCTCGGCCGTGTCCAGGTCGATCTGGTTGGTGCCGATGCAGAACGCGCCGATCGCCATCAGCCTGCGTCCGTGCGCCAGGACCTCGGCATCCAGCTGCGTGCGCGAACGGATACCGACGATGTGGGCGTTGGCGATCTCCTGGTGCAGCAGCTCCGGCGGCGGCGACTTGTCGTAGACCTGGATGTTCGAATAACCGGCGTTGCGGAAGCTCTCCACTGCGGTCGGCGCGACGCCTTCCAGCAGCAGGACGCGGATGTCGGACTTCGGAAAGGAGGTCGGCAGGCTCACGACGGTCGGGGTCGAGGGTGGGCCTTCGACTATGCCCGAAATGCACCGCGTTTGCTGCAATGCACCAGCGTCGAGGATAGGATTCCCGAACGCCTGCCCGGACGGTCCGACAGGCGATGCGACCGGGTCGCCACCACTGCTGGGTTCCGATGACCGATTCCCGCCTGCAACGCTTGAAGGACGCCGCTCCCCAGCTGCGTCTGAGCACTGATGCCGCCGACCTGGAGCACTACGGCCGCGACTGGACGCGGCGCTGGACGCCGGCGCCGCTGGCGATAGCGCTGCCGGCTTCGCTGGAGGAAGTACAGGCGATCGTGCGCTGGGCCAACCAGGAGGCCGTGGCAGTGGTGCCCTCGGGCGGTCGCACCGGCTTGTCGGGCGGGGCGGTCGCCGCGAACGGCGAGCTGGTGCTGAGCCTGGAACGCATGAACCGCGTGCTCGACTTCGACTCGGTCGACCGCACCCTGACGGTGCAGGCCGGCATCCCATTGGAAGCCGTGCACAACGCCGCGCGCGAACACGGCCTGGTGTATCCGGTGGATTTCGCCGCACGCGGCTCGTGTTCCATCGGCGGCAACATCGCGACCAACGCCGGCGGCATCCGCGTGATCCGCTACGGCAACACGCGCGAGTGGATCGCGGGCCTGACCGTGGTGACGGGCGAGGGCGAGGTGCTGCGACTCAACCGCGGCCTGATCAAGAATTCCAGCGGCTACGACCTGCGCCAGTTGATGATCGGCTCGGAAGGCACGCTCGGCATCGTCGTGGAAGCGACCCTGCGCCTGACCGATCCACCGCCGCCGACCAACGTGATGCTGCTGGCGCTGCCGTCGTTCGAATCGTTGATGCAGGTGTTCGCGGCGTTCCGCGAGCGGCTGACGCTGGAGGCGTTCGAGTTCTTCACCGACCGCGCGCTGCACCATGTGCTGGCGCACGGCGCGCAGAAACCTTTCGACGAGGTGCATCCGTTCTACGTCGTCACCGAGTTCGCGGTCGGCTTTGATGCGCGCGAGGCCGCGGCGATGGCGGCGTTCGAGTTCTGCATGGAGCAGGGCCTGGTCAGCGACGGCGTGATCAGCCAGAGCGACGCGCAGGCCGCGCAGCTGTGGCGCTTGCGCGAAGGCATCACCGAAAGCCTGGCGAAATACCGGCCGTACAAGAACGATGTGTCGGTGCGGATTTCGGCGATGCCGGCGTTCCTCGCCGAAACGCAGGCGCTGCTGGGGCGCGAGTACCCGCACTTCGACGTGGTCTGGTTCGGCCACATCGGCGACGGCAACCTGCACATCAACGTGCTCAAGCCCGACGACACCGGTGACGCCGAATTCGTCAGCCAGTGCGAGCAGGTCACCAAGCTGCTGTCGCAGGCGCTGGAGGGTCATGGCGGCAGCATCTCCGCCGAACACGGCATCGGCCTGGTCAAGAAGGCCTACCTGCTCGGCACGCGCAGCGCCGAGGAAGTGGCGCTGATGCGCGGCATCAAGCGCGTGCTCGATCCGAACGGCCTGATGAATCCGGGCAAGCTGTTCGACACCTGACACGCCGACGCCCCACGTCCGCCAGGTTGCTTCACCGCGGGATGAACACCGCGGCCTTTTCGCCGCCGCGCATACGTCCTTTGACGCTTCGAGCGGTTAGTCTTCGCGGACCGGCCGCCCCCGCGGTCATTCCGTTCATGGACTTGCGATGAAGCGTTCCGCCCTGTTGCTTTCCCTCGCGCTCACGGCCGCCGCCCCGGTGGCGCTGGCCTCCAGTTTCGCCGGCACGTCGGCGGGTACCTCCGCCGGCGGCAGCTCGGCCTCGAGCAACGCCAGCTCCGATTCCAGCTCCGGCAACGACGACAAGGTGGTGCTGGCCGCGCGCGACGACGCCGCGACCTTCGTCGCCAGCGACGGCGCGATCCGCGGTGCGCAGCTCGAAGCCGCACTGCGCCACCTGCGCGAGCATGCGCCGCAGGCGCGCGACGCCAGCGACCTGGAACTGGCGAAGGCGATCCTCGCCCTGTGATCCACGGCCGCGGCCTCGTCCGCGGCGTCGTGCTCGTCGTCGGACTCGCATTCGCCGCCGGTTCGGCGCAGGCCGCGTTGCGCCTGCGTCTCGCCGAGGACGGCCTGACTCGTGCGCAGGTCGATGCCAGCCAGCGGCTGCTCGAGGAAGCGCAGGCGCATTTGCCCGATGCGATGCGAACCGGCATCGACCGGGAGATCGTCGTGCGCTGGACGGATGTGCTGGACGATTCCATCCACGGACGCGCGACGCGAGACGAATTGCTGATCAACCGCGCGCTGCTGCCGCCGTTGACGCAGGCGGGCGCACCACCGCGCGAAGCGCTCGCGACCGTCCTGCACGAACTCGCGCATTTCCATGACCGTGCCGTTCGCGGCGCGCTGTCACGCGATCCGCGCCTGCTCGATCTCGCCGGCTGGCAGGTGCGCGCCACGCGTTTCACCACGCGCGTCGCGGGACGCCAGCGCGAGAACCGTTTCGTCGACCGCAGTCCCGATCCGTACGAGCTGACCGATGCGGAGGAGTTCGTCGCGGTCAACGTCGAACACTTCCTGCTCGACGCCGACTACGCGTGCCGTCGTCCCGCCGTGTATCGCTACCTGCGCGATCGTCTCGGCGAGCCGCGCACGCCAGCGGCGTCGTGCGACGCGCAGTGGCCGTACGTCGATGCAGGCGAGAGCGAGGGCGGTGCGGTGGGCATGCTCGATCCCGCACGCGTGTACGCCATCGACTACCTGCTCGCCGAAGGCAACAGCCAGCCGATGAGCCGCTGGGGCCACAGCATGCTGCGCATCGTGGTGTGTGCGCCGGGGCGTCCGCGCGGACCGGATTGCCGACTCGATCTGTCGCACCACCGCGTGCTCTCGTTCCGCGCCTTCGTCGACGACGTGCAGGTATCGAGCTGGCGCGGACTCAGCGGGCGCTATCCGTCGCGGCTGTTCGTGTTGCCGATGGAACAGGTGATCGACGAGTACACGCGCGTCGAGCTGCGCGGCCTGAGATCGGTGCCGCTGCGACTGGATCGCGGAGAGATCGCGGCCGTGCTCGAACGCGCCGCGCAGGTGCACTGGAGCTACGACGGCCGCTACTACTTCCTCGGCAACAACTGCGCGGCGGAAACCTGGAAACTGCTCCACGACAGCCTGCCGCGACTGGCGGGGCAGGGCATTGGCAGCATCACGCCGACGGGCCTGTTGCAGCGACTGGAATCGGCCGGCGTCGCCGATGCGTCGGTGCTGGAAGACGACGATGAAGCGCTGCGCCTGGGCTATCGCTTCGCTTCGCAGCGGGCGTACTTCCAGCAGGTGTATGACGTCGCGCGTACGCAGCTGGAGCTGCCGCAGCGCGATGTCGAGGACTGGCTCGCGATGGGACCCGCGCAGCGTCGAGCGTGGTTCGAAGGCGCCGACCTGCGCGCGAGCGCGGCGCTGCTCGTGCTGGAGCAGGCCGCGCAGCGACGGCAGATGCGCGACGTGCGCGATGCGCTGAAACGGCGTTACCTAGAGCAGGAGGCACAATCCGGCGTGGGCGACGATCCGGTGCGCGAGCTGCTGCGTGAAAGCGCCTACCTTGGCCGCCCCGCATCGCTGATCGAAGGCGGCTACGGCGTTCCGCAGACGGATGAACGCATGGCGCTGGTCGCGCGCGGCGACGAATTGCACGCGAAGCTGCAACGCACGCGCATCGCGGTCGAGCAGGGCGCGCGCGGATGGATGAGCGCACAGCAGCGCGACACCATCGATGCCATCGCGTCGAACCGTGACGCGCTGGGAGAACGGCTGCGCGCCCTGCACGCGCAGGAAGGCGGCGTGCGCCTGGATTCCCGGTAGCGTCGGTAAATCCGCCGCGCTCGGGGAGGCCGGCGGCGCGCATGTCGCTCCGAGCGCCTCGCGAGCCGCATGAAGCGCCTGCGTTGGCGAAAAAAGCGTCATGGGTCGACACAAAAAGCGTCGGCGATGGCGAAGAAGGCGCCATGCTCGACGCTTTTCGCGGCGTGCACGGCGCTTTGGGCGTCGGCGGTGGCGCTTGTTTCGTCAGGTTGCGGCACGAATGGCGTCGAGCGTGGCGCTTATTTCGCCGCCCGCGCCGCTTGAAGGTGGGACGGAGCCGGATCCAGCGTCGGCGGAAACGCAAAAAGCCGCTCGGGAGCGGCTTTTTGCGGTGTCGACGACGCGGGAAGTGCTGCGCGTGACGCTTTTTTCGTCGCGTCAGTCCGCGCGGCCGGCGAATTCGCCCGTCGTGGTGTTGACCAGCACGCGCTCGCCGTTGCCGATGTACTCCGGCACCATGATCTCGATGCCGGTGGACAGCTTGGCCGGCTTCGGGCGCTTGGTGGCGGTGCCACCCTTGAGTTCCGGCGGCGTCTCGACCACTTCGATCGCCACGCTCTGCGGCAGCTGCAGCGCGACCGGTGCGTCGTCGATGATCTGCACGTAGCAGCCGGTGAGGTCGGCGACGATGTAGCCGGCCAGGTCGCCGACGACGTCGGCGTCGAGCGTGTACGGCGTGTAGTCCTCGTCGTCGAGGAACACGAACGCATCGCCGTCCTTGTACGAGAACGTGGCCTGGCGACGGCTGAGCTCGACTTCCTTCAGCTCGTCCTCCGCGCCCATGCTCACGTCGAGCTTGGTGCCGCCGGGCACGGAGTACATGGTGAAGCGGAACTTGACGTTGCCGCCGCGGCCCTGCGGCGAGCTGCGCTCGATGTCGCGGATCTGGTAGACCGCGTTGTTGTACTCGACAACGTTACCTTTCTTTACGTCGTAGGCTTTCATGGTTGTGTTCGGGATTCGTGATTCGGGATTGAGGATTCGCAAGAGCGGCGGCGCGGTTAACGGGACGATGCGGGCTCCTTCGAATCCCCGAATCTCGAATCCCGAAGCCCAGCGTCACATCACTTCGGCGCCAGACGCGTCGCGCCGTCGAGGCGGATGGTTTCGCCGTTGAGGTAGGTGTTGCCGAGGATGTACGCGACCAGGTCGGCGAATTCCTTCGGCTGGCCCAGGCGCGACGGGAACGGGATCGACGCGGCCAGCGACTGCTGCACCGAGTCCGGCATGCCGTCGACCATCGGGGTCCAGAACACGCCCGGCGCGATGGTCATCACGCGGATCCCGAAGCGCGACAGTTCGCGCGCCATCGGCAGGGTCATGGCGACCACGCCGCCCTTCGACGCGGAGTACGCGGCCTGGCCGATCTGTCCTTCGTAGGCGGCCACGGAGGCGGTGTTGACGATCACGCCGCGCTCGCCGTCGGTGCCGGCCTCGTTGTGCTGCATCAGGGCGGCGGCGGCCTTGGCGACGTTGAAGCTGCCGACGAGGTTGACCATCACCGTGCCCTGGAACTGCGCCAGCGGCATCGCGCCTTCCTTGCCGAGCATGCGGCCCGCGCCGAGGATGCCCGCGCAGTTGATCGCCACGTTGAGTCCGCCGAGGAACTCGCGCGCGGCCGCGACGTTGTCGACGACGCCGGCTTCGCTGGTGACGTCGGTCTTGAAGTAGCGGGCGTTGGCTTCGCCGAGTTCGGCGACGGCGGCGGCGCCCTTGTCGTCGTTGACGTCGAACAGGGCGACCTTGCCGCCGTGGGCGACGAGATGCTGGGCGACGGCGAGGCCGAGGCCGGAGACGCCGCCGGTGACGATGGCGCGGACGGATTGGAGTTGCATGGGCTGGTCCCGGGACGCGGAAAGACGCGATTTTACCGGACGCCGGGCCCTGGCCGTTCGTCGCGGCCGATCCGGGCCGTATTCAGGCCTGCATCAACATCGTGCGGTAGGTGTCGCGGATCTGTTCCGGCGTCAGGCCGGGGGCGAACAGGAAGCCCTGGCCGACGTGGATCCCCAGTTGCAGCAGGAAGGCGCGGTGGCGCTCGGTTTCCACGCCCTCGGCGACCAGCTCCAGGCCCAGGCTCTTGGCGATGCCGGTCACGGCCTGGCATACGGCCACGTCGGAGTGGTTCTCCGGAACGCCCTGCACGAACAGCTGGCTCAGCTTGAGGCCGTGGATCGGCAGGCGGCGCAGGTAGTTGAGCGCGCTGTAGCCCTCGCCGAAATCGTCGATGGTGAGCATCACCCCCATCTCGCGCAGCGCGGCGAACGTGCGCAGCGTCGCCGGCGCATCCTCGATCAGCACGCGTTCGGTGAATTCCAGTTCGAGCGCGGCGCCGGGCAGGCCGTACTCGGCGAGCACCGCGGCGACGCTGCTTGCGAGGTCCTCGCCGAGGAACTGGCGATACGACACGTTGACCGCCACGCGCGGCACCTTGAGGCCGCCTTCCTGCCATTCGCGCATCTGCCGGCAGGCTTCGTGCAACACCCAGTCGCCGATGCCGACGATGTCGCCGGTGGTTTCGGCGTGGTCGATGAACTTGTCCGGACGGATCTCGCCGAGCGAGTGGTTGCGCCAGCGGATCAGCGCTTCGACCGCGATCACGCCGCCGTCGCGCATGTCGACCTGCGGCTGGTAGACGAGGTGGAACTCGTCGTTGTTGACCGCGCGGCGCAGGTGCGTTTCGAGCTGCAGGCGATGCAGTTGCTGCTCGGCCAGTTCCGGCGTGAAGGTCTGCCAGCCGTTGCGACCGCGCCGCTTGCTGTCGTACATCGCCACGTCCGCGCTCTGGATCAGCTGCTGCGAGCGCACGCCGTCGAGCGGCGCCTGGGCGATGCCGATGCTGGCGGTGATCGAGAACTCCTCGCCGTCGAGGCGGAAGCTGTCGCCGAAGATTTCCAGGATCGCATCGGCCAGCCGCTCCGGGCGCGCCGGATCGCTGCCGGTGTCGCAGATGATCAGGAATTCGTCGCCGCCGAAGCGCGCGATCAGGCCTTCGCTGCCGATCGCGCGCTGGATGCGTCGCGCGGCCGAGGCGAGCAGGCGATCGCCCGCGGCGTGGCCGAGCACGTCGTTGACCACCTTGAAGCGGTCGAGGTCGACGTAGAGCACCGCCAGCGCCGAGCGCAGCGGATCGTCGAGGCGGCTTTCCAGTTCGGCCAGCACCGCGTCGCGGTTGAGCAGGCCGGTGAGCGGATCGCTGCGCGCCTGCACGCGCAGGGTTTCCTCATCGTGCTTGCGTTCGGTGATGTCCTGCAGCGTGCCGGTCAGACGCGAGTTGAGCGGATCGCCCGCTTCGGCTTCGCCGATCACGCGCACCCAGAACGAACGGCCATCGGCACGGTGGCCCTGGACTTCGAGATCGAGGTTGCGGCCGAAGGAAATCGCCTGGCCCAGCGCCGCGCGCAGGCGGTCGCGGTCGATGCCGCGCAGGCAGCCGAGCATGCCTTCGATGGTGTCGGGTGCGGGTCGGTGGCCGAGGATGCGCTGCGCTTCCTCGGTGAGGTAGAGCCGGTCGGGCGCGACGTCCCATTCCCAGCCGCCGATGTGCGCCATCGCCTGCGCGCGGTCGAACAGCGTGCTGTCGCGCTTGAGCGTGGTGACGTCGGAAAACAGCGCCAGCACCTGGTGCGGCTTGTCGCCACCGGCCGGGAACTGCGGCACTGCGGTCACCGACAGCCACATCAGTTGCTGGCGCGTGCGGTGGTACAGGCCGATCACGGTGCTCTCGATGATGCGCGCTTCCTGCAGCGCCTGGCGCGAGGGATAGCGCTCGGGCGGTAGCTGGTGGCCACGCTCGTCCACCACCATCCAGTGATCGGGTTGCAGCGCGTCGTTGATCGACTCGTCCTGGCCGATGCCGAAGATCTTCATCGCCGCGACGTTGGCGTAGACGATCTGCAGGGCCTCGTCCTGGACGATGATGCCGCGGTCGACCGCTTCCATCAGTTCGCGGTAGCGCAGCTCGGCGGTGTGGCGGCTGCTGAGGTCGCGCGCGACCGCGACCATCGCCTTGTTGCCGTCGTACTGCAGTCCGGCGGTATGCACCTCGACCGGGAAGCGCGTGCCGTCGCCGCGCATGTTGGTCACTTCGACGACATACGTGCCGCCGCGGTTGAGCGTTTCCCACACCGGGACCATGTGGTCTTTCGGTAGATCGGGATTCAACGTCTCGATCGGCTGGCCGACGATTTCCTCGCGCGCCCGCTTGTACGCGGTCATGCCGGCCTTGTTGAGGTCGAGCACCGTGCCGTCCCACGCGATGATGCTGACCGGATCGGGTACCGCGTCGAACAGCGTGCGATAGCGCAGGCGTTCGGCTTCGCAGTCGTGCAGTGTCGCGACGAGCGCGTCGTGCGATTGCTGCAGCAGTTGTCGGGTGTCGGGCGACAGATCGCCGCGTTCGAGCGCGTCTCGCAGCGCCGCCAGCGTGGCCGTCGCGTCGCCTCCATCCGGAGGCGTCGGCGGCGTCGGCGCTGGCGGCTTGCGTTTCATCACGCCGCCAACGCTTTCCCGACCTTGCTGCCGGTCTCGCGCCCCAGCAGCGTGGCGAGCCAGCGTCCGGTCTGCGCGAGTTGTGCCAGGTCGATCCCCGTCTCGACGCCCAGGCCGTGCAGCATGTACACGACGTCCTCGGTGGCGACGTTGCCGCTGGCGCCCTTCGCGTAAGGGCAGCCGCCGGTGCCGGAGACCGACGAATCGACCACCGCGACGCCTTCCTCCAGGCACGCCAGCACGTTCGCCAGCGCCTGGCCGTAGGTGTCGTGGAAATGCACGGCGAGCGCGCCGATCGGCACTTCCTGCGCGACCGCGAGCAGCATCGCCCGCGCCTTGCCGGGCGTGCCGACGCCGATGGTGTCGCCGAGCGAGACCTCGTTGCAGCCCATCTCGTGCAGGGCACGCGCGACGCGGACCACGTCGGACAGTGGCACCTCGCCCTGGTAGGGGCAGCCGAGCACGGTGGAGACGTAGCCGCGTACCGCGACGCCGTCGGCGCGCGCGCGTTCCATCACCGGCGCGAAGCGCTGCAGCGATTCGTCGATGCCGGCGTTGATGTTCTTGCGGTTGAACGCCTCGGATGCGGCGGTGAACACCGCGATCTCGTCCACGCCGACCGCGCGGGCGCGCTCGTAACCCTGTTCGTTGGGCACCAGCACCGGATAGCGCACGCCGGGCTGCTTGTGGATGCCGGTGTAGACCTCGGCCGCGTCGGCGAGCTGCGGCACCCACTTCGGACTGACGAAACTGGTCGTCTCGATGCTGCGCAGGCCGGTCGCCGAAAGCCGATCGATCAGCGCGATCTTGTCGGCGGTCGAGATCGTCGCCTTCTCGTTCTGCAGGCCGTCGCGCGGACCGACCTCGACGATGCGCACCGAGGTCTTCATGACGCCAGCGCCACCAGCACCGCGTCGGCTTCGACGAAGTCGCCGCTGGCCGCGCGCACTTCCGCGACCGTGCCGGCGCGCGGGGCCTTCAGGCTCAACTCCATCTTCATCGCTTCGATCACCATCAACTCCTGTCCGGCTTCCACCACATCGCCCGCGGCGGCCTTCACCAGCACCACGCGACCCGGCATCGGCGCCAGCACGCGGTCGCCGGCGCTGCCGGCACTGCTTTGCTCGTGACGATACCTCGGGACCCCCAGCAGGCGCAGCCGGCGCTCACCGTCGTGGACCACGATCCGCTGGCGACCTTCGTCCAGCCTATCCACTGCCAACGTAAAACGGCGTCCATGTCCGTCGATGCGCAGGCTCAGGACGTCGCCGTCGCGGCGCGCGCCTTCGATCGTATGGCTTTGGCCGTCGCGTTCGATCCGGTATTCGCCGCCACTGCCCTGCGCCCGCAGGACGTGGCGCCGTTCGCCCTGGAGGAAGGCGAGGTCGCGATGGCCGCCGTGGCCCAGCCGCCAGCCGTCGGCGATCGCCCACGGCGAGGTCGGGTCGGGCGAGGCTGACGCCGCGTCGCGGGTGTCGCCTTCCTGCACCAGCAACTGCGCGGCCGCCGCTGCGAGCAGCAGGTCGGCCTCGTCGACGTCGCCGGGCATGAACTCGTCGAGGTGGCGATCGAGGTAGCCGGTGTCGATGCGACCCTCGACCACCGCGGGATGACGCGCGAGTCGTTCGAGGAACTCGACGTTCGACTTCGGTCCGACGATGTCGCACTGCGCGAGCGCCGCGCGCAGGCGGGCGAGGGCGCGCGGACGGTCCGCGTCGTGGACGATGAGCTTGGCGATCATCGGGTCGTAGAAGATCGTGACCGTATCGCCCTCGATCACGCCGGAATCGATGCGCACACCTGCGTCGGATGAAGGCAGGCGCAGGCGTTCGAGGCGACCGGAGCCGGGCAGGAAGCCGGCTTCCGGATCTTCCGCGTACAGGCGCACTTCGATCGCATGGCCACGCTGCGGGATCGCGTCCTGCGCCAGCGGCAACGCTTCGCCCGCGGCGACACGCAGCTGCCATTCGACAAGATCGAGTCCGGTCACCAGTTCGGTGACGGGATGCTCCACCTGCAGGCGTGTGTTGATTTCCATGAAGTAGAAGCCGCCGTCCTGGCCGACGATGAACTCCACCGTGCCAGCGTTGACGTAGTCGATCGCGCGCGCGGCAAGTACCGCGGCGTCGCCCATCGCCTGGCGCAGCTGTGGCGTCAGGAACGGCGAGGGCGATTCCTCCAGCACCTTCTGGTAGCGGCGCTGCGCGGAGCATTCGCGTTCGTTGAGGTGGATCGCGTGGCCGTGGCTGTCGCCGAACACCTGGATCTCGATATGGCGCGGCTTCTCGACGTAGCGTTCCAGCAGCACGCGGTCGCGGCCGAAGGCGTTGCGCGCTTCGCGCTGGCAGCTTTCCAGGTTCGCGGCGAACTCGCCGCTGTCGCGCACGATGCGCATGCCCTTGCCGCCGCCGCCGTGCGCGGCCTTGATCATCAGCGGATAGCCGATGGCATCGGCCTCGCGCTGCAGGTGGTCGGGCGACTGGTCCTCGCCGGTGTAGCCGGGAACGACCGGCACGCCGGCCGCGTGCATCAGCTCCTTGGCGCCGGCCTTGCTGCCCATCTTGCGCATCGACGCGGCCTTCGGGCCGATGAACACCAGCCCCGCGGCCTCGACCGCATCGGCGAAGTCGGCGTTCTCGCTGAGGAAGCCGTAACCCGGGTGGATCGCCTGCGCGCCGCTGCGACGCGCGACATCCAGGATGGCGTCGCCGCGCAGGTAGCTGTCGGCCGGGCGGGGCCCGCCGATCGGCCACGCCTCATCGGCCTGGCGCACGTGCTGCGCGTCGGCGTCGGCTTCGGAATACACCGCGACGGTGCGGATGCCGAGGCGACGACAGGTGCGGATAACGCGGCAGGCGATCTCGCCGCGATTGGCGATCAGGATCTTGGAGAACATGTTGTTCAGCCCTCCCCTTCAAGGGGAGGGTTGGGTGGGGATGGGGTGGCCTTCTGCAGCGCGGCGGTAATCACGTCGATCACTCCTTCGGCATTGCCGAGTACATCGTTGTTCCAGAATCGCAGGACGACAAAGCCGGCCTCTTCCAGGTACTTCGTTCGCTCCCGATCGTATCGGAGTGTGTCGGCGTGATGGCCGCCATCCAGCTCGATAACGACCTTCCGCTCCAGGCATGCGAAATCCAGGATGAAGCGTCCGAATGGATGCTGTCGCCTGAACTTGCAGCCTGAGACCTGCCTGCCGCGCAGGTATTGCCACAGTCGATGCTCGGCTTCGGTTGGCGAGTTGCGCAGGCGACGCACACGCGCCGAGTGCCGTTGTTCCTGACCTTGCATCGTAGCGTCCTGCCAAACCATCCCCACCCAACCCTCCCCTTGAAGGGGAGGGCTTAAAAGCATCACTTGCACCAGCGCGGCTTTCGCTTTTCGAGGAAAGCGCCCAGTCCTTCCTGGCCTTCCTCCGACACGCGCAGGCGGGCGATCAGCGCGGCGTTGTCGGCGTCGAGGCGGTCGCGGTCGTGTTCGTGGGCGACGCGACGTACCAGCGCCTTGGCCTGCGCGGAGGCAATCGGGCCGGCCTTGAGCAGCAGGTCGGTCTGGCGCTGGACCGCGGCGTCCAGTTCCGCGGCTGGTACGACCTCGTGCAGCAGGCCGATGCGTTGCGCGGTCGGGGCGTCGAAGATCTCCGCCGTGGCGAACCAGCGCCGCGCCTCGCGCGGCCCGATGGCCTCGATCACGTAGGGCGAGATCACCGCCGGGAGCAGGCCGAGCTTGCTCTCGGTCAGCCCGAACTTCGCATCGACCGAAGCGACGGCGATGTCGCAGCAGGCGACCAGGCCGACGCCGCCGCCGAAGGCCGCGCCCTGCACGCGGGCGATGGTCGGCTTGGGTAGTTCGTCGAGCGTGCGCATCAGGCGGGCGAGGGCGAGCGAATCGGTGCGGTTGTCGGCCTCGCTGGCGGCCGCCATGCCGCGCATCCAGTTCAGGTCGGCGCCGGCGGAGAACGACGGCCCTTCGCCTTCCAGGATCACGACCCGGACGCTGTCGTCGTCGGCCACGGCTTCCAGAGCGCCGGTCAGCGCCGCGATCAACATCGCGTCGAAGGCGTTGTGCAGGTCCGGACGGTTCAGGCGCAGGCGGGCGACGGGTCCCTCGCGCAGGTTCAACAGCGGGTTGGTCATCGGCCATGCGGTTGTTGGACTCTGGCGGATGATAGCCGGTGGCCTCAGTGGACCGCGCGACGGCGGGTGGAGTGCTACAATTTGAGAACGATTCCCATTTGGAGCCGGAGTCCCGGAGGCATGCCTTCGGACCGGCTGTAGGTGAACCTTGAAGCTGTCCGAACTGCCATACCGCACCGCTGCCATCGTCGAACGTGTCGAGGACGACATGCCCAACGACGCCATCGCGCGCCGACTGCGCGAACTCGGCTTCGTGCAGGGCGAGCGCGTCGAAGTCATGGCGGCTGGCCCGGTCGCGGCGGAACCGCTGCTGGTGCAGGTCGGCTTCACCCGCTTTGCATTGCGTCGCAGCGAGGCCGCGCGGGTGCGCGTGGCGATGAATGCCGCGACGCTGGCGGAGGCGGTCGCATGAGCGCCGAGAACGCCGTGCGCATCGCCCTGATCGGCAATCCGAACTGCGGCAAGACCGCGCTGTTCAACCAGCTGACCGGCAGTCGGCAGAAGGTCGCCAACTACGCCGGCGTGACCGTCGAGCGCAAGGAAGGCCGCTTCCTCGCGCCGTCGGGCCGCAGCTACGCCGTGCTCGACCTGCCCGGTGCGTACAGCCTGCACGCGGCCAGCCTCGACGAAGCCGTCGCACGCGACGTGTGCCGCGGCTTCTATCCGGGCGAGCCCGCGCCGGACGTGCTGGTGTGCGTGGTCGATGCGACAAACCTGCGCCTGCATCTTCGCTTCGCGCTGGAAGTGCGCGAACTCGGCCGGCCGATGGTGCTGGCGGTCAACATGATGGATGCGGCCAAGCGCCGCGGCATCGACGTCGATCTCGCCGTGCTCGAGCGCGAACTCGGCGTGCCGGTGGTGCCGACGATCGCCGTGCGCAACGGTGGTGCACGCGAGCTGGTGTCGATGCTCGACACGGTCTCCGGGAAGCTGCACGAGCCGCAGACGCACCTGCCGGAGGAGTTCGCGCACGACGCCGATGCATTGCATGCCGAAACCCGTCGTCTGCTGTCGCTGGCGGTGACGATGCCGCGCCGCACCGCCGAGCTGGACGACGCACTCGACCGCTGGCTGCTGCATCCGGTGCTCGGCCTGTTGTCGCTGGCGGTGGTGATGTTCCTGATCTTCCAGGCGGTCTACGCCTGGGCGACGCCGTTGATGGACCTGATCGAAGCCGGCACCGGTGCGCTGGGCGAGTTCGCCAGTGCGATGCTGCCGGATGGACCGCTGCGCAGCTTGCTGGTCGATGGCGTGATCGCCGGCCTTGGCAGCGTGGTGGTGTTCCTCCCGCAGATCCTGATCCTGTTCGCCTTCATCCTCGCGCTGGAAGAATCGGGCTACCTGCCGCGCGCCGCATTCCTGCTTGATCGCCTCATGTCGCAGGCGGGCCTGTCCGGTCGTTCGTTCATCCCCTTGCTGTCGAGTTTCGCGTGCGCGGTGCCGGGCATCATGGCGACGCGCTCGATCCAGGATCCGCGCGACCGCCTCGCCACGATCCTCGTCGCGCCGCTGATGACGTGTTCGGCCCGGCTGCCGGTGTACGCGCTGCTGATCGGCGCGTTCATCCCGCAACGACAGGTCGCCGGCGGGCTGCTCAACCTGCAGGGGCTGGTTCTGTTCGGCCTGTACGCCGCCGGCATCCTCAGCGCGTTGGGCGTGGCGTGGGTGATGAAGAAGTGGCGTCGCGACAAGAGCGAGCATCCGCTGCTGCTTGAGCTCCCGTCCTACCGCATCCCGCATCCGCGCGACCTGCTCATCGGCCTGTGGGAACGCGCGTGGATCTTCCTGCGCCGCGTCGGCGGCATCATCCTCGCGTTGACGATCCTGCTGTGGTTCCTGCTGTCGTTCCCCGGCGCGCCCGAAGGCGCCACCGGACCGGCCATCGACTACAGCTTCGCCGGCCGCATCGGCCACACGCTGACGGCGGTGTTCGCGCCGATCGGCTTCAACTGGCAGATCTGCATCGCTCTGATCCCCGGTCTGGCCGCGCGCGAAGTGGCGGTGTCCTCGCTGGCGACGGTGTACGCGCTGTCGGCCGCGAACGACGATGCCGCCGCGCAGGCGCTGTCGCCGATCATCAGTGACACCTGGTCGCTGGCGACCGCGCTGTCGCTGCTGGTGTGGTTCATCTATGCGCCGCAGTGCATCTCGACGCTGGCGACGATCAAGCGCGAGACCAACTCGTGGAAGCAGGTGGCGATCGCCACCGGCTATCTGTTCGGTCTGGCGTATCTCGCCTCGCTCGTGACCTACCAGGTCGCGGTCGCGCTGGGCGCGGGGTGAGCATGGACGTCGGCCTGCTCGCGCAGTACCTGATCATAGCGGCGGCGGTGCTGGTGAGCGCGTGGTTCGTGGCCCGGCGTCAGTTCCCGAATGCCGTGCGGCGCGCGCGCATCGCGCTGGCGATTCCGCTGGTGCGCGAGGGCAGGGCGTCGTGGCTGCAGCGCATCGGTCGCTGGGTCGCACCGCCAGCCGCGTTGAACGACGGCTCCTGCGGCGGCTGCAACAGTTGTGAGCCCACGCAACCGCGCCAGCACTGAGCCGGCGCGGTACATGGACGCAACCGCTCAGTGGCGGCTGCGTCCGCGACCGGCGCGATAGCCGGTCACTTCAACGGCTTCCACCTCGAGGGTGAAAGACCGCTCCTCGCCCGCGAAGAGCGCGCCCACGCCCATGACCTGGCGTTCGATCTCGACGCCCTCGTCGTTGCGGATCGTGAGCACCACCGAATACTCCAGCGCGTTGTCGCCCGGCGGCGGCTTGATGGTGCCCTCCACACGCAGGGGCACCGACCGCTTCTTCGCGGACTCCACGGCGTCCGGATCGAACCGCAGGTGATGGCGGCACGACGGACAGACGTTGGCGCTTTCGAGGATCTTCGTCTTGCAGTGCGGACAGGTCCGCGTCGCGCCTGGCGTGCCGGGGCGCGTGCTGCTCATGACGCGGTGGCCGCCTCCGCCTTGGCTTCGGACTTCTCGGCCTTGCTGCTACCGGGCTTGGTGTCCTTGTCGTCGAAGCCGAACTCGACCTGGCCGCGCATGCGCGAACCAGCGGCGATGGTCACCACACCGGCCTTGACGTCGCCGACCACGATGCCGCCTTCCAGCAGTTCGACGCGCGAAGCGGATTCGATGTTGCCTTCGAGCTCGCCGGCGATGACGACCTTGCGCGCGCGCACGCTGCCGTTGACCTTGGCGCCGACCTCGACGCTGAGGTCGCCTTCCACGTGCACGTCGCCCTTGAAGCGACCCGCGATGCGGATATGGCCCGCGCCCTGGATCTTGCCTTCGATCGACAGGTCGGCGGCGATCAGCGACTCCTTGCCCTCACGCTCGACCGGACGCGGCGCGGGGGCGGGCGTCGGACGCGGTGCGGGCGCGGCGGCGCCGAAGTTGATCTCGTTGCGGACATCGGGTTCCTTCGGCAGCGCGGATTCCGGCTGACCCGTCGGAGCGTTCTTGGGGGCGGGGGACTGGGGGGAATTGAAAATCGCCATGACGCTTCCTCGGTTGGGGCATAACGTGGGATGCAACCCACCCGAGGCTACGCAGCCCGATCGTCCACCGGTGTGACACCGTGCACCTAACCGCCAGTACGCGTGAGGGCGTTTATGTTCCGATCACATGACTGAATCGGCGTGCGGACGTCACATGCGGAACACGCCGAAGCGCGTGCGGTCCTCGATCGGCGCGTTGAAGCTGGCGGACAGGGCCAGACCGAGCACGCGGCGGGTGTCGGCCGGATCGATGATGCCGTCGTCCCACAGGCGCGCGCTGGCGTAGTACGGATTGCCCTGCGACTCGTACTGTTCGCGGATCGGTGCCTTGAAGGTTTCCTCTTCCTCGGCGGACCA
This sequence comes from Lysobacter panacisoli, assembly GCF_009765165.1. Taxonomy (NCBI): domain Bacteria; kingdom Pseudomonadati; phylum Pseudomonadota; class Gammaproteobacteria; order Lysobacterales; family Lysobacteraceae; genus Lysobacter; species Lysobacter panacisoli. Next base: position 99,938 of record NZ_VLNU01000002.1, read on the forward strand.
AGACTTGCCGGCTGCCTCGATACCATCGCGCTTGACCGTGGCCAGCACGCTGGCCGCCTGTTCGCCGCCCATGACCGAGATGCGCGCGTTCGGCCACATCCACAGGAAGCGCGCGCCGTACGCGCGGCCGCACATCGCGTAGTTGCCCGCACCGAAACTGCCGCCGATGACGACAGTGAACTTGGGCACGTGCGAGCACGCCACCGCGGTCACCATCTTCGCGCCGTCCTTGGCGATGCCGGCGTTCTCGTACTTGCGGCCGACCATGAAGCCGGTGATGTTCTGCAGGAACACGAGCGGGATGCCGCGCTGGTTGCACAGTTCGATGAAGTGCGCGCCCTTGAGCGCGCTCTCGGCGAACAGGATGCCGTTGTTGGCGACGATGCCGACCGGATAGCCGTGCAGGTGCGCGAAGCCGGTGACCAGCGTCTTGCCGTAGCGCGCCTTGAATTCCTGGAAGTCGCTGCCGTCGACGACGCGTGCGATGACTTCGCGGATGTCGAACGGACGTCGCGTGTCCTTCGGCACGATGCCGTAGAGCTCGTTGCCCGAGTACAAGGGCTCGCGCGCCGGCTGCACGGCCACCGGCAGGGACTTGCTGCGGTTGAACGTCGCGACGATGTCGCGTGCGATCTGCAGCGCGTGGCGATCGTCCTCGGCGAAATGGTCGGCGACGCCGGAGACGCTGGTGTGCACATCGGCACCGCCGAGCGCTTCGGCATCGACGACTTCGCCGGTCGCGGCCTTCACCAGCGGCGGGCCGCCGAGGAAGATCGTGCCCTGTTCCTTGACGATGATCGACTCGTCGCACATCGCCGGCACGTACGCACCGCCCGCGGTACACGAACCCATCACCACGGCGACCTGCGGGATGTTCTCCGCGCTCAGCCGCGCCTGGTTGTAGAAGATGCGGCCGAAGTGCTCCTTGTCGGGGAAGACCTCGTCCTGCAAGGGCAGGAACGCGCCGCCCGAATCGACGAGGTACACGCAGGGCAGGCGGTTCTCGCGCGCGATTTCCTGCGCGCGCAGATGCTTCTTCACCGTCATCGGGAAGTAGGTGCCGCCCTTGACCGTCGCGTCGTTGGCGACCACCACCACTTCCTGGCCCATCACGCGACCGATGCCGCAGACCATGCCGGCCGCGGGCGCGGCATCGTCGTACATGCCTTCGGCGGCGAGCGGCGCGATCTCGAGGAACGGCGAACCCGGGTCGAGCAGGGCAGTGATGCGATCGCGCGCGAGCAGCTTGCCGCGCTCGGTGTGCTTGGCGCGTGCCTTCTCGCCACCGCCCTGCGCGGCGCGGGCGAGGCGTGCGTCGAGTTCGTCGACCAGCGCGCGGTGGTAGGCGACGTTGTCCTGGAAATCCTGCGAGCGGGGATCGATGTGGGAAGTGAGTGCGGGCATCGATGCGGGGGAATGCGAAGGATGCGGCATCAGACCACAAAGGGCAGGGCACGGCCAACCGTGAGGGACGTGGCGTGCTTCGTGCGCCAGAGTGCGATGCGGCAAAAAAAGAAAGGCCCGCGTTGGCGGGCCTTTCGTCGTGCGTGTCGAAGCGCTGCGGTTACTTGCGTTCCGCGGCTTCCTGCTCGGCCTTCTCGGCAGCGGCGTCGGCCTTCTCGGCGACCTTGCTCGCAGCATCGGCGGTGGCCTGTGCGGCGTCGGCCGTCGCGGCGGCCGCACCTGCAGCGGCGTCCTGCGCGGCAGCGGCAGTGGCGTCGGCAGCGTTCGCGACTGCGGCGCCGGTCTTCTCGGCGGCGGTGTCGGTGGCGGCGGCCGCGGCCTCGGCAGTTTCCTTCGCGGCGGTCGCGGTGGCGTCGGCGGCCTGATTGGCAGCGGCGGCGGCTTCAGCGGCCTCGCCCTGCGCGTTGTCGTGTTTGGTGCAGGCCGACAGGGCCAGGACGGCGGCGGCCAGTGCAACGTAGAGCTTGGTGTTCATGAGGTCTCTCCGAAGGAAGTTGTCGTGACGTGTCAGCTGGAGCTGCAGCGCCGGTGTGGCTGCGGCGACATCATTCACCGGCGGGTGTGAAAAAGCATCAACAACCCGAACCTCTACTACAGAAAAAGCCGCCGGGAACCCGGCGGCTTCTTCATCGTAATCACCTGGGCAATTGCTTGCCCGCGGTTATTACTTCTTGCCTTCTTCCTTAGCAGCGTCAGCGGCCTGCGTGGCAGCGTCGGCAGCCTGGGTGGCGGCGTCAGCAGCCTGCGAGGCAGCGTCGGCAGCAGCGTCGGCAGCGGCCGGAGCGGTGGCAGCGGCGGTGGCGTCGGCCGAGGTGGCGGCGGCGTCAGCAGCCTGGGCAGCGGTGTCGGCAGCGGCCTGGGCAGCGTCAGCAGCAGCGGCGTCGCCGGCAGCAGCGGCGTCGGTGGCAGCAGCAGCGGCTTCGGTCGAAGCAGCGGCGGCGTCAGCAGCGGCTTCCTCAGCCTGCTTCTGGTTCGAGCAAGCAGCCAGGGCGAAGCCCAGAGCCAGGGCGATCAGCGCCTTGTTGAAGGTCATGGTTTGTATCCTCGTCGTTAGTTAGGCAACGCGCAATTGCGCGTCTATAACATGATGACAAGCCGGTGACGTGTGTCAAGCGGCTTGGCCGGTTTTTTTTAAGTAATACGTTCTTAACGTCTTATACCAGCTCGACCGCGATCGCGGTGGCCTCGCCGCCGCCGATGCACAGCGACGCGACCCCCTTCTTGACGCCCCTTGCACGCAGGGCATGCAACAGCGTCACCACGAGGCGGGCACCACTGGCGCCGATGGGATGGCCCAGGGCACACGCGCCGCCATTGATGTTGAGCTTGTCGTGCGGGATCCCCAGATCCTTCATCGGCGCCATGGCCACACAGGCAAACGCTTCATTGACCTCAAACAGGTCAACGTCCTCGACCTTCCATCCGGCCTTCGCCAGCACGTTTGAAATCGCTTTCACCGGCGCAGTGGTGAACCATTCCGGTGCCTGGGCATGGCCGGCGTGCGCGACGATGCGGGCGATCGGCGCGAGTCCGCGACGCTTGGCCTCGTCGGCGCCCATGAGCACTGCGGCGGCGGCACCGTCGGAAATCTTCGACGACGACGCAGCGGTCAGCACGCCTTCCTTGCCGAAGGCGGCGCGCAGGGTGGGGATCTTCGCCAGATCGATCTTGCCCGGCTCCTCGTCGGTGTCGACGACCACGTCGCCCTTGCGACCCTTGACCGTGACCGGCACGACTTCGTCCTTGAACGCACCGTTGGCCAACGCGGCCTGCGCGCGACGCGCGCTTTCGGCGGAGAAGGCATCGAGCGATTCGCGGTCGAAACCGTACTTGTCGCACGCCATGTCGCCGAACACGCCCATCGCCTTGCCGTCGTACGGATTGGTCAGGCCATCCCACGCCATGTGGTCGAGCATCTCGGCGCTGCCGTAACGAATGCCGGTACGCGAGTTGTTGAGCAGGTGCGGCGCATTGGTCATCGACTCCATGCCGCCGGCGACGACGACATTGGCCGAGCCCGCCTTGATCAGGTCGTGCGCCAGCATCATCGCCTTCATGCCCGAGCCGCAGACCTTGTTGATCGTGGTGCAGCCGGCGGACGTCGGCAGGCCCGCGCCGAGCGCGGCCTGGCGCGCGGGCGCCTGGCCGAGGCCGGCCGGCAGCACGCAGCCCATGATCACTTCGTCGACCTGGTCGGGCGCGACGTTGGCATGGGTCAGCGCGCCCTGGATGGCGGCGGTGCCCAGCGTCGGCGTCGGCACGCCGGTGAACTGGCCGAGGAAGGAACCGATGGCGGTGCGCTTGGCACCGACGATGACGACGTCGCTCATGGGGACTCCAGCAGAAAACTTCGCAAACGGGCCGGCGCGGGGCCGGAACCCACGGATTATGCGGCGGCGTGCTGCGACGCCGCAAACCACCGGCTAGCCCAGTCGCAGCAGGTACAGGCCCCGGCCGCGGCCTCGCGGGGTCTGGCGCTGGAAGCCATGCGGGACGAACAGGGCGGGGACTCCGGTCCAGACGAAGGCAGCGGCCTGCCGTTCACCCTCGGCGACCGACTGCGGGTAGGCCTCGATCTCACCCGCCCCCTTCCGCCGCGCCAGGGCGACCGCGGCCGCGACCAGGAGGCGGGCGATGCCGTGGCTACGCCAGCGCGTCGGCACGAACAGGCAGTTGAGCGACCAGGTCCGAGCGTTCCAGTCGCGTTGCAGGGCGCGGCTGTGAGCCAGCCGTGGGAAATCCGAACGCGGGCCGATCGCGCACCAGCCGACCGCTTCGTCGCCGACGAATGCCAGAACGCCCGTGGCGGCACCGCGCTCGACCAGCCTCCTGAACGACTCCCGGTTGTGGTCGCCCTTGGCGGCTTCCCACGCCTTCCCGCCGGTGGGAACCCGCCACCACATGCACCAGCAGCCCCCGCACGCGCCGCGTTCGCCAAACAGCGCCTGAAGGTGCGGCCAGTCGTCGCGGCGCAGCGGCCGTGTGCGCACGGACACCCGCGGTTCATCCGCGTGGAGGCGGCGTGGAATTGTTCGCTTCGGGACTCGCATCGATTGTGGCGGCCTCCGCTTGGATCGATACTCGACACGCGTCCGCTGGGGAGTGGACGGCGACTACCGAGGAGCTCATGCATTACCACGAAAAGGGACTTGTGACGGCCCTGCGCAGCGCACTGCTGTGCACGGGATTCTGCGGCCTGGCCGCATGCGGAGGCGGCGGAGGCGGGAGCACCAATGTCAGATCGGCCCCGCCGGCGCTCGGATCGACGACGCCGACGCAGCCGGTAGTGAGCACGCCGAATCCGGCGTACAGCCGGCACCTCACGCTGACCAATGCGGCCGAAGCGTCGCGGGCCGGCATCACCGGCGCGGGCGTGCGCATTGGCGTCGTCGACAGTGGCGTCATGGGCAACCATCCGGCGCTGTCGCCGCGCGTGGTGGACAAGCTGGTGTACGTGCCGTCGCCGCCGAACAATCTGCGCGTCGACGATGTGGTCGGGCACGGCACGGCGGTGTCGCAGATCGCGGCAGGCACGCCGTTCGGCGCATGGCCGGGCGGTATCGCGCCGGGCGCGCAGATCGTGTCGGCGCGCATCCTGTACGACAAGGATCCCGAGGACGACGGGTCCGGCCAAGGCAATTCGGTGGACGGTGCGCTGGGCATGGCGCCCATCCACCAGGATCTGATCAACCGCGGCGTGCGCGTGATGAACAACTCGTGGGGTGGTTTGTACTGGACCAATCCCGCGGCGACCGCGCCCATCGCGTCGGAGTACCGTCCCTTCATCGTGAGCAACGACGGACTGGTGGTGTTCGCGACGGGCAACGAAGCGAAGGCGAATCCGTCCAGCATGGCCGCACTGCCGAGCCAGCCCGGACCCAACGGCACGTTGCCGGCTGCGGACCTCGAACGCGGCTGGCTCGCGGTGACCGCGATCAACCCGAACAACATCAACCAGCTCGACGTCGACAGGAACGGCGCCGTCTACGCGAACGCCTGCGGCGTTGCGATGCGTTACTGCCTTGCGGCGGTCGGCACCGTTGCAGCCACCGGCAAGGACGATGGCCCGACCAGTCCCACCTACTGGAGCTGGTCCGGCACTTCGCTGGCCGCGCCGCAGGTGTCGGGTGCCGCCGCGCTGGTGTGGCAGGCCTTCCCGTACTTCAACAACGACCTGGTCCGGCAGACACTGCTCGGCACTGCGCGCGACATCGGCACGCCGGGCGTGGACGCCGTGTTCGGCTACGGCCTGCTCGACGTGGGCAAGGCGATCAGGGGCCCCGCGCGCTTCGATTGGGGCGACGTGACCGTGAACATCAACGGCGCCACGTCCACGTGGTCCAACACCATCTTCGGCAACGGTGGCCTGATCAAGCAGGGCACGGGCACGCTGGTGCTCAACGGCAGTGCGCAGTACACCGGCGCCACCCAGGTGCTCGGGGGCACGCTGCGGATCGGCACCGGCATGATCTCTCCAGTCACCATCGGGCCGGCGGGCACGCTGGCGATCGGCAGCGGCGGAAGTTCCGCCGGCGCCAACGCGGGCAACGTCGTGAACCAGGGCACGCTGCTGCTCGACTCGGGGTCCTCCGTCATCACCGGCAACTACCAGCAGTCGGCAGCCGCGCGCATGGCGCTGATGGTCGGTGCGCGCCTGAACGTGACCGGGCAGGCGGGTCTCGCCGGCAACCTGCATGTGCTCGGCGTGCTGCCGGGCTATGTGACGTCCGCGCGCGAGGTCTTCCTCAACGCCAACAGCATCACTGGCACATTCGGCAGCCTCACCGCGCAGACGGGCGTGCTGTTGAACGCGACTCCGGGTTACAGCACGACCCAGGCATGGCTCGACATCACTCGCCTTGAAGTCACCGCCACCGCGCAGTCGCTGGGACTCAGCGCGGAATCGGTCGGCAGCGCGCAGCGCGTCGAAGGCGCGTTCGATGCGATCGACTCGGGCCAGCTCGGCAGCGGTGCATCCTCGTCGTCGTTCCTCGGCGGTGCCGGTGCGATCCAGGGGTCGCCCACGGCCGCAGCGGCGGAGCGCACGCTGTCGAGCCTGTCCGGTGAGCTGCATACCGCCGACAGCGAATTCGCGCTGATGGCCATCGAAGGCAATCGTCGCGCGCTGGAATCGCGCGTGGATGCGCTGCTCGATGCCCCGGCCGGCGGCGCATGGGCCGACGAGCTGCGTTCGCAACGCGCGATGTCGCGTTTCGACATCGATGCCAACGGCTGGATGATGGGCCAGGATCGCCGCCACGGCGATCGCCTCACCATCGGCGCCGCGCTCGCGGAAACCGACGGCTACGCGTACCACGACCAGCGTTTCGATCGCGAGCGCAACCGCCAGCTCGAAGCGCAGGTCTATGCGACCTACGATCTCGGCGCGGGCTACGTGCTGGGCAACGTCGCGTTCGGTCACATGCAGCGCTGGACCCAGCGCGACGTGCTGCTCGGCGATGAGGCCTTCCGCCTTGGCACCGACTACTCCCAGCGCTATGCCAGTGCGGCCGTGCAGGCCGGTTTGCCGCTGCGCATTGGGCGCGGACGCCTCACGCCATATGCCGGCGTGCAGTCGCTGCGTCTGGATCGCGATGGTTTCAGCGAAGACGGTGCGGTCGGTTTCGGCCTGAGCACCGACGCGTCGACGATGACCTTGAGCCAGGCGCTGTTCGGCGCGCGCTGGTCCAGTCAGTGGAGCGCCGGGCGTTCGCTGTGGAGCCTGCAGGGTCGCGTCGAATGGCAGCGCCTGCTGTCGCAGTCGGGAGCCGATGTCGATGCGCGCTTCACCGGTCTCGACGTGTGGTCGCCGATTGTCGGCAGCGCGCTGGGCCGCGACATCGGCGTGGTCGGTTTCGGTCTCGGCACGGTGTTGCCGGGTGGTAGCCGCCTCGGCTTCGACGTCGATGCGCGCCACGACCAGGGCGAGACATGGTCGCGCGCGATGCTCAACTGGTCGACGGCCTGGTGATCAGGACGTTCGGGCAGCGGCTCAGTGCCGCTGCTCGAACAACTCGCGGCCGATCAGCATGCGGCGGATTTCGTTGGTGCCCGCGCCGATCGCGTAGAGCTTGGCGTCGCGCAGGATCCGGCCGGTCGGGAACTCGTTGATGTAGCCGTTGCCGCCCAGCGCCTGGATGCCTTCCAGCGCGACCTGCACGGCCGCTTCCGACGCATGCAGCAGGCACGCCGCCGCATCGACGCGACTGCTGTGGCCGCCGTCGAAATCGCGCGCCACCTGGTACGCGAACGCGCGGCTCGACTGCAGCGCGGTGTACATGTCGGCGATCTTGCCCTGCATCAGCCCGAACGTGCCGATGGCGGCGTTGAACTGCTTGCGCTCGCGCACGTAGGGCAGGGCGATGTCGAGCGCGGCCTGCATCAGGCCGATGGGGCCGCCGGTCAGCACGAGGCGTTCGGTGTTGAGGCCGCGCATCAGCACCTTCACGCCGTGGTTCACGTGGCCGAGCACGTTCTGCACCGGGATCTCGCAGTTCTCGAACACCAGCTCGCAGGTGTTCGAGCCGCGCATGCCGAACTTGTCGAGCTTCTGCGCCGTCGAGAAACCCTTCATGCCCTTCTCGACGATGAAAGCGGTCATGCACTGGCTGCCGGCGTCTTTGCCCGCAGTGCGCATGTACACGATCAGCACGTCGGCCTCGGGGCCGTTGGTGATCCACATCTTGCTGCCGTTGGCGACCCACACGCCGTCGCGCCCCGCTTCAAGACGAAGCTCGGCGCGGCAGCTCATCGAGCCGACCACGTCCGAACCCGCGCCCGGTTCGCTCATCGCCAGCGCGCCCTTCCATTCGCCGCTGCACAGCTTGGGCAGGTACTTGCGGCGCTGGTCCTCGTTGCCGTTGGCGTAGAGATTGCTCACGCACAGGTTCGAATGCGCGCCGTAGCTCAGGCCGACAGAACCCGACGCGCGCGAGATCTCTTCCATCGCGACCAGATGCGCGAGGTAACCCATGTCGCTGCCGCCGTACTCGCCCGGCACCGTCATGCCCAGCAAACCCATTTCGCCGAGCTTCGGCCACAGATCCTGCGGGAACCAGTTCTCCTCGTCGATCTGCGCCGCGCGCGGTGCGATCTCGGCCTGCGCGAAACGTTGCACGGCATCGCGCAGGGCATCGAGTTCTTCACCGAGGGGGAAAGGGCGCATGGGAGTCCTTGAACGGAGGAGAGGGCACGCGGCGAACGCGCGCGATGCTGCAATTGTAGGGGCGCGGCGTTAACCGGTCGTCTTGCGGTGCAATAAAACGTGCCGCAAGCGCCACGCGAACCGACGGCCTCTTGCCGTCATCCCCGCGAAGGCGGGGATCCAGGCCGGCACGCATCACGCATTCCGGAGGGCGGAATCGCATCCGTTGCATGGATTCCCGCCTTCGCGGGAATGACCGCAACGGAAGTCGTAGCCCGGGTAAGGCCGAAGGCCGCACCCGGGGAAGTGGCGTGTTTCCCGGGTGCGCTGCGCTTACCCGGGCTACGACACGCAGGGAGGTCAAAAGAAAACGCCCGGACAAGCCGGGCGTTTTCAGATGCATCACTGCTCGCGAAACGGCAATCAATGCCCGCCGCGAATACGACCCTGGAAACGCGGAGCCGAACGGCCCAGCGGCAGCTTCAGCTTGCCGATCGCGTTGATGCGCTCTTCGGCCAGGCGGTCGGCGGCACGGTAGGTCGGGATCGCGTCACGCTCGGCGATCTCGAAGATGCGCGCGAGGTTGTGGTAGATCGTGCGCATCATGCGCATGGCGCGCTCGCGGTTGTAGCCGTCCAGCTCCAGCGCCACGTTCATCACGCCGCCCGCGTTCACCGCGTAATCCGGTGCGTACAGGATGCCGCGCTTGGCCACTTCGTCGCCGATGGCGTTGTTGGCCAGCTGGTTGTTGGCCGCGCCGCAGATGACCTTGGCCTTCAGGCGGGGCAGGGTGTTCTCGTTGACGGTGCCGCCCAGCGCGCACGGCGAGTACACGTCGGCCGGGACGTCGTAGATCTCGTCCAGGCCCACGGCTTCGGCGCCGTACTCGGACACGGCCTTGTCCACCAGCGACTTGTTGATGTCGGTGACGAACATCTTCGCGCCGCGCTCCTTGAGCAGCTTCACGAACTCCATGCCCACGTGGCCAAGGCCCTGCACGGCGTAGGAATACTTGCCCACTTCCTCGTCGCCGAAACGCTTGTTGAGCGTGGCCATCAGGCCCTGCAGCGTGCCGTAGGCGGTGAACGGCGACGGGTCGCCCGAACCGCCGTGGACCTGGTGCACGCCGGTGACGTACTCGGTCTCGCGGTACACGTATTCCATGTCGTTGACGTCGATGCCGACGTCTTCGGCGGTGATGTAACGACCGCCCAGTGCTTCGACGAACTGGCCGAACGCGCGGAACAGCGCCTCGGACTTGTCCACGGCGGGATCGCCGATGATCACGGCCTTGCCGCCGCCGATGTTCAGGCCGGCAACCGCGTTCTTGTACGTCATGCCGCGCGACAGGCGGAGCACGTCGTTCAGCGCGTCCTGCTCGGTCTTGTACGGCCACATGCGCGTACCGCCGAGAGCCGGACCGAGCACGGTGTTATGGATCGCGATGATGGCCTTCAGGCCCGCGTCCTTGTTGTGGCAAAACACGACCTGCTCGTGGCCGAAGGTGTCCAGGGTTTCGAAAATCATCGGGTGCTCCGCGTTGGCGCGAGGAGTTGCGCGTCGCGCTTTACGCCAACTGTGAGGTGTAAGTCGTTGAATCGAAATAGATTCGCCTCTGCGACAAAGGCTATGGCCCCGCCGCAGGCGCGACAGTCTAATGCAATCGGGGGATACGGATGCGTACGCCCAGCGGCGTGATGCCCGTTCAGTAATTCCGGTACGGTCCCTGGCGCAGCCAGAGGGTCGCCAGCCACTTCACGCCGCGCTCCACGGGCAGGCCGGCGTGCAGCGAATCCACGTCCGGCGACCCGTCCGGATGCAGGTTGTCGAAGATCACCGCGCGCCCCGGCCGCGGCATCACCCGCAGCCCGGCGATCGGGAATTCGGTTTCGCCGCCGGCTTCCACGTCGTTGAGGTAGACGCAGATCGTGCGCAGGCGGTTGCCCGCGTCGGGACGGTCGCCTTCGATCGAACCGGGCGGCCGGTAATCGCGATGCGGACGGTATTCCTGGCCGGGCTCGTAGCGCAGCACGGTCAGGTGTTCGGCATGCGAGAACGGCACGCCGGCCGCGGCGGTCATGCGCAGCTGCACCGCGCGCAGCGCCATGTCCTCGAGGATGGGATCCACCGCGGCATCGCGGCTGGTGCGGATTTCCAGCGGCACCGGCTTGCCGGTGTTCGGATCGATCGTCTGCGAACGCTGCAGGCGCGGCTCGGCGTTGGCAATCAGCAGCCGGCAATCGTCCGCGCTCAGCAGACCATCGACGGTCAGCACGCGCGGACGCGCCGATTGCAGTTTCAGGTCGACCGGGCGCAGCACGTCGTCCATCTGCAACTCGCCGGCCGGGACATCCAGCGGCACGTAGTCCGGCACCGCGACCCGCGGCAACGGGCCGATGCCGTACGACGCCAGTTGCTGGCGCAGCTGCGACGCCGCGAACGGCTGCGCCTTGCAGTTTTCGCCCAGTGCCAACCGCTCGGCGAACAATCGCGCCGCGACCGCATCGCCCAGGTCCGCGCCGCGTTCGAGCAGTTGCATGCAGCGCCGCTGGTCGTCGGGATGGGCCTTGCGCGCGAAGTGCAGCGCCGCCGCGCGCAACGCCGGCGGATAGTCCGCCTTGACCGCGTGCATCACCCGCTCGTTGATCCGCCCGTCGCGCGGCAGGGCCTGCCCGCCGAGCGCGATCAGCGCCAGGAAATACCCCGCGATCGGGCTGCCCGCCATTTCCGCGCGCAGGAACCACACCGCCGCCAGTTCCGCATCGGCCTCGCAGCCCACGCCGTACATCAGCATGCGGGCGTACTCGATCTGCGCGTTCGCCAGCCCGGCTTCGGCCGCGCGGCGGTGCAGGGTGAACGCCTCTTCCAGCTCGTGCCGCACCACCAGCGCCGAGGCCAGCCGGAACAAGGCCGGCGGCGAACCCGTATGGGCCTGGCGGCGCAGTTCGAGCAGGGCGGTGTCTTCGTTCATGGCGGCGGGGAGGGGGTTGGACGGCAGTGTAGCCAGACCGCACGGGCGCGGTGCCGGTGAGGACTACCAACGCCCGCTCCGGGCCAAACCGGCCCATAACCCTGCCGCGCTACAATGCGGATTCGATCGTTTCCGTATTGAGCAGTCCATGAGCACTCCCGCCAGCAACCTGCCCGAAGCCGCAACCGAGACCAGCCCGCTGCGGTTCGTCACCGCCGCCAGCCTGTTCGACGGCCACGACGCCGCCATCAACATCATGCGGCGCCTGATCCAGGGGCAGGGCGCGGAGGTCATCCACCTCGGCCACAACCGCTCGGTCGAAGACGTCGTTCGCGCCGCATTGCAGGAAGACGCCGACGCCATCGCGCTGTCGTCCTACCAGGGCGGCCACGTCGAGTACTTCAAGTACATGGTCGACATGCTCAAGGAACGCGGCGCGTCCCACGTCCGCGTGTTCGGCGGCGGCGGCGGCACCATCACGCCGGAAGAAATCCGCGAACTGCAGGCCTACGGCGTGGAGCGCATCTACCACCCCAACGACGGCATGCACATGGGCCTGGTGGCGATGATCGAGGACGTCGTGCGCCGCGCCGAAGGCGCGCGCCTGCCGGTCGACAAGCCGCACAAGGTCGCCTTCGACAACGAGATCGAAATCGGCCGCATGCTCAGCGCCATCGAAGAGAGCGCGCTCGACGAGGCCGAACTCGCCCACCTGCGCAAGGAATGGCAGCTCGCCGGCGGCAAGACCCCGGTGGTCGGCATCACCGGCACCGGCGGCGCCGGCAAGTCCTCGGTCACCGACGAACTGCTCAACCGCTTCCTCGCCAGCTTCCCGGAGATGCGCGTCGCCGTGATCTCCGTCGATCCCACCCGCCGCCGCACCGGTGGCGCGCTGCTGGGCGACCGCATCCGCATGAACTCGCTGCGCTCCAAGCGCGTGTTCATGCGTTCGATGGCCACGCGCCGCCAGCACATGGCGACCAACATCGTGCTCAAGGACTGCATCGCCTTCCTCAAGTCGCTGGGCTACGACCTCGTCATCGTCGAGACCGCCGGCATCGGCCAGTCCGACTCGGAGATCGTCGACCTCGTCGATTTCCCCATGTACGTCATGACCAGCGACTTCGGTGCGCCGAGCCAGCTGGAGAAGATCGACATGCTCGACTACGCCGAGCTGGTCGTCCTCAACAAGTTCGACAAGCGCGGCGCCGAAGACGCCCTGCGCGACGTGCGTAAGCAGTGGAAGCGCAACCGCGTCGCCTTCCAGACCAAGGACGAGGACGTCCCGGTCTACCCGACCATCGCCTCGCAGTTCAACGACCCCGGCATCAGCTGGATGTTCGCCAACCTGTGCCGCCTGTTGCGCGACAAGCTGTCGCTGCCGGCGGACAAGTGGACGCCCGAGCTCGACACCTCGCTCAAGGAACCGCGCGCGACCGTGCTGATCCCGGGCGCGCGCGTGCGCTATCTCGCCGAGATCGCCGAGCAGGGCCGCGGCATCAACAAGCAGATCGAAACCCAGTCCGAGATCGCCGACCGCGCGCAGAGCTACTGGCAGTCGCTGAAGGACCTGGGCGACGACAAGCTCCCCGGTGCGCTCGACCTGTACGTGGCCGATGCGCTGCTACCCCTCTCCCTGGCTGCTTCGCAGCCTGTCCCTCTCCCGCAAGGGGAGAGGGGCCACACCGGCCACGCCAACGCTTCCACCTCTCCCCTTGCGGGAGAGGTCGACGCGCGCAGCGCGTCGGGAGAGGGGAGCGCGCGCAGCGCGCCCGACCGCACGCTCCTTACCCTGCGCCAGCGCTACAACGACGCCGTTCAGTCGCTCACGTCCGAAGCGTTGAAGCTGCTGCGCGACTGGCCCGCACGCCTCAAGTCCATCACGGACGAAGTCAACGAATACAAGGTCCGCGACAAGACCATTCGCGTCGAGAACTACCGCGAATCCCTGTCGCACCAGAAGATCCCGAAGATCGCCGCGCCCACCTACCGCAGCTGGGGCGAACTGCTGACCTTCCTGCAGAAGGAAAACCTGCCGGGCTACTACCCGTACACCGGCGGCGTGTACCCGTACCGCCGCACCGGCGAAGACCCCATCCGCATGTTCGCGGGCGAGGGCACGCCCGAGCGCACCAACCGCCGCTTCCACTACCTGTCGGTCGGCCAGCCGGCCGCGCGCCTGTCCACCGCGTTCGACTCGGTCACGCTGTACGGCGAAGACCCCGCCGTGCGCCCGGACATCTACGGCAAGATCGGCAATTCCGGCGTCAACATCGCCACGCTGGACGACATGAAGAAGCTGTACTCCGGCTTCGACCTGTGCGCGCCCACCACATCGGTGTCGATGACCATCAACGGCCCGGCGCCGATCATCCTGGCGATGTTCATGAACACCGCCATCGACCAGCAGGTCGAGAAGTACCTGCGCGCCGACGACGCGCGCTGGAACGCCGCGCACGACAAGATCGAGAAGATGTTCGAAGGGCGCGCGCGTCCGCAGTACAGCGGCATGCTGCCCGAAGGCAACGACGGCCTCGGCCTGGGCCTGCTGGGCGTCACCGGCGACCAGGTCGTCGACGCGGAAACGTACGAGAAGATCAGGGCCGAGACGCTGGCCACCGTGCGCGGCACCGTGCAGGCCGACATCCTCAAGGAAGACCAGGCGCAGAACACCTGCATCTTCAGCACCGAGTTCGCCCTGCGCATGATGGGCGACATCCAGCAGTTCTTCGTGGACCGCAACGTCCGCAATTTCTACTCGGTGTCCATCAGCGGTTACCACATCGCCGAAGCCGGCGCGAACCCGATCAGCCAGCTCGCCTTCACCCTGAGCAACGGCTTCACGATCGTGGAGTACTACCTCGCGCGCGGCATGAAGATCGACGACTTCGCGCCCAACCTGTCGTTCTTCTTCAGCAACGGCATGGACCCGGAATACACCGTCATCGGCCGCGTCGCCCGCCGCATCTGGGCCCGCGCCATGCGCGAGCGCTACGGCGCGTCCGCGCGCAGCCAGATGATGAAGTACCACATCCAGACCAGCGGCCGCTCCCTGCACGCGCAGGAGATCCAGTTCAACGACATCCGCACCACGCTGCAGGCCCTGTACGCGCTGTTCGACAACTGCAACAGCCTGCACACCAACGCCTACGACGAAGCCATCACCACGCCGACCGAAGAAAGCGTGCGCCGCGCCGTGGCCATCCAGATGATCATCAACAAGGAACTGGGCCTCAACTTCAACGAGAACCCCTGGCAGGGCAGCTTCATCGTCGACAAGCTCACCGACATCGTCGAAGAAGCCGTCTACAAGGAGTTCGAAGCCATCAGCGAGCGCGGCGGCGTGCTCGGCGCAATGGACACCATGTACCAGCGCGGCAAGATCCAGGAAGAGAGCCTGTACTACGAGCACAAGAAGCACGACGGCAGCCTGCCGCTGATCGGCGTCAACACCTTCCTGCCCAAGGACCACGGCGGCGACATCGTCACCGAGATCGAACTGATCCGCTCCACCGAAGGCGAGAAGGGCCAGCAGATCGACAACGTCGCCGGCTACCAGGGCAACCGCAACGGCTTCGCCGCCGACGGATTGAAGTCGCTACAGGCGACTGCTCGCGAACGCCGTAATGTGTTCGCCAGTTTGATGGAGGCGGTGAAGACGCATTCGCTGGGGCAGATTAGTCATGCCCTTTATGACGTGGGTGGGGAGTATCGGCGGAATATGTGATTCTTGTTGCGTCAGACAACGCGGTTTGGCCCTTACATCGACCGTCCGTGCGATTGGGACTGCCGTTGCTGCTCCTGCTGCTGCCACTGCGCAACCCGCTGTGCTTCCTGCTGCTCGTAGGCCTCGGCCTTCTGCATCGTCTCAGCCATAGGCGGGGCAGGTGTGCGCAGATCGACCAGGCCGTTGTAAATCGGAAACGTGTCCTGCACCAGGACGTGGCTTTCATACACTTGCACCGACTGCACCCGTCCCGGCCGCACACCACCCTCACGCGCGGCCAGCGTCAGTTCGGCAACCTTCTCGTCGCTCACATTCGCTGGTAACTTGTCGCGCAGTTGCTGAAACAGCGGATGGTGCGGATGCGACGGGTCCAGGTAGGTCACCCGCCCGGAGCCCAAGCTGTGTTGCATCGACGTGGAGTCCGCCGCTGCATGACGTGCCTCCTGCGCTGGCGACGAAGTGGATAGTTCGGGTGCTTGCAAGGGGTGTCTTTCAGGTTGCGGCTGCTCCTGTTGTGGTCTTGCCCGCTGCTGCAATCCCTGCTGCATCTCCTGCGCCGTGGTCACGCTGCGCGTGGTCCACATGCCCCGACCGTTGTTCTTCACCGTCGCGATCGCGCTGTCCGGGCCGTACTGTCCTTGCGCATCGGGTTGCAGGATCAGCATGAAAGGGGACGTGACGCCTTCACGCGCATGCGACTTTTCGATGGCCGAGACCGTCGCGTTCAGTTGTTCCTGCGTGCGCGAGATGCTGTGTTGCGCATAGTTCTCGGCCACCAGATCGCGCAGGTAGTGGCCGGTCGAAGGCGTCGGTGGCGCCACCTGCGCGGCAGGCATCTGCGTGCGCATCTGCGCTCCCTTGGCCGTGCTTGCCTGCTGGTAGGTCGCCTCCAGTTCCACCAGCACGTTGCCTTCGGCGCGGCTGTCGTACAGCACGCCGTCGTGCATCCAATCGCCGTTGTGGTAGCGCACATACAGATTGCCATCGGAAGCCATCGATCGCTCCGGGGCCAATCCCTTCATCACAGCCTCGGGCGGGTCGCCGAAGCGTTGCCAGTCGTATTGCAGGTGCGCGGCCACGTAGCGACTGGCGATCGCGGTCGGACTTTGCGTCGCGTTATGTGCGATCACCACCTGCGCGGCGTGGTCGAGTTCGGCCGCGCGCGACGGGCTGGCGGTTTCGGTATGGGTGATCTTGTGGCCGCGTTCGATGACGTCGGTCACCACTTCGCGTTGCCATGCGCCGCTGTCGGGATCGCGCGTCCAATCGCGCGGCAGCAGACTGGGCGTGTCGTGCACGCCGGCCGGGAGTGCATACGGATTCTTCGGCACAGGCGGATGGGCCAGGACCAGTTCCACCGACGTGTTGGTGGCCTGATAGTTCAACCGGTCGGCCAACGAGCCGGTGGCCACTACGGCGTGGGTCTTGTAGTGGGGCTGGCCGGTCTTCCAGTCCACCGCAGAAAAACGTGTGTCGATCTCATCGGTCTGGATCGTGCCGGCCCAGCCCTGTTTCGGATCGAAATGCCACACGCGACCGGCGCGGTCGGTTTGTGTGTAGATGCGTTGTTGATCGATGGCATCGGCGAGTTTGTCGCCGGCCACGGTGCCGACGATCGCGCCGATGCCGCCGGTGACGAGCAGGCCGGGGCCGCTTTCGACCCCGAGCGCGGCGCCGGTGCTGGCACCGAGCGCGGCCCCACCGAACGCACCGACGCCGCGGGAACCGAAGTGGACGATTTCCGACTGCGCGCCGGTGGCGTTGCCCTGTTCGTACAGTCCCGTCGCCGCGTGGGCGGTGATGGCGGCGTCGGCGAGGGTTTCTACCGTGCCTAGTGCGCCGGCGCCCTTGACGATGATCGGCCGGACGCGGGAGGTGTAGTCGAAGTGGATGGCGCGCTGGGTGTTGTGAACCAAATCTTCCACTACCTTGCGTTCGCCGCGCTCGTTCAGTAGGTGCTGCGCGGTGGGCGCCGCCACGTGTGGGTTGTGCGCAATGGCCTCCGGCAGATCGCGGTGCCATGTCTGTTGCGCTTGCCAGCCTTGGCGCAGGCTGTATGTGACTTTCGGATCGTGCAGCCGCGCCTCGCGCGCCTCCTCCAGCGCTGCACCGGGCAGCTTGAAGTCAGTACGGCTGTTGTACAGCTCCACACCTTCGCGGTTGAAGATGCGGATGGGCACGTCGGTGTGCGCGTGGATCGTGTCCAGACTGCGCGGCACCTTGTCGTAGATCGCGTCGCGGGCGTCGGCGGGGACGTAGCGACCGTGACCGTCCTTGTCGAGTTTGCTCGAAAAGCGGTAGTCAACTCCCAACTCGCTTTCGAGCTTGTGCGCCGCGACCGCGCGCACTTCCACGTCGTAACCTTTGGCCTGCAAATCGCGGATCAAGTCAGCTGTCCACTCGCCATTGCTGAGCGTGGTGTCGAAGATGAAGTTCTTGCGCCCGGTGACAGCGGCTTCGCGCAACTCGTCGGCCCACGCACTCGCGTCGGGTTGGGTCAGGCCGGACCAGTTGTAGGGGGTGGCGGATTGGAACTCGTTGATGCGAGGGTGGTATTTGCGCAGTTCGTCGGGGTCGATGGGGACGACGTTGCCATTCAGTTCTTTGATGGCTCTATCCGCTAGTCCACCCTTTCCCGCGCCTGGTTGCCCTCCAAGAACTATAGCCTTGGGAGCATCTTGCGGCGTTGCGATGTTTAACCTGCTGCCGGGGACGACATCTTCCAGAAATACCTTTCGGTGCTCGCTTGGTGGGAGAACGGTGGATGCATTGCTCATGCGCCACCTCCGAAGATGTCCTTGAGGTAGTGCTGAAAATCGTCCGTATCGCCCAGCCAAGAGCCCTTGGAGCTTGCCTGTCCCATGAGGTGCTTCTTGGCTTTCGCTTTTTCAACGACTACGGGGTCGCCGCTGGCTTCGGCTGCCTTTAGTTCATCGCGGGCTTCGAAGTAGAAGGTTTCCAATCGACCTTCAAGCGCCCAGATGGCGCCATCGAATGGCATGAGCCTGAATGGCTTCTTGGCGTAGTCGTTCAGGACTTCCTGCAATCGTTCTATATGCTCCGGATAGTCCTTGAGCATTTCGCGCAGGCGTGCAGGCACGGGAGGTGGGGGGAGGGTCTTCATCGCGGTCACTTCTTCCTGATGGCACCGAATGCCGAAGATGCTATCTCGGCGTGAACATGGATCGTGTCCAAGCTGCGCGGCACTTTGTCGTAGATCGCGTCGCGTGTGTTGACGTAGCGGCCGTGGCGTCGCCATCGAAGCAAGCATCCGCGACTCTCTCGCATTGAAGCCCGAAAACGGCGTGCGCAGACTGGATTGCAAGGAGCGTCGAAGCTCCGCACAAAGCGGTAACCCGCCACCGATTCACAGGCGGGTTTCTTGTGTCCGAACCTTGGGCATGAGTCCGACGCAGCGCGATGTTCCGCGTCGGGAGGGCGGCTAATACAACACCTCGCAAGAGGGAATACGCCCGCCGGCTTTGTGCGGCTTCGAACCTCCCGACACCTTGCGCCGAATCCCCGGCGCAAGCCCGGCTGGTTTGCTGGAGACACCGCATGAGCAAGGACACGCGTACCATCCCCGCCGCATTCCGCGGCTACCTGCTGCCCCGATCCGCCCACGACTCACTGGTCCAGACGCGCGACCAGCTGCGCCTGCTCGCGCAGTTCACCGAAGCCCGCAGCGACGCGCGCGAGTACATCGTCCTCACCCCCGACTCCCTGTCCGAACTCTTCGACCGCGTCGCCAATCACCTCGACGACGCGCTCTCCGCGACGGTTCACGACGGGCCTATGCCCAGCTGATCGCGTTGGAGCTGCCGCTATCGGCAGCCAGCGTAGCCCGGGTAAGGTCGCAGACCGCACCCGGGAGGCGCAGTCACGTGCCCCCCGGGTGCGCTTCGCTTACCCGGGCTACGAATGAACCTGTCCCTTTTCTGCACGGCGCATTCGGCTGCACCGTGGCAACGTGTGCCAAAGTACCGCCCCCCGTCGAGCCTTCTCATGACCGATCCCATCCGACTCTCCAAACGCGTGGCCGAGCTGGTCGGGTGTTCGCGCGCCGATGCCGAGTGCTACATCGAGAACGGCTGGGTGCGGGTGGACGGCCATGTCGTCGAGGCGCCGCAGCATTCGGTGACGAACGAGCGCGTCGAGCTGGATCCGGCGGCCGTGCTGGATGCACCGGAGCCCGCCACGGTGTTGCTGCACAAGCCAGCCGGCTTCGATGCGATCGCCGGGGCCCAGCCGGCAGCCGCGCTGGTCGCGCCCGCCACTCGCTGGGAAGGTGACGCAAGCGGCGTTCGCCTGCTGCAACGCCATTTCGTCCGGCTGACCCCATTGGTGCCGTTGGACGCGCAGGCCAGCGGCCTGATGGTGCTGACCCAGGATGGTCGCGTATGGCGGCGACTCACCGAGGACGCCGCGCAGATCGAGCAGGAGTTCGTCGTCGAGGTGTCCGGCGAGATCGCGCCCTATGGCTTGCGTCGCCTCAACCACGGCTTGAGCTACCAGGGACGTGCGCTGGCACCGTGCAAGGTCAGCTGGCAGAACGAGATCCGCCTGCGCTTCGCGCTGAAGGACGTGCAGCCCGGCCAGATCCAGGACATGTGTGCGCAGGTGGGCTTGCAGGTCGTGGCGATGCGGCGCCTGCGAATCGGCAAGGTGTCGCTGGCGAAGATGCCGGCCGGGCAATGGCGCTATCTGCCGGTGGGTGAGCGGTTCTAGCGCGACGCGGCGTCAGTCGCCGCGCACGCGCATCGTCAGGCCCTTCAGGAAGTTGCGCAGCAGCTGGTCCCCGCACGGGCGGTAATTGGCATGGCCCGGCTGTCGGAACAACGCCGTCAGCTCCGGCTTGGACACGGGCCATCCCGCGGATTCGAACACCGCGTGCATGTCGCTATCCTTCAGCTCGAATGCCACCCGCAGCTTCTTCAGCACCACGTTGTTGGTGACACGCTTCTCTGGCGGCCGCACCGGCAGGCGCTCGTCGCGGCCACGGCAGTACACCACCAACCCGTCGAGGAAACGCGCGAGCACGGCATCGCTGCAATCGGCGTACTCGGGGTCGTCTTCACGGCGCAGGAACGCCTGCACGTCGGCCTTGTCGAGCGCGAACGCCGGATCGGCCAACTGGGTGATCTCCACGACGCGCTGGTCGCTGAGATCGAGCATGTAGCGGATGCTGCGCAGCACGTCGTTGGCGATCATTGATTTCGAGCGGTCTGCTGCGTGGACTGGCTAGTTTAGGCCACTGCACCGTGACGGGCGCGGTTCCCGCGGATACGCCTGGCGCGTACCCACACGTGACCGCTTCTAGCAGGGCAAGTGAACCTGACCCCTTATTCCCCTCACTCACCCCACTGCAGCCCCCGGTCGTCCCTCCCTCGGCCTCAGGAACCGGCAACCCACGTACGATGGCACCCTTGGGCATGCTGCCGACGCCGGTGACGGGGCGACGATGGGAGGCAGCACGGCCGGTGGCACGCTCGTCAGTGAGGAGCACGTAATGGCGACACCGGTAGGGGATAACGGGTCCGGAATCGGCCGCCGGGGCGTGGCGATTCTGGGGGCGTGGACGCTGGTGGCGATGCTCTTCGCCGGGCAGGCCTGGTTTGCCGCACAGGAGCGCGGCGAGCCGGTGGCGTGGACACGTGCCAGTGCGATTTGGCTCGTCTGGGCCGCGGTCTGGGCGGCCCTCACGCCGATTGCGCTCAGACTCGAAGCGCGGTTTCCGCTCCAGCGGCCGCACCTCCTTGCCGCGCTTGCGGTACACGGCGTGGCTTCGGCGGCCTGCGCCCTGATCAACCTGGCGCTCTTCGCGCTGGCCGCGCCCGTCATCGGTGCGACCCAGGTCGAACCCACCTGGCTCGGCACCTTCAGCCGGCTGCTTGGCACGACGTTCCTGCTGAACCTCCCGGTCTATTGGCTGATCGTCGCCGCGGCACATGTCGAGCGACTCGTGCGGGCCGCCCGGGAAGAGGATCGTCGGCGACTGCGCCTCGAAGCGCAGCTGGCCGATGCCCGTCTGCAGACACTGCGCACGCAGCTGCAGCCACATTTCCTCTTCAACGCCCTCAACACGATCTCGGTGCTGATGCACGAGAATGTCGACGCAGCAGATCGCATCCTCCTGCAGCTCAGCGCGCTGCTGCGTCGCTCGCTCGACAGCACCGAAGCGCATGAGGTGACGCTCGGCGAAGAGATCGGCTTTCTCGAGAGCTATCTTGAGATCGAGCAGGCCCGCTTCGGCGAACGTCTGAGCTACAGGATCCTCGTTCCTGATCAGCTTCTCGAAGCGCGGGTTCCCAACCTGATCCTTCAACCCCTGGTCGAGAACGCGCTGCGTCATGGACTGGCCACGCGCGCGGGACCGGGGCGAGTGGAAATCAAGGCGGACCGGCGCGGCGACTCGCTGCTGCTGTGCGTTGTCGATGACGGCCGAGGGCTGCCACCGGCGACGACCGAACGCGTCGGCCTGACGAACACGAGGGCGCGCTTGCGCCTGCTGTATGCGGACAGGCAACGCTTCGAAGTGCGAAATTCCGATGATGGCGGTGTCATCGCGCAGATCGACCTGCCTTGGCGCACTGTCGCATGACCATCCGCGTACTGATCGTCGACGATGAGCCGGCCGCGCGCCGCGGGATACTGCGGCTGCTGCGGCAGGAGCCGGACATCGAAGTCATCGAAGAATGCGGTGACGGTGGGGCGGCCATAGCGGCGATCAGCGCGCATTCGCCCGACCTCGTCTTCCTCGATGTGCAGATGCCCGAACTCGATGGGTTCGCCGTCATTGAAGCCATCGGGGGCAACCGCATGCCGGCCGTCGTGTTCGTAACGGCATTCGATCAACACGCCGTGCGGGCGTTCGATGCCCAAGCGATCGACTACGTGCTCAAGCCGATCGATCCGGAACGCTTTCGCCGTGCACTGCAACGCGCTCGTTCCCACCTGGCTCATCCCGATGACGGCTTTGTCCGCCGCGTTTCCGAGGCGATGAAGTCGATCGATCGAGGAGAACTGCAGCGTTACCCCTTGCGGCTGGCAATCCGTTCCGAGGGTCGGGTTCGTCTGCTCGACATCGACGAGGTCGATCGCATCGTCGCCGCAGGAAACTACGTCGAGATCCACACGGGCACGAAGCATCACCTGCTGCGCGAGACGATGACCAGCCTCGAGTCCCGCCTGGACCCGCAACGCTTCATCCGGGTATCGCGCGCGGCGATCGTCAGCATCGCCCGGATTCGCGAAGTCCAGCCATTGTTCGATGGCGACTTCGTCGTTCTCCTCAAGGACGGCACGCAGATCAACGGTAGCCGTCGTTATCGGGCGGCGCTCGACGTGTTGCTTCGCTGAGCGCTGCGTAGGTTCCCGTCACCGCGCAGCCGCTACTCATCCCACCGCCGCGTCCACCCGACACCCAAGGGGGGCGAGCGGATCGCACGGAACCCCATCATCCGCAACACGCACTTTCGCGTATCGGAGATGGTCATGAAGACGTACAACATCCTGCTGTCCGCCGTGGCGACAATCGCCGCCCTTATCGGCGTGGTTCCTTGCGAGGCCACCGCGTCCGACGGCGTTATCGCCGCGTCGCTGGAATCCAACAAGTCGATCACCCGCAGGGTGTACGAGGAAGGCCTCAGTCAGGGCCGATTCGAAGTTCCGTACAGTGCAGACTTCGTTGGCCACGGCGGCAGGAATACCTTCACCCACGCCGATGGCATGGCCGAAGCCAAGGGATGGCGCAAGGCGTTTCCGGATCTGAAGATCACGGTCGACAAGCAGGTTGCCGAGCGCGATCTGGTGGCGGTGCGCTGGACCGCGCGCGGGACCAACACCGGCGCCGGCAATGGCATTCCAGCCACCGGTCGCGCCGTGCAGGTCACGGGCACAACGCTGTTTCGACTGGCGGACGGGCGAATCGCCGAAGAATGGACATGCGCCGATTCGCACGGACTGATGAAGCAACTGGGCCTGCTGGCCACGCCGGCAGCGGCGCCGAAGACCGACGGCGGCTCTCATCCTGGCGCTCGTTGACCCTGGTGAAAAATAGGGTCTGAAAAATAGGGTCAGGTTCATATCCTGGCAGGCGGAAATGGACCTGACCCCTTTTCGTGAGTGAGCTCATGCCCAGCTGAGGCGCGGCAGCCGCCTGAGTTGCTTCCCATCAAGAGGGGTAGGGCGCCTCAGTTCCGATGTCCGCTGTCGGCCAGAATCGGGCATCTGCTGCGGCCTTGGGTCAAGCGCCCGCCAGTTGCTTCGCATCCCGCTCCGCAACGGTCACCAGCCACTCCGTGACTGCTCGAAAGCGCGCGATCTGGCCCGCATCCTTGTGGCTGAGAAGCCACAATTCGCGGTGCGACTCGATTCGATCCTGCAACCGGTTCAAGCCAAGGCTATCGCCTACGACACAGGGCAACAGCGCGATGCCAATTCCCGACTGGCAAGCTCGCGCAATCATCGCGATGGTGGTCAGGCGGGTCACGCGCTCCGGCTTTATCTTCTCCAGCCATTTCATTTCGGCCAGCCACGCGAACTCACGCGGAAACGCCAGCCACGGCAGCGTCTTCCATTCCTTGCGATCGACTCCGCGAAACGCTTCGCCTCCATAGACGGCAAAGCCGAGGGTGCCGATCTTCCGCATCCGCAAGGCGGCGTCGGCCGTGGGGCGGTTCAAGCGGATCGCCAGATCGGCCTCGCGCCGCGTAAACGAAACCTCGCGGAAGTCGCCCAGCAAGCTCAACTCGAGCCGCGGATGCTTCGCCAGCAGCTCGGGCACATGGTTGACCAACCAGTGGCTCAGCACCACGTCGATCCCGGTGATGTTGACCGGTCCGGCCACGTCCTGCTGCTCCGCACGGGTCTCCAAGACCATCGTGTCCACGCGATCGACGATCAGGTGCGCGTGCTCCAGGAACACGCGCCCGGCTTCCGTAGGCCGGTAGCCGGACGGGTCGCGGATGAACAGTCGGATTCCCAAGGCCTGCTCCGCCGCGGCCAAGCGGCGGCTCACCGTGGAAGTGACCAGCTCAAGGTCGCGGGCGGTCTGCGCCATGCTCCCGGACTCGGCCAGCTTGCGCAGCAGGGGTATGTCGTTCCAGTCGAGATCCATAGCCATTTCCTGGAAACCGGCGTGCCAGATCACGTTGCATCTTTGCATCGCGACCTTGCCTGTTTTGATATTCCCGCAACGGGAACGGCGGCGTAGAAAGTACACCACGGACGCGGTGATGTCCCCGGATTCATCGCCCGAGTCTCTCCCTCCCCGTACAGGAATCGATGTCATGAAAACCCCGCTTCTCGGCCTCCTGATGGCCGCCCCTCTGTCCGCCCCGGCCTTCGCCCAGGACACTGCCGACACCACCGAAACCCGGTATGTCCAGGTCAACGGCGATCGCATCGCTTACCGCCGCATCGGCTCGGGCTCGCCCATCGTGCTGGCCAACCGCATGCGCGGAACGCTCGACACGTGGGACCCGCTGTTTCTGGACACGCTGGCCCGCCATCACACCGTCATTACCTTCGACTACCCCGGTGCTGGCTACTCCAGCGGCGCGCTGCCGGACGACTTGGGCAAGGTGGCGCAGTTCGTCGACCGCTTCGCCACGGCCATCAAGCTGGACAAGTTCGCGATGGCCGGTTGGTCGTGGGGTGGCTTCACGACCCAAACGCTGCTTCTGGACAAACCGGAGCGCGTCACCCATGCCGTCCTGATCGGCACGAATCCCCCAGGCCCCGGCCAGATTCCGATCCAGCAGGTCTTCATCGAGCGTGCGCTGAAGGCGGTGAACGATCTGGCCGACGAGGAGGTTCTGTTCTTCGATCCGTCCTCCGAGTTCAGCCGACGCATGGCGAACGAGTCGCGCGACCGCATCTACGCGCGTCCGGACGTGGTGTCGAAGATCCCGCACTCGATGGACATGATCCAGACCTATCTGAAGGCCGCTGAAGCCTTCGGTCAGGATTCGACGGGGCGCCGCGCAAAGCTGACCCAGACGCGCACGCCCATCCTGGTCATCAGCGGTGACCGCGACACGAGTACCGCCGGACAGAACTGGTTCCCGCTCATCAGCCAGATGCGCAACGCGCAGTTTGTGTTCTACCCCGAGTCCGGGCATGGCCCGCAGCACCAGTATCCGGAGCTGTCTGCGCAGTACATCACTGACTTCATCGCCCGTACGAACAAGTGACGAAATGGGCGCCATCGCGGCGCCCTTTAGGAGAATCCATCATGCGTTACCGCATCTTCGGCAACACAGGCCTGCGCGTATCCACGCTGGCGCTGGGCACCGGCAACTTCGGTAAGGGTTGGGGCTACGGCTCCGATCAGGACGAGGCCCGCCGCATCTATACGACCTACCGCGAGGCAGGTGGCAACTTCATCGACACCGCCGACCAGTACCAGTTCGGGCAGTCCGAGGCCATGCTCGGCGAGTTCATCGCGGGCGAGCGGGACGACATCGTGCTCGCCACCAAAGTCTCGCTCGGCGATGCACCCGATGCCGGGCTGCAGCGCAGTGGAAACAGCCGCAAGGCGATGCTGCGCTCGGTGGAAGCCAGCTTGAAGCGCCTCAACACCGATCGCGTCGACCTGCTTTGGGTGCACATGCCCGATGGCGTGACGCCGATGGATGAGATCGCTCGCGGCCTCGACGATCTTGTGCGCAGCGGCAAGATTCTCTACGCGGGGCTGTCGGATTTCCCGGCTTGGCGTATCGCCACTGCAGTCACACTCGCCGAAGCTCGCGGTTGGTCACCGGTCGCGGCAGTGCAGTTGGAGTACAGCCTGGTCGAACGTTCGGCCGAGCGGGAACTGCTGCCTATGTCGGCCGGCTTCAACCTCGGCACCGTAGCCTGGTCGCCCCTTGGCGGCGGGCTACTGACCGGAAAGTATCGCCGCGGCGAGACCGGCCGCGCGCAAGGCTTGGGCGTTGTCATCCACGACGAGAGCGACGCTCGCAAAACCGCGACCGTCGACGCGGTCCTCGCCATCGCCGACGAGATCGGTGCATCACCCGGACAGGTGGCGATTGCGTGGGTGCTGGCCAAGGGCATCCTGCCGATCATTGGGCCGCGGACGCACGAACAACTCATAGACAATCTCGCGTCGCTCGACGTGAAGCTGTCGACGGAGCATCTCCAACGCCTCGATGCGGTGAGCGCCATCAAGCTCGGATTTCCGCATGACGTCGTAGCCGAGACGGCACCGGCACTCGCCGGCGGCAAGTTGGAACTGATCGACTGGCCCCGGACTGCCGTCCGATAGGGTTCAAGAGTCCAACTTTTTCCCGCCCGGAAGCACGAAGCCGAGCCGTTCCTCGGTTCGGCTTGTGTGCACGTCCTTAGGCGGCAGACGCCTGTCCTGACGCAACTGGCGGCCGCTTGACTGAAAGAGAGTAGAAGGCGACGAGTAGGACGGCGATCAAGCCATGCGTGGCAAACGCCCACGCCACACCGATCCAGGAGTTGGTGATGCCATGCCACTCGTCCAGGCGGAGGTGAGCAAACGTTGTGCCGGTCCAGAAGATGGCCCAGGCCACAACCGGGGCAAGCAGATAGTCGCCTCGCTTCCAGATGGAGAGTGCACCAATGACGCCGCAGCCGAGGCTGAAGAACGCGAGCCACATCACTGCCGGATCACCCGGCGTGAACTGGACATGCGGCATCAGAGGCGCGCCCTTAACCAGAATGGCAAAGGCACGGACGATCTGAGCTATTCCACAGTAGCCAGCAAGCAGATAGACCAGGAACACTTCAGCGGACGCAGCCCTGTTTTCCGTTGGGCGGACACGAACATGTATGGCAGCGGCGATCAAGCTGAGAACAAGCAGTGCAAACCACATGGCATATCCCCTTATGCACGGTTTGAAGGATGAACTGCACGATCTGTTAGTGCTTCTTGTGTGCCAAAAGGGTCGGGTTCATTTCTCGGCCGGCGGAAATGAAACTGACTCCTTCTCCGGCTCAATTGCGGACAGCGACAGACCGTCGAATGGAGTCAAGCGAAGGAAATCTTCACGTAGTCGTGTGTCGGTTCCTCTGAGGTGAACATGCCCCTCATGACAGAACTCAACCGCCAGTCGCCCATCTGGAACTTCAAAGCACATGTCCGATCTGCACGGCTCGAATATGCGTTGCTCCTGGCTCTCCCGGACGAAGCGG
Organism: Lysobacter panacisoli; assembly: GCF_009765165.1. NCBI lineage: Bacteria > Pseudomonadati > Pseudomonadota > Gammaproteobacteria > Lysobacterales > Lysobacteraceae > Lysobacter > Lysobacter panacisoli. The sequence continues at coordinate 127,412 of NZ_VLNU01000002.1, forward strand.
TCGAGCCACCCAGTGCCAACCTTCATTGGCACATACCAAAGGTCGGGATGAAGGTTGCAGCCGTAGCCGTATGTCGCGGAAATTACTTGATCTCCGAGCAATTTGACCAGGGCGCCGGGCAGCGCACCGAGTAGGAGCGCAAGCGATTCAGCGTCGTGGATATCCGATACGTGCTCGATTGGTGACATGCGGTTGAATGTCCGTTATCGGCTCGAACAATGGGTCACGAAGGATGGGGCAGGTTCATTTTCCAGCTGGCGGAATGAGCCTGAGCCCTTGCCGCAGATGTATGTCACTGGCGTGCTTCCAGTAGTCTGCCGTCCGCATCGAAACGAAGCCCGAGTCTACCCACCCATGTAAAGCCGTCTTTGTCGAAGACGGTCTCATCCCCTCCGCGACCAGCGGCGGTTATGACCTCGTCACGAGTGGCACCTGGGCGAGCGGCGACCGGAAGCAGCGAGAGAGCCTGGCTTAGCGCCTGCTCCTGTTCTTCACAACTCTGCATGGCATAGGTGTGCGTGATGCCGAAATCCAGCGTGTTGTATATCCACCACGCGTTTGATCCAACAAGCGACAAGGACAGCAGGATTATGGCGAGCGACGTCTTCCGCATTCCTTAGTCCTCCAGATCAGAAAATGGGTCATCACTTCTTGGCTGGCGGAAATGAACTTTCCCGCGTCAGTTCGCCTTCTTCTGTCCGTCAGTTCGTTGCTTCGTCTGGCGAGACAGGTTCGAAATGAATCTCTTCCGTGACGCGAAGCGTCGGCACGACGAGCCGGCCGGGGCGGTCATCCAGTCGCTCCTCCTGGGAGTGTTGCGTTGCGGTGTATGCCCTCACCGAGTACTTGGGGGCGGGATCGCGGCACATGGTGCGAATACGAACCGGGATTGAAAAGCGGCCATCGGCGTCGGTGTGCCCAATCGCCGGACCTCCCGGCTTACGGCCTATTGCCCATGAGACCCCAACCGCGGTGTTTGGCAACGGAGCGCCTTGCCGGTCCGTCACGCTGCCCGACACAGATCGAAACGTCGCGGAACACTTCTTTGCGAACGCATCTTGCGTAAACAGCAGCGCAAGAGCCAGAACGATCAGGCGCATGTTGTTGCTCTCGGGCGAAAGACCGCTATGGGTCGGAAGCGAACGTTAACGTGTGCTGGGCCGAAGGTACTTCCACCAGTAATCAATCGTGCCGAATGGGATGAGAACCACAAAGCGAAGTATCCATCCAGCCGTCCCGTCATTCTCAAGGCGCTTGTTGCCAAGCGCGTGCCAGCAGAATGTGGCAATGGCACCCAGCTGCAGGACAAAGACGGGCCAGATCGGGTGATCCAATGCAGCGCCGTCGCCGAATGCCCATGCGCGAACAAACATCGCCAGAACGATCAGTGTGGGCGCCACTGCGAGCGCCAAAGACCCCCAGCTGAGCAGACGCATTCTCAACGGCTGTATTGCCATGTGACGGGCCTCAACTTGTGTCTGCTCAGGATTGCGCGCGAAGGGTCAGGTTCAATTTCCAGCCATCTGGAAACCGCCAGTGAGCGGCAGTGCAAGCATCCAGAACAAATGCGCTGCAATCAGTGCCAGGCCGCCCGCCTGAGGCCATGAGCGCAAGTGCGGATAGCGCACAAATGCAACAACACAGGCTGGGAAGACGATCAGTTCAGCGAGCAGTGTAGTGCCACAGAGGATGCCGCAAAGAGTGAAAAGAACGGTGCTGTTGGAGAATGCTATCGCACCGTAAAGCGCGAGCAGGGACAGCGGTGGCAAGGCGAAGAGCACTGTAGATGGAATAGTTGCTGCGCGTTCTGTGGTCATCACTGCGCCACCGCCTCAATGTCCTGTTTTGGGAAGTACATCGCCAGTGCCAAGACCTGCCAAGGTGCATGGCCACCTTGGGTCTGAAGCAGACTTTCAGTCGCCAAGAAACCAGATGTACGTGTGCGTCCTTGTTGCGCCCTCAAGCAGCCGCACGATTGCGTGGAGATGCGCGCTGGCCTCCGCCGAAACGTTCGGTAGCAACTGGCGAAGCTCCGCCAATAGGATGGGTAGCTGCTGCTGGTTGAAGCAGGCGTCTCCTGCAGGGTCGATAAAGCGCAGGCAAACGCTATCCGATTGGCAGTGCAGGAGATCACTGATGTCGCTGAGCGCGCCCTCATCATCGACCGCGCCGAGTATCGCTCCACGCTCATCTTTCCAGTGCACATCGATGCCCATGCATCCCCCGGCTTGGTGTCACAGGTCAATACGCAACAAAGCCACTCGCACTGTCGTTCGGCACCGGAATAGGTCCGAACAGAATGACTTGCTTCGCATCGAGATCGACGCAGGTACTGTTGGAGAAGGGAAATCCACGCAGCGCGTTGTTCGTGGCGAACACGAAGCCCTTATCGGTATAGATGTGGCGTCGCCCCTCGGCCAGCGAGTCGGGTGGCGTCAAGGGGCCGATGCAAACCCGATGCAACCGGGTTTCCTGCGTGGAAGCGAGCAGGGCAGAGTTGTCCTTGTCGGGGCCGGCAACCATCTGCAGGTGGAACGCATGCAGGTTGCTCAATGGATTCACGGCGTCCATGCGTTGGTAGTCGCCGGACGCTGCTTGCGGGTTGCTGAGGGTGTCGACCGCCTGGACATGGATCGTCTTGCCCGTGACGAGTGCGCAGGCGGAATTGAACACCTGCTCCGCGGTCGGGGGAGGATAAATGGCCGGACGGTGACCTTGCGGGCTGATCACCGCCTGATCGACCGCCACGAGCACGGGGCCTTTCGATCCGCGGTTCACGCAAATGCGATAGGTCGCGGGCTTATCCAGCACCGCGATCACCGCGAAGCCCGAACGGTTGAGCGCCCAGACACCTTTCTCGCAACCGACCGTACCCGGCTTTGGCGGGCACATGGCCGCGGCGGAATCGCTGGATGTCGCGGCTGCGGAAGTTGTCGACGACTTCGTCGTGCTCGGCGTGCCTGGCGTGCTCGACGTGCATGAAGGCAAGGCCAGCGAAAGCACGGCCATCCACAGAATCTGCTTCATTCGGTTCCCCTGAAGATGACAGATAGACAGGCAAACGCCCCTTGCTCGACCGCTATCCACACGGCGCCATCCCAGGACGCCTGACGGGCGCATTCCCCAACGCGCACACGCGACGGACTATAGACCAGGGATGGGCGCGTGCCCCTCAACCCGAACTGGGTCAGCTTCCCCCGCCTGGAGGTGTCTCGGTGCTGTCGAATCGGTCGGTGAAGGCATTCTCCCGGCGCAGAACACAGACGCGACTTCCACCCTGCCTCTCGTCACGAAGCCAGAATGTCACGGTGTAGCGCCCTTCAATGGGCCCGTCGACAGGCTCCTGGATCGCCAGGTCCGCCCTGTAGGTGCTCTCCGAGCGAAAGCCCGTCTGGTACGACTTGGCGGCCGCCTTCAGACTCCTGTTCCACCATTTCGATCCCGCAACACTCAGGCTTCCACTAAACCGCTCCGTGTAAACGCCTGTCGGCGTATCCACCGAGGCATTCAATCTGTACTCGCTTGCCCCGCATCCGACGCCGACACATAGCCCGCCGTACAAGGAAAGCCGCTTGAAGGACGACGCCTCGCAATCGGGCTCGTCGCTTGCGGTGCTGGACGCCATTTGCACGGTTCCAGTCGAACCGTTTTCATCCGCTGCCGATACGGCGAGGCTGGAACCGCCGAAAAGCAGCAACATCGATATCGTTGCCAATCCGCGCGATGTTCCAAGCATTTTGTTGCGCCCCATGATCCCCCCTGATTTGATTTCCGCCTTGCCTTTCCCCAGCGTGCTTATAGCAGCCGTTGGGAAGGTTGGAAACCGGCGTGCCCGGCGTCTGTCAGGGTGAATCAGGCGCTGCGTAGGAGCGGATGGTCCGGCCGATTCGACCGCACTCAAGGTGCGCTGTCGGCGAGAAGCGGACGTTACGGAAACCAGCCGACGAGCGCTGCTCGAAGGGATCGCGGCCCGACCACAGCGGCGAGGAGGAAAGCGGCTGCAGCCACCGAAAGTACCCAGAACCAGCCACTACGCTCAGCAGCGCGAGCGAAGCCAGCTCCACCTGCCCACGCCATGCCTATTGCGACACAGAGTGCGCGGGCTAGCGCATCGACTCGTGCTGGGAGGCTGCGCTTATCCTGCATGTGGTCTCTCCATGACTCGTATGACTGCTTTGGGTCGAAAGCGGGAACTAACACCGCCGGCGTAGACGTACCCAGCAGAATGTCCGCTATCGGCCACACTTGCGAAGGACTACGCCTTATCCACAAGCCCCGGGTGCGCTTCGCTTACCCGGGCTACGCGGAGGAGGGGGGCGAAGTCGCCCGGACGCCATTGCGGCGCCCGGGCGGATGGCCTCAGGCCAGGGCTTCCTTGAACGCCTTGCCCGGCTTGAAGGCCGGCACGATGGTCGACGGGATCTCGATCACTTCGCCCGTCTTCGGATTGCGACCCTGACGGCCCGCGCGGTTGCGTGCCTCGAAGGTGCCGAAACCCACCAGGGTCACCGCTTCGCCGCGCTTGAGCGCGTCGGTGATGGCGGCGATCGTCGAATTCAATGCAGCTTCCGCCTGCGACTTGGTGACGCCCGATTGTTCGGCGATGACGTCGATGAGCTGAGCCTTGTTCATGGTGTACTCCGTTGAGGGGCGCGCAGGGTAGCCGAGCAGGCCGGCCGAGTCGAATCATGCACCAGACGCTGCCCGAGCGTTATCGCTACACTCGGGGCGGGGACAACTGGGGAATGCAGGAATGGATGCTCGCGCGATGGTGCGGTCGCTGTGTGTGATCGCGGCGCTGGTGGTGGGTGCGGCGCAGGCGAATGAACCGGCGCGGACGGCATTTACATTCGGTGACGGCATTGCCCAGGTAACCGAGGCCAAGACGCGCGGCTACCTGGACGCGCTAGCCAAATACGATGCCGCACTAAGCAGCGCGCCCGATGACGTCGGCACCGCCGTGGCGCGTTGCCGCTTCATCGGGAACTACGCCGACGAGGAATCGGGCGACTGGATGCCCGAGGCGACGGAGGCCTTCGAGTCCTGCTCCCGGCAACTGCATGAGCGCTGGCCCGATGCACCGCAGGCGCTGCTGTTCGAATTCGACACGCTGTGGGGCGAGGAAGCCGCGGCGCGGGGCGATGCGCTGATCAAGACCGCCGGTCAGTGGCAAGCGTCCTGGCGCAGCGAACTGCTGACCAAGACGTCCTATGCCCATCAGCAGGCCGGCAACAATGCCCGTGCCGGAGAGCTTGCCCTCATGGCACTGCGCCTGGGGGATGCGTCGCGTCTGGCCGCGGCCGTGGAATACCTGTCAGGACTTGGGAAGTTCGACGAGGCGGCCGAAGTGCTGGCAAAGGCCGAACCGGCCGAGCTCCCGTGGGAAGCCAATGAGCGTGTCGAAGCTGCGCTCACGCTTCCCGATCCGAAGATTGCCCTGGCGGAATTGCGCCGATTCCCGCAAGCCGGTGAAGGCGTCAACGTTGAAACGGCCGCACGTGCCTACATTCGTGCCGGCGATTTCGCTTCGGCGCAGCGCGTCCTGAAAGGGGCACCCGGCAAGAGCGAAGCGATCAAGGCACTGAAGTTCGACGCTGCGATCGGGAGCCGCGACTTCACCACTGCAGTCGCCCAGGTTGACTTCACCAACACCCGCAACTTCACCGCCAATCTCGGTCGCTTCGCCAAGCTGGCGGTCCGCGCGCCCCTCACGCTTTTCACGCCGTCCATGATGGCGGGCCTGCTGATCTGTGCGGCGTGGGTGATGGCCGTGGCGCTGGCGCCCGGCGTGGTGCTGGTGCCCGCGCACTACCGCGGCCTGGCCCGGCGTCTGGACGGCAAGGTCAATGCACCGCTGTTCCCCGCTGTCGGATTGTGGCGCGCGTGGTACGCGGCGGCGGTCGCCATCGTCGTTCCGACCGTGGTGGCGTTGCTGGTGGAACCCGACGCGATCGTCGGAATGATCGAGGGCAAGGTCACGGCGGCGCCGCAGATGTTCCGCGCTTTCCTGTTCGGCGAGATGGCGGCGCTGTTGCTGCTGTTGCCGGCGTTGTTCGGCACGAATCGGCGCCAGCTCATCGGCGACCGCGCCGCGCTTCGCATCTGGTGGATCGTGCTGTTGATGTGGGGCGCATTGCTGTGCATCGGCGTGGTGTTGACCTGGTTGCAAACGTGGCTGGGCGCAGGCGGTGAGACCGCGCAGACGCGCATGGTCGCCGCGATGGTCGAGGGCGGCGCGGAGATGGGCGGACCCATGCTGTCGCTGCTGATCCTGGCGTTCGTCGGTCCCGTGTTCGAAGAACTGGCATTCCGCGGCCTGCTGCTGGGCGGCCTGTCGCGCCACATCACCTTCGGCTGGGCGAATGTCGTGCAGGCGGCCCTGTTCGCCGCCATCCACGACGATCCGCCGCGCCTGCCGTATTACTTCGCGATGGGTCTGTTTGGCGGCTGGCTGGTCCGGCGCACCGGATCGCTGGGGCCGGCCATCGCATTGCATGTGCTCAACAACGCCTTCGCGGTGGGGCTGTTGCTGTGGGCGCGATGATCGAGCCTGCGTAGCCCGGGTAAGGTCGCAGGCCGCACCCGGGCTCGTCAGTGGCGCGGTTCATCCAGCACCGTCACCACGCAGTGCCCCGCGCGGCCTCAATACGCTGCCAGATCTTCGGTGGGGTTTGGTTCTTCCAAACGCCACCTAGTAGATGGCGGAACGCTGGATCGCGTCGCGCATGCAATTCGATGCGCTCGATGAACGCGTCACCTTCGTATGCAATGAGATCTTCCATCGGGCCAGCGGCCAGATTTGTGAGGACCTCGTGCGGCGGCGACTTGGCCAGTACTGCCAGGACAAAGTTCCATATCTCCTCCGCAGCGTCACGTCGAAGCGGCAAGAGCGAGCGCTCGAAGACCCACCAAAGAGGACTGGCAGGAGTCAACGCGTCCTGAGAGCTGTAGGCCGCGATGTACGCATCGGCCCATTGTTCGATCGACACAGAAACATCCATGCGCATGCCATTGTTGAAGGGGCGAGTCGCGCTGCTCGACGCGATGACGCCAGATGGTAGCGAATGTCTGCTATCACGCGGAGTGTCGGCAATTCACGCCTCGCGATGCCTCGTACGCGCTGAGCACGACAGCCGTCACGCGCTGATGATCACGCCCGTCGAAGAATGCTTCGTTCGACCCGCTTCCGGGTAACCGCACGTTGCGTTGATCACCCTTGATGTCCAGAGGGAGCCATGCGCAAGCCGATCATTCATGACATTGCCGCAGCGCGGGATCGCGACGCGACATCGGCGGCGATGCGCATCGCCGATCCTCGCCTGTCGGTAGCAATGCTGATGGGCGCGGCATGGCTGATGGCACCTGATGTCGCCGACGCACAACAGTGCAAGGATCGCGGCGGCCTGGCGTATCTGGGCGTCACGGCCAACGAGGGGCGCTCGGTATGGTTGTCGGCCACCGGCGCGGGTTCGTTCCAACTGGAGTCGGCGCAGGGCAGTCAGACGGTCGATCAGTGGCAGCGCAGCCGACGCGGTCTGCGTGTGACGCTGTCGCCTGTCGTGTCCAACGGCAATGGTGGCGTGCATCAATTGCTCGTGATCGAAGGCAATCGACCTTGCATGATCGATTCGCAGAACCAGAAGGGTGGCATCACCTTCCCGTCGTTCATCCACCTGCCCGAACTTCGCCCGCCTGGGGGAAGTGGTCCGCCGGGCGGATCATCGACCGGCAATCTCACGCCGCTCACGCCTTCGGTGCCCGGCGGCATCGCCGCCCCCATCGCCACGCTACCTCCCTCCGGCGCGATGCCCACGTTGCCGGGCCGCCCGACTGCTCCGCCTTCCGGCGCCATGCCTACGCGGCCGGGTGGTGTCGCACCTCCCTTGGCACGACCACCCACCGGCGCGATGCCGACGATTCCCGGTGGTGTTACACCACCGATCGCAACGCTGCCGCCTTCCGGTGCGATGCCGACTCGGCCGGGTGGTGTTGCGCCACCCATCGCAAGGCTTCCACCTGCGGGCGTGACGCCGACGATTCCCGGTGGTGTTGCACCACCGATCGCAACGCTGCCGCCTTCCGGTGCGATGCCGACTCGGCCGGGTGGTGTCGTGCCGCCGTTGGCAACACGTCCACCCACCGGTGCGATGCCGGCCGTTCCCGGTGGTGTTGCACCACCGACGGCCACGTTGCCGCCTTCCGGTCCGATGCCCTCAGGCCCGGGTGTTGCACCGCCCTTGAGCCGACCACCCGCCGGCGCGATGCCGACGATTCCCGGTGGCGTCGCACCACCGACGGCAACGCTGCCGCCTTCCGGTGTGATGCCCACGCAGCCGGGTGGTATTGCAACACCCATCGCGACACTTCCTCCGACCGGTGTGACGCCCAGCGTGCCCGGAACGCTTCCGCCCGGTGCAACGCGTCCACCCGTGGGACTCACGCCTGGTGCGCCCACGACGCCACCGACCGCGCTGACGCCGACAATGCCCGGCGGCATGACGCCTCCTGTCGCGACACTCCCGCCGGCAGGCGTCACGCCCACACTTCCCGTGACGCCACCTGCGCCGACCACACCGCCAACGCCTGTGTCGGCGATCGACGACGCCACGCTCGCGCGGCGCGCGGCCGCGGATCAAGCCGCTGCGAACTGCCCGGAGTGGTCGCGCGATGGACGCGCGGACGATGTCGAAGATCGCGCCGATTGCGATCGCATCGCCCTGGAACAAGCGCAATCGGGTTTCGGTCAATCGGTTCCGGTCACGCCCGGTCGCGAGTTCGCGACACCCTCGCGCTGGAACCTGTGGTTTGACGGACGCGCGCTCGACACTTCCGATCGACGGCATGGGCTGGACACCGACGGCAGCGGCAGTTACGTCACCCTCGGCGCCGACCGCCGTTACGGGAACGACGTCGTCCTCGGCGTCATGGCATCCTACGAACGCAGTGAGAGCGACGGATTCGACGGCAACCTTCGCCAGGAAACCGACGGCTACGGCATCGGCGCGTATGTCGCGCAACCGCTGTCGCAGCGATGGGCGATGAACGCTTCGGCCGTGTACTCGTGGTTGTCCAACGACTCCCGGATTGCCGTGCTCGAGGGCAGCTACGACACCGCGCGCGTGTCGCTTTCGTTGAATACCACCGGGCAGTACCAGTCGGGCGAGTTCACCCTGCGTCCGAAGTTCACCCTCAGCTACAGCCACTACGACAACGACGCCTACGAGCTGGCCGGCGCGGTGTTCGATACGCCCATCGCCTTCCAGGTCGCGCGGGACGGCTACGACAACGGCGTGATCGAAGGGTTGCTGGAAGTCAGCCGCACCTTCTTCACCGCGAACAGCGTCGTGATTCCCTATGGCGAAATCGGCGCGAACTACGCCTTCATCCGCCCGCAGGACGGCGGCATCCTGACCTCCGACCTGCGTCTGGCCTCCACCTCGGCCTGGCTGGGATCCGCGCGCGTGGGAGCGCGAGCGCTCGTGTCGCAGGCGATGTTCGTGGAAACGAGCGCGGGCTACCTCAGCCTGGGGCAGGGCGACAACGACGTCTGGGAGTTCCGGTTGTTCCTATCGTGGGCGTTCTGATCGAAGCGTCGCGTCGCGATGTGCTCAACCCTGCTTGGTGATCGCCGCCGGGAACCACTTGCCCGACAACACCGCCTCATCCGGGCCGTACATGCGGAACGTGAGGTGGTAGTTCTTGCCCTTCGGCGTGGGCAGCCAGTTTCCGTCCGCTGCGTCCTTGGGCTTTTCCGGCGCGAGGTACAGCGTCAGCGAGCCGTCCGCGTCGTACGTCAGTTTCGATTCCTTGTTGAGCAGGAAACGATTCTTCGCGTTCGGGATGACCTGGAACTTCTCGTCGTCCACGGCGATCACCGACCAGAAGTACTTCACATGATCGGCGGGCAGGTCGCCCTTGGCGAACTTCAGCGTGTAGGTGTTCGCGCCATCCAGCGGCGTGCCGGTGCCATCGGTGTTGGTCTTGAAGTAGACCACTTCCTCGCGGTTGTTGGCCCAGATGCCGCCGAAGTCGACCACTGTCCGCGCCAGATAGTCGTCACCGTAGTTGCCCGCCACGTCCGGGCGCGCCCAGCCGTCGCGCTTTGTTCCGATGTCGACCAAGGCCTTGTGCATCGCCGGCTGCGCCTGCTCGCGGATGACCTTGTCCACGCGCTCGCGCTGCGCGGGATCGGCGATGGCCGCCGCAACGGCGCGCACCTTGGCCTGCTGCGCATCCATGCCGCGATTGATGTCCGGCTCGGACAGCGCGGCTTCCACCGTCGCCGCATCGAAGGCTTCCACGCCGGGCAGCTTGCTGTTGGGGAAGTCGGGCGTCTTCGGAACTTCGGCAATGTTCGGCGTGCCGCTGGCGTGCACCTTGATCTGGTGTTGCAACGCGGCGGCCTTCTTCGAGTCGGCGCCCAGCTCGACGCGGGCCAGCACGCGCGCCGTCTTTCCGGGCAGATCGATGCGACGTGCGTCGGCGGGAACCTGCACGTTCGCGCCCTTCAGGCACGCCCAGAAGTCGCCCGACGGGTGGTCGGCGAAGGTGCGCTCGTTGATGTTGGCGATGGTCTCGCCCCAACCGTTGAGGAACTGCACGGTGTAATAGCGGCCTTCGATCTTCGGCACGCTGAAGATCGTGCAGCTGTTCTCGTCCACCGCGATCCACGCTTCGCTATAGGCCACGTCGAGATTCGGGTTGGCCCAGGCCACGCCGCCGACGTCGCGGTGAGTGATCTCGTTCCACTTGATGCCTTCCTTGCCGAAGTCCAGCTGCTCCTGGCGCAGCACGAGCAAACGGCCGAGCAGATACAGGTAGGCATCCGTGATGTCCTGGTCGGACACGGCATTCGCTGAGGTTTCGGGAGCGGCGGCAGGCGCGGTCGCGGACGGCTCGGCGGGCTTCTGGCATCCGGTCATCACCAGGAGGGCGATGCCGAGTCCCGTGACAGTGCGGGCGACGAGTTTCATGGCAGTCCCTTCCAAGCGTCAGTCGGAACCGAAAGGTCGGCCCGTCGGCGTAAACGACGTGTGAAGCGTCATCTATCGGAAGGATGGCCGCGACGTGGGCAGCTAATCCTCACCATCGTCGGCGAGGTTCATGTCCCGCAGGATCGCACCCAGTTCGGTATGCACCGATTCGGTCAGATCCGGTGGCGTGCGTTCGAGGATCAGGCCCGCACGACCGGCGAACTGGTCGAAGAATGCGGCGGAGTCCGGTGTGTCCTGAAGCAGGCTCGGGACGTCATCCCGCAGCGTCTGCAGTTGCGATTGAAGTTCAGGCCAGGTCGGCATCGGCGTGTTCCCGAAAGGTACCCTTGATGCGGCGTGATGGTAACGCCCGCCGCGTGGACGCACGTGCAGGCAGGCCCGTTCAGCCGTGCCGTGGGTGGTGCGTTTTCCTCAACATCGCGTTTCCGCGCGATGGCCTACCGTGTGCCGTGCGCGTGATCCGAAATGTCCGCGCGATGCCACCGCGACGCAGGAGAAGGCACATGACGATCCGCAAGACGACGAAAGGCATGGGCATGCCGTGGGAAGACGCGTACGGCTACGCGCAGGCCGTGCAAGTCGGCGACACCGTTTACATCTCCGGCCAACTCAGCCACGACGCGAACGGCAACATCGTCGGCGCGCCGTCGCTGGACGAGAAGGGCCGCATCGTCGATCACGGCAACATGGAGATCCAGATGCGGCAGACGTATGAGAACGCCAAAGCGCTGCTGGCCAAGTTCGACGCCACGCTCGACAACGTCGTCGAGGAAGTCCTGTACGTCACCGACATGGACGCCGCGTTCGCGGTTGCCGGCACTGTGCGCAAGCAAGCTTACGGTTCCGACAAGCCGCAGGTCGCCAGCACGATCCTCGTGACCCCACGCCTCGCGCTGCCGACGCAGCTCATCGAGATCAAGTTCATCGCCCGCGTCTAAGCGCGGGCGGGATCGAACGGACAACCCGAGCGCCTTCCGTCAGGACAGACGCCGGGGTAGGGAGCGTAGCCCGGGTAAGGCCGCAGGCCGCACCCGGGAAGATCTTCCGTATCGCGTAAGAGCCCCGGGTGCGCTTCGCTTACCCGGGCTACGCTGGCTTGCGCGTCATCCACCCGTGATAGATCGAACGCCGCAATCTGGCGCCAGCATGGACATCAGCCCCATACGTGAGCAAGCACACGGCGCGAAATGCCTCGGGTGTTCCGACTATCTGGGATTTGGCGCAAACCGTCGCCCAGAATTCCGATCGACCCAACAGTGCCATTGCCTTGCACATGTTCCAGAACTCTCTGGAAATACGACGATCGAGGTACTTGAGGGCAGCGTGCTCCAGTCGCGTCCGAGCGGAGGAGGTCAGACTGCAGTGCGGGAGCCAACGCCAGAGGTACTCCTTCAAGTACCCGGACCGGAAGTGGTAGGGGTCGGCGACGAGGAAGGAAACCGCCGCCTCTACCGCGCTCGGGTCATCTGCGCGAATGCGATCCAGGACCTCGTGGCCACCGGGAAAGGCCAGGCTGTCAAAGCGCTGATGGAACTCCGCGCACGCACGTTCCCATGCTTCTCGCTCTGCCGGCGAGTTGCTCCGGGTCAGAACGGTTTGACCTATCCGCTCGTTGAGACGTCGGATCTCGGCTGAACTCTCCCGGATTCGCTTGAGGCTGACCATCGGTTCCGATTGCGGGCAGGCTGTCCCTTTGAGTGAAAGCGAACCTTAGCACTGCTGACCGTACCCATCGCCGTCGAAGTGCCTCGACTTGTACACCTGCCGTGTCTACACCAGTGCAGGCAATTCCGTACAGCAAGCGTAGCCCGGGTAAGACCACGGGTCGCACCCGGGAAGATCGTCCGTATCGCGGAGAGCCCCGGGTGCGCTTCGCATACCCGGGCTACGCTGGCTTGGACGAACAACCCCGGCGCCTTCCGTCAGGACAGACGCCGGGGCAGGGCGCGTCAGCCCAGTGGCATCACGTCGTCGATTTCCGCCGACGAGAAGCCGAGCAGTCCGCCGACCTTCTTGATGTAGAGCTTTTCCGTTACGTGGAAGTCTTCGTCCTTGCGGGCGAGGGCGACCATGTTCGACAGCAGCGCGATCGCGCTGTCGGGACGGGCCGCGACCACGTCGATGCCCTGCAGCGCTTCCGACTGGCCCGACAACGCAGCGCGCAGGCGCTCGCGCTGCGGCGCGCTCAGCTCCGGGCTTTCCAGCGCGTCGTCGATGAAACGCTGTTCCGCTTCGACGAGGCGTCCGTCGATCTTGGCCAGGTCGATGAGCACCTGCAGCTTGCAGAACTCGAGCAGGTCTTCGGCCTCGTCCTCGGTCACCTCACCGGCGGGCTCGGCGAGTTCGAGCGGCTTGATCAGTTCGATATCCGCGGTGGTGGGGTCGTTGACGATCTCGTGCTTGAAGATCTCGCGCGCCTTGTCGCCGATCTGCTTGGTCAGATAGCCCGTCCATGCCGCCATCGCCGCCGCGCCGATGCCGGGCAGCCACTTGCTGACCGCGGACTTCAGCGCCTGCTGGGTGATGCGACCGCCCAGCAGCGCGACCATCTTCTGCATCACCTGCAGGGACGCGCGCCGCACCAGCACCTTGCCACCGTGCATGACCAGCAGGCTGCCCGCACTGCTACCGGCAGCGCTGATGAAAACGCCCAGCAACAGCTCGGTAGGCATCTCCTTCTGGCCGTGCGCGGCGCCGATGTCGTAGATCAGCTCGACCTGCTTCTTGATCACCAGCATCAGTTCCGGCACCACCGCCAACATGCCCCACGGTCCGGGCGCCAGACTGGAGGCACCGGAGATCGCGGCGTTCTGCGTCACGGCTGCGCGGATCAGCGCATCGATGGCGGCCTGGTTCGGGATCTTGTCCGGGTTGGCCTGGTAGTACTCGCTTCGGGACACACGCACCGATTCGAACGCGTCGCGCAGGCCAGCGGTGATCTTGTCCTGCATCTGCTCGGTAAGGCTTTGTTCCATGATTTCCCCTGAGTGATGAAACTACTGCGCGTCCTTGTCCGCGGGCAGCCGAACGCAACCCACCGGCATGACCCGGAAGGACAGGCAACGTGACAACATATCGGCCGCGCCAGCAGCCAGTTGAGCCGCCAGCGAAAGACGTGCCGGCACCTCACGCACTGGTACAGGCCGGGTATGACCCCGACGCCGAGCGGCGAACTTCCCTTCGACACGTATTGCTCCCCCTGCGCCGTGTGGAGGCGTATTCGACACGGCCGTCGTCTCAAATCCCGAGACCGGCCCCGTCGTTGCCCACGCCCTGCGGATAACCCACGGCCCGGCGACTCTACACGGACTGCGACGCCCCGCACACTTCACCGGCCCCGATTCCTGCGTTAGCCTTGGCCCATGCACATGCGCTGGGGGCGCCATGCATCCGATCGCGAAAGGATTCGCCGTGGCCGCCGCGCTGATGATCGCCGCGTCCGTATCCACGCCCGCCCGGGCCGATGTCTTCAAATGCACCGTGGACGGCCGCACCGTCTACCAGGACAAACCCTGCGCCGGCGTCATCGCCGCAACGCCGCAACAACGCACCGCCCGCAGCGAAACCGCCGGCGGCATCCGCGTTCCGGAATACCTCGAACGTCCTCCCATGCCCGGTGCGACGCCACTGGCGATCCTGCACCGGCAGATCCTCGACGCCGAGGCGTACAGCCGACGCCTGCACACCGCCTACGACGCCGACGTGCGCCTCACCCGCGCCCGCGTCGCCGGCTTGCCGATGGATCAACAGAACCGGGAAGCCGAAGCGCTCCACGCCAAGTGGGACTCGCACTTGCAGCAGGCGAGCAAGCGGAGCGATGACCTGATGAAGCAGCTACGCCGCGAGTGTCCGGGTGGGGCGGCGTTGAGTGAGGGGCGAGAGGTGTGTCGGCGGTGAGGACGCGTATCTCGGCAATGCCCATGCAATTCGCTTAGTGAAGTCAAGCAGTCTTGGGAGGGGAGATGGGAATTTGGCGGCCTCAAGTTGGGAAGTGGCGCAACTTCGCGGAAAAGGAAGCGCTACTGCTCTTTGCTCAATCATTGATTGAGCTGTTGTTTGATCACACCGTTGATAGCTTCAAGGCGCGAGCATTGAACTTGCACTCGCTAACGCGTGAGTGCATGAGTGCCGCTCGAAGGGTTGTCAGCGGTCGCATGAAGCAAGGTGCATTGAGCCCGCTCTTGGAAGAGCTCAACTACCGCATTGGTAGTGGGCCAGTGACCGGCGTTATTGATTCCGGGGTGCTCGCCCAATACCGGAAAGCCATTGGTGAAGGCAAGAAATCAGACCCAAAGCGCTTAGTGCTTGTCCTCGGCGCGCTCCAATCAGAGCTGGAAGGCTACTACTGGGAGGCCATCTGCTCTTCCATCAGAACAGAGGTAGGGTCCGGCAAATGCTCGCGTCGAATCGTAGAGCTTGCTGACGTCTTTATCAGCGAGGCGGAGTACAGGGGGTGGGATCGAAACTACATCTATGGTAAGGCGAGATGGTATTTCTTCCAGAGTAGAAACGAGCCTTCGCTAATCGATGGAATAGGGGCGCTTGACGAGTTCCTCCGGATCTTCGAGAGCCCTGTAGAGAAGGCTTACACATGCCTGTTCCGGGCCTCTGAAAGCATCAATAAGGTCGAAGAGATATCTCGACGTGCCGACATCGATATATCGACCGGTGCGCCAACAGGTTGTCCGACTGACAGCAGGTCGACTGCTTTTCTGTCGAAAGACAACGACCTTCCTATGTACGTGAAGATCGATGGCGTCAAAGCATTTGATGAGGTGAGTGCTCGGAAGGCGGCTGAGAGGCGTCTTCAGTTCATTGTTAATCTCTACAGATTCCAGCATCACGAGTACGGTCCAAGATGGTCTGAGTCTTGTCTTGTGTATGAGGCTGGGGCGTTGAAGCGATCATTGATTCGCCGCCCTGACTCCCCAATGCATCTTGGAAACAATGGCCGCTTCGCTGTAACGAAAATCAGCGCGTCGGATCTCACCGAAATTCTCATAGGTGGATTCTTGTCGCCGCCGTCGAAGGCGACTGTATTCAACTTGCTCGAGTATCACCGAGTGGCCATTGAGGCAACAACGCCCGAGAACCAATTGCTGGATCTTTGGGCGGGAATTGAAGGATTTGCGCCTGCCCCGATTGGAGACCAGGATCGAATTGTCTTCTTTATGGACATGGTGTTGCCTGCTTTGACGCTTACGTACATCGAGAAGCACGTTCACTATCTTTCTGAGTCATTCCGCGCGTTCGATGAGAGTGTTGTTCACTACATCGAGGCGAATGGAGTGGGGGATTCGTATCTTTCCAAGTGCGCTTCTATTCTTTGTTGTGTTGACAAGGGTAATGAACGCAAAGAGCTTTTGGCGCAGTTAAGTGGTTCGCCATTGCTAACTCTGCGAGCACAAGAGGTGATAGGTAAGTTTGCAAGTGCAAACAACTTGCACGCGGTTCTGGAGAGCCGTAGGAAGTGGGTCGGGTGGCAGATTCAGCGGATCTACAGTGCTCGCAACGGGATCATCCACAATGCGCAAAGCCTCCCGCATTTGCCGACATTGGTGGAGAATTTGCATGGTTACTTCGACACGCTAGTGGCAGCGGTTATTAGGTATGCGCTCTCGAGAAAAGCGCCAACAACAATCGGTGCAACGCTGCATGCGTTGCACATGCATGAGGCTGGATATCTGGCCGACATAAAGAAGTGTTCCGCCATTGACTCGGGAAACTTCTTGCATATTGTGTTTGGTGCGCGTAACCCGTTGGCCCCTGGAGGGCGTGGTTTTCTGTAGGTCGGAGTCGATGCACGATCTTGTGGCGTTTCGCTGCATGTCGTCGCGACAAAAGCTTATTGCTCACGCGCAATCACCATCAGCAAACTCCCTCCCAAGGAGTGTAGAAGCTCCGCACAAAGCGGTAACCCGCCACCGAACACCGGCGGGTTTTTCATGCCCATGCATCGGGCGTGATCCGGCGCGTGCAGTTCCGCGTCGGGAGGGCGGCTAATACAACACCTCGCAAGAGGGAATACGCCCACCGGCTTTGTGCGGCTTCTAACCTCCCGACACCTTGCGCTGCGTCCGCAGCGCAAGCGGCCGTCCACTGGGAGATCCCACATGCGAAAGGAAGCCCGCTCCATCCCCGCCGCGTTCCGCGGCGTCGTGTTGCCTCACTCTGCCCACGAATCGCTCGTCCGCACGCGCGACCAGTTGCGCCTGCTCGCGCAGCTCACCGAACCGCGCGGCGACGCGCCGGAAACCGTCTTCGTCAGCCCCGACGCCCTGGCCGAACTCTTCGACCGCGTCGCCCATCACCTGGACGACGCGTTGTCCGTCGTGGTGGACGATGGCGCCGAACCCACCTGAGCCGCTACCGGCCCGCGCCCTCTCGTGCGGGCCGCCGTAAGGCCGCCCGCGCCATGCCCGGGACTGTCCGCCCGCCCGCGCGCCCACCGTTGGCTTGCCTGTGACGGAGGGCGCTTCCCGCCGGGTCGGAGGTTCGCATGGACGTACGTTTCCTGACGGCCGTGGTGGCCGTGGCAGTCGCCGCCAGTCTCGTAGGCTGCAAACCCAAGGGCCCGTCGGCGGCTGAAGCCGACAGCCAGCGCATGGCGCTCGTGCAACGCGCGGAGGCCTTCAAGCGCGACGCCGTGCAGAAGCCCGTGCTCGCACCCGCACGCAAGGCCGAGCTGCAACAACTCGCGGCCGACGTCCGCGCCTGGCAGGCACGCACCGGCCGCAACGACGTGCGCGTCACGCCGGACACCGTCACCGCGCGCCGCAACGACAACCCCGGCGGCGGTGGCGACTGCGACGACTGCCCCGGCTACCGCGTCGACGGCGACCGCATCTGCTTCCTCGAAAGCGAAGGCGAATGCCCCGCCGACGACGGCAGCGACCTGCAACTCGGCCGCGTCTGCGTCTACACCTGCATCTGGATCGGCGCTGAGGCGGAGCCGGCGCGGAAGGGTTCCTGACGCGACAAGCACGCGGCAACCGCAAGGACGATTGGCCGTCCCTCGGCTACCATCCCGGGGCGGTCTCATCGAACACTTGGGGGAGTGGATGGCTGTCAATCAGGAAGAGCGTGCGTACCGGGCCTGGAAGGTGCTTACGGCGGTAGCGGCGAAGAAGGACGGACTGATCACCTACGGGGAGCTGGGCGAAGCGATCAATGTGCATCACCGCGCGCTTCGCTATGTGCTGGGTGTCATCCAGGCCTATTGCCTCGACCAGAAGCTTCCGCCACTGACGATCCTCGTCGTGAATGCGCAGGACAGAACCCCCAGCTATGGGTTCATCGCCTGGGATGCGACAGACCTGCCCGAAGGATTGCGGAAGGTCCGCAACCACCCGTGGAATGAGAGCGAAAACCCGTTCCTCTACGCATCCAAGGGCGAAACCGAAGAAGAGCTCGCCGCAGAGCTGGATGCCGATCCCGGGAAAGCCGAAGACATCTACGCGCAGGTCAAGGTGCGGGGCACGGCGCAATCGATCTTCCGGAAAGCGCTGCTGCTCGCGTACCAGGGGCGATGCGCCATCTGTGGATTGACCTTCGAAGACGCGCTTCAGGCATCCCATCTGATCGAGTGGAACGACTGCAGTCCCGCGCAGCGAATGGCCACGTGCAACGGTCTCCTGCTTTGCGCAACGCATCATCGGTTGTTCGATTGGGGCTACATCACCATCGCGCCAGATCACACCGTGTTCTATATCGATCCGAAGGGCAGGGACGGGAAGTACTCCAATGCGGACACCCAGGTGTCGACGGCCCTTCATGGCAAGAAAGCCTTCATGCCCAAGGACCGGCGCCACTGGCCATCAGCGGAATGTCTTGGGTGGCATTACAAGGCGCATGAGTGGAAGTTCGAGGGCCGGTAGATGCGCTTTCCACAGATATTGAGGGCACCATGCGTATAAGCGGCTATCCCGAAGTAGCGCTTCCATCCGAACAGATTGTTACCAAAGTGTTGGCGGAGATCTCCATCTCGGCCACTCCGACGGAAGCAAGGCGGATGGCGGCGTTCCTGCTCGCGGCTGCGGACGAGATGGACCGCATGGGGGCGGAATACAGCCACCTCCATCTGTCCGACAAGCAACCCGGCTTCGACACGTCGCCGCACGTCACGATCTTCAACGCCGAGCATTGGCCGTCGGAATGAACGGACTCAAACGCGTTACCCATCGCCGCGACGATGCGCTCACGCGCGTCGGCTGGGACCACCTGGAGACGCTGCTGGCAGCGTATTACCGCAGCGAGGGATACGAGGTCGAGCACGTCGGCACCGGTGGAACTGGTGCGCGCTTCGATGGCGGCATCGATCTCAAGCTGCGTCGCGGCGAGCAGTTCATCGTGGTGCAGTGCAAGCACTGGAACGCGATGAAGGTGCCGCACAACGCGGTGCACGAGCTGCTTGGCTTGATGGTCAACCACGGTGCGACGGGCGCGATCCTGGCGACGAGCGGTGAGTTCACCAAAGCTGCCATCGAGGCGGCGCAACGGTTGGGGCATGTCCAGCTCATCGACGGCGACGACCTGCGCGCGATGCTCGGTCCCATCCGTGAACCGGCATCGGCGTTCGATTCCATCCGCATTGGTGCGAACGACGGACCGGGTCCGGCCTTCGCGCGGCGAATCGGCGAGCGCCTGCTATCCGCGGCGGAAGATCGCATTCGCCACGGCGGGAGTGGCCGGTATCCGCATAACGCGACGCGTAGTTTCGCGACGCTGGTCGCCATGAAGCTGCTCGCCTTCGCGTTGTTCGCAGCGTTCATGGTGGTGATGTATTTCGTGATGACGCGATACATCGTGGGAGTGCTGCAGCCATCGGCTGCGGCTCCGCAGCGATCGCCCGCCGCTTCGCCTGTAGTCGCCGCGCCGGTATCGCAGCAGTCGGCGACACAGGCGGTCGATCCGTGTCTGGAAATCATCGACGCCAAGTCCGGGAGCTACATCGACCGTTGCGCAGGCGGCCCGGCGAACAGTCACGAACACCCGCGGGACGCGGACGCGGCCATCGAAACCATCGCGGAGTCCACGCCCGAGATGTAGCCGCTGCAGGGAAATCAACGGCAAGCCCGTTGGCGACCAGATTGAGGCCTCCGGCTCTCGCTACCGAGCTCTGCGGGCGCGCATCGACTTGATGAGGTCATTGCAGTTGCGGCCAAACTGCAAGTCGTCTCTGCGACTTCTTCTGCCAGCTTACATCCGGCGAAGCTGCCAATAGCGGCATCGCGGCGCGATGCTATGTCCTGCCGCAGGGCGCTCGTTCGCGTGCACGACGCAAGCCGTAGGAATGCAGCGCCGCCTTGCGTGATACCGGGTCGGCAGAGGAACGTCATCGCATGGAGTTCGGCAACGGGCTGCTGCAGCAGGTGCAATGGGAAGGAGCGGCGCAATGGCTCTACTACAAGGTCATCTTCGAGTTCCTGCATCAGGAAATCGATACGTTCCGCGACAACACGCTCCACGAAATGATGCGCTGGGTAGGCGGAAGCACAGCGGTGATCGTGGTCCTGTGGCTGCTGTGGTACGGCTATCGCGTCCTGCAGGGGCGGGTTCACAACGCGATGGAAGGCATGGTGGATGCAGGCCGCGTCGCCTTCATCGTCACGTTGGCGCTGACGCTGACCATCGGCAACGGTGACGTGTACAGCCTGCTGGTGAACGAACTGCCGGGCGAGATCACCGGGGCATTGACGGGTGAAAACAAGCGTGCCGAGGACATGATCAACGCGAGCCTGGCGAAGATGGAAGCGGCGATGGTCGCCCTCGACGCCCTGAACCTCCACGGCGGCAGTCAGAATCTGGAGACGGACAAGGATCGGGCTCAATGGCTGGCCGGCGTCGGCACGATTGGGCCGGCGCTGACGGGCGGCGCACTGCTGGTGATGTACCGCATGGCATTGGCGCT